>JBOFZC010000001.1:0-10744 GCA_051654985.1 Rhabdaerophilum sp.
ATGCAATAGACGCAATCATGCGTGTCTTGCATTTTCACCCAGCGCTGGAGCGCGCCGAGATAATTGCCGAGGTGGAGATTGCCGGTCGGCTGCATGCCGGAGAAAACGCGCGGTTGGAACGGCGCGAGAGCGGGATAAGCGGTCACTTCGATTGATCCTTGCCAGACCGGTGCAGGTGGAAACGCGCTCGGTTCACCCCTGTTCGAGGTGTCGCGGCTCTTAGCAACGCCAAGAGGTCGTCGCAAGCCGCTGACTCAGGGTTCGACTCGAAACCGTTTCAGATCGAGCACGCCGAGGAGACGGGCGAGACCGAGATGAAGGCCTAGTCCGGCAAGGCAGAGCACGCTAAGCGCAGAGCCTTTTATGAGAAATCCGTGGGCGGGATCCAGAAACGGCATCATCACACGTACTAGAAAAAACAGCGTGACACCCATGCCGATAGTGGCGAGAGCCGCGCCCAGCAGGCCTTTGAGCGCGGAAATTCCCAAGCGCAGCCGGTTTCGAGCCAGAACCATCAAGAGCGCGGCATAGAACCAGGCGCCGATCGCGACACCCATCGCCGGAGCCAGCGTACCGTATGTCTCGCGCAAGACGAGCACACTACCAATATTGCCCATGCAAGCCAGAAAGGCCGCGATCAGTGGTACGCGCATGCGCTCTTCAGCCAGGAATTCCGGCAAGATGATTTTCGCGAGCACAAAAGCCGGCAAAGCCAATGCGAGAACCCGCAAGTTCGCCGCTGTCGCCAGCGTATCCTCCGCCGAGAATGCGCCACGCTGGAACAGCACTGAAATGATCGGGTCGGAAAGCAAATAAAGCGCCGTTGCGGCCGGAAGGATCAGCAAAGCGGCGAAATGAAAACTCTCGCCACGCGCCGAATTCAACGCCGCTTCGTCACGGGCCTGCAATGCGCGCGAAATGCGCGGCAGCAGCACGATACCAATCGCGGAAGCCGCAAATCCGAGGGGCAGTTGAAACAAACGGTCGGCAAAATACAAGGCGGCGAGGCCGCGCGGCGTGAGCGAAGCGAACTGGCTCGCCAACACGAGATGAATATGCCCGGCGCCCGCGATCAGCATGCCTGGGAAGGCCAGCAGCAACACGGCGCGCGCATCGACGCTCAGTCCACTCGAGCGAAACGACGACAGCGGCGGAAATGGGGAAAAGCCAGAGCGCGACACCGAAATCGCCAGCAGGACAAGCTGGATCACCCCAGCAGCAAGAATGGTGATCACAAGAAACAGGCCGGCGCGGCGTTGCGAGATGTCGGTCATTACAAGCAAGGCGACCATCACGCCGATCAGCAACAGGTTCAACACGACCGGCACCAGAGCGGCGGCCGCATAGCGCTCCACGGAGTTTAGAAGGGCGGCGTAAAGCGCCAAAACCAGCGTAAAACCCACGAATGGAAAGGCAATACGCGCAAACAGCACAGCATTTTCGAATTTCTGCGGATCGTTCACAAAACCATGCGCGAGCACACTCATGATCTGCGGCATGAAAATCTCGGCGACGAGCACCACAAGGATGGCCACAACCGAGAGCATCGCAAGGAGATCATCAGCGAAGACACGCGCGGCTTTCGGACCTCCTTCCTGCTCAAGACGCGCGAGGCGCGGCACGACAGCAGCGTGCAGGCCGCCTTCGCTCATCATCCGGCGCACGAGATTGGGGATGAGAAAGGCCGCGACATAGGCCTCGGCAATCGCGCCGGTGCCGAGCAGGGCTGCCACGAGAATATCGCGCACGAAGCCCGTCACCCGCGAAAGCAGGGTGGCCGATCCGACGATCGTGAACGGCACTGCGAGCGACATGGCTCCGTTTTGGGCGATCAGAGCAGCGAGGTCAAACCCGCCCTTACAAAATAAACCGCGAGAGATCGGCGTTTTTTGCGAGCGCACCCACTTCGCGCTCAACCATGGCGCGATCGACCGTCACGGTCTCGCCCGCGCGATCGGTTGCTGTGAAGCTGACCTCGTCAAGAACGCGCTCCAAGATGGTTTGCAGACGGCGCGCACCGATGTTTTCGACATTGGAATTCACCTCGAACGCCGCTTTCGCGACCGCCGCGATGGCATCGTCGGAGAACAAGAGCACAAGCCCCTCCGTGCCCATCAGCGCCACATATTGCTTGATCAGCGAGGCCTCGGTTTCTGTGAGGATGCGTCGGAAATCCTCTTCGCCCAAAGGCTTCAATTCCACGCGAATCGGTAGGCGACCCTGCAATTCCGGCAGCAAATCCGAGGGTTTGGACACATGAAAGGCGCCCGAGGCGATGAAGAGGATATGATCGGTTTTCACCGGGCCGTGCTTCGTCGAAACCGTTGTGCCCTCGATCAGCGGCAGCAGATCGCGCTGCACTCCCTCGCGGGAAACATCGGCACCGGCGCGGCCGTCGCGTGCCGCGATCTTGTCGATTTCATCGAGGAAAACGATGCCGTTTTCTTCCACGGCGCGGATTGCATCGGCCGTGATGCGATCGGAATCGATGAGTTTGTCGCTCTCTTCGGCGAGCAGAGGCTCATAGGCATCCTTCACGCTCAAGCGGCGCGGTTTGCCGCGCTGGCCGAAGGCTTTGCCAAACATATCGCTCAGATTCATCGCCCCGACCTGCCCGCCCATTCCCGGGATTTCGAACATCGGCATGCCTGACGATTGCGGCTGAAGCTCGATCTCGATTTCTTTGTCGGCCAATTCACCGGCATGGAGCTTGCGCCGAAAGGCATCGCGTGTCGCAGGCGAGGCGGTGGAGCCCACGAGCGCATCGAGCACGCGATTCTCAGCCGCCAAATGCGCTTTGGCTTCGACATCCTTGCGCCGCTTCTCGCGCTCCATCCCGATGCCGATTTCGACGAGATCGCGCACGATCTGCTCGACATCGCGGCCGACATACCCGACTTCCGTGAATTTCGTGGCCTCGACCTTCAGGAACGGTGCGCCCGCGAGTTTCGCGAGCCTGCGCGCGATTTCGGTTTTCCCGCAACCCGTGGGGCCGATCATCAGGATGTTTTTTGGCAAAACCTCCTCGCGCATCGCGCCGGTGAGCTGCTGACGCCGCCAGCGATTACGAAGCGCGATCGCCACGGCGCGCTTGGCTTCCTTTTGGCCAACAATGAAGCGATCAAGCTCGGAAACAATCTCGCGGGGGGAAAAGGAGGTCATTGGGTTTGAGCCTGAGAGATTGTAGGAAGTTTGCGACGTAGGAGATCGGGCAGGAATGCCAAAGTGGCACGGCGCAAGGGTTGCCAACCGACGCTCAGTCCGATGATGAAAGCTCCGAGCACAAGCAGCGAAGCTGGAACGGTGGCATTTGTCAGGGCGGTTTTCTGGAACAGAGTGCCGAAGGCGATGCCAGCGTAAACAAGCGCGGACACCAGAATGGCGCGCCGGTCGATTAGGAGGGCGATCAGCGCCAGAACGAGAAAGAGCGCGATGAGACCCAAAGCTTTGGTCATCGTCACATCTGACACACCGTCGAATACCTGCTGGATGAAGGAATGGACGATCACGGGCGCTGCGAGCAAATGCAGCCAGAAGGCGATATCAGTTCGGCGGGTCTCGCGCTTGAGATCGCTCTGATCAAAGCGCATGGCCAGCCAGAAAATCACAAGCCCGATCGCGAAGATGATCCAGCCACCAAACCGTGTGACAAAATCTGTCGCCAGCACCGTGAGGAAGATAAAGAAGGCACCCGACAGAAACGCTACACCCGCCGCAATCGTCAGCGGCACGCGGAAACGCCAGTAATGCAGCCCCACAAACCCGCAGGTGACGAGGCCAGCAAGGCCGAAGCCGATATGTTCGAGTCGCGCGTCCGATGTCCAAGGTGCGCCAGACGGATGAAACCCCCAGATCTTCGCAATGAGCATATACGCCGAGCCCAGCGCAGTCGCGGCGAATGCCAAGAGCAGAATAATGCTTGGCAAGGCCATGCGGCGACGGCGCGTAAACAACTCCGCCAACCCCCACGACAGCAAGGCGAGGCTGAGCCAACTGATAAGCGGGGTCGTATGGTCCATCAGGAAATAACTTGCCGCACCGAGAAACAACCCGATGCCGATCACCACGAAAACATCGCTAAACCCGGCGATGAAGCGCAGTTTCTCATGATCGGGCTCGGGCTCAAATTCTCGCGCGGCCTCCTCACGGACCAAAGCACGCAGGCTCTCGGCCTGCTCAAGAGTGAGAATTTCGCGCGCGGTCGCGAGCCGCAGAACGGGTTCGGAAATCATGCTTCAATACTCTCAATCACGAGCGAATGGTTCGTGTACACACAGATATCGCCCGCGATTTGCATGGAACGACGCACGATCTCTTCTGCCCCGAAATCGGTTTCGGCGAGAGCACGCGCAGCGGCGAGGGCGTACATCCCGCCCGAGCCGATGCCCATGATGCCGCCTTCGGGCTCCAGCACATCGCCGGTACCGGAAAGCACGAGGCCGGTGTTTTTATCCGCGACGAGCATCATCGCCTCGAGACGGCGCAGATACCGATCCGTGCGCCAATCCTTCGCGAGCTCGACACAGGCGCGCATCAATTGCCCGGGATATTGCTCGAGTTTGGCCTCCAAACGCTCAAAGAGGGTGAAAGCATCGGCGGTAGCGCCCGCGAAGCCCGCGATCACCTCGCCCTTGGCGAGCCGACGCACTTTTTTGGCGTTTCCCTTGATGATGGTTTGGCCCAGACTCACCTGCCCGTCGCCGCCGATCACGGTCTTTCCGCCCTTCTTCACCATCAGGATGGTGGTGGCATGCCAGCCGGCGCTGGGTTCACGTTCGTTCTGCATAGGCACTCCCGCTCATGCCTGAATGTAGGGGTGCTTGGGACGAATTGCCAAGGTGGGTGATCACCAGCGTCATTGCGAGGAGCGAAGCGACGAAGCAATCCAGTTCTTCTTCTGGATTGCCGCGTCGGGCTGAAGCCCTCCTCGCAAGGACGTCACAACACTCGCGCTTTCCCTTTTTCCCCGCATGTTCTAAAGCCTCGCCCTGGTTGAGCAGGAGTGGATGGGGCCATGCGCCGCGCTGAAGTGAAACGCGAAACGGGCGAGACGAAAATCGCGGTCGGGATCGATCTCGACGGCACGGGCCGGGCGGATATCGCCACCGGCGTGGGTTTTCTCGACCATATGCTGACCTTGCTTGCGCGCCATTCGATGATCGACATGCTGATCCGCGCCGAGGGCGACCTGCATGTGGATGATCACCACACGACAGAAGATGTTGGCATCGCGCTCGGCCAAGCCGTGCGGCAGGCCTTAGGCGCAAAGATCGGCATCACCCGTTACGCGGATTGCCTGATGCCGATGGATGAAACGCTGGCGCGCGTGACACTCGACATCTCCGGCCGGGCGTTTCTGGTGTTCAAAGCGGAGTTTCCGTCCGAGAAGATCGGCACGTTCGATACTGAGCTGGTGCGCGAGTTTTTCCAGGCTTTCGCCGCGAATGCCGGCATCACACTCCATGCCGAGGCGCTGTATGGCTCAAACAGCCACCATATCGCCGAAGCGCTGTTCAAGGGCCTTGCCAAGGTTCTGCGCCGCGCCACCGAAATTGATCAACGCGCGAAAGATGCCGTGCCTTCCACCAAGGGGACGCTGAGCACCTGATGGCCCGCTATGTCGTGCATGTGAAGGGAGAGGGGCCGGAGGCGCTGGCCGGCGCGCGTTTCGTGCGCGATGGCTTCTCCTGGCGCGCCTTTGCGTTCGGCGCGTTCTGGCTTCTGGCGAAAGGCGCGTGGATTTCTGCGCTTATCGTTCTCGCGCTACAGGCCGTATTTCTGTTGCTCGCCACCGCTCTCGGCCTGCCAGAATGGCTGCCCATGACAGGGTTTTCGCTGATCAACCTGTTCTTGGCCCTGGAGTCAGGGGCTTTGCAATCCTGGGAACTGGCTCTCAAGGGTTTTCGCGAGGTTGCCGTTGTGGCTGGGGATGACCCGGATACCCTGGAGCAGCGTTTTTTCTCCGAGAAACTCGCCGAGCCCGCTCCTGCCCCGCTGGTAGCGGCGTCGACCCAGCGGATCTCCAGCCCCGTTCCCGTGATCGGGTTGTTCCCGAGCCACCCGCGCGGGGGCGTGACGTGAAAATCGCCTTGATCGATTACGGTGCTGGAAATCTGCATTCCTGCTCGAAAGCGCTTGAACGCGCTCTCGCTGTCGGCGGTATGCGCGGTGAGGTGATCGTTGGCGCTGACCCGGATGTTATCGCCTCAGCCGATCGCATTGTTTTGCCCGGGGATGGAGCGTTCAAAGATTGTCGCGACGAACTCGCAGCCGTCGATGGCCTCGAGGACGCCTTGCACGAGGCGGTGAGGCTCAAGGCGCGGCCTTTTCTCGGCATTTGCGTGGGCATGCAGCTTCTCGCGGACATCGGCGAGGAGCGCGGCGAGACGATGGGCTTGGGGTGGATTCCCGGTCGCGTCGTGGCGCTGGATCCGGCGGAGCGACATCTCAAAGTGCCGCATATGGGCTGGAATACGCTTGAGGCGCGCGGCTCGCACGCCATTCTCGAGGGCGTGCCCTTCGGTGAAAAGGCGTTGCATGCCTATTTCCTGCATTCCTATCATCTCCTGCCGAAACATGGGGCGGATTTGCTGGCTATCGCCGATTATGGCGGGCCGGTCTCGGCCATGATTGGCCGCGAGAACATCGTTGGTACGCAATTCCACCCGGAAAAGAGCCAGCTTCTCGGGCTGAAGCTCCTTCAAAATTTTCTTGCCTGGACACCATGATCCTTTACCCCGCGATCGATCTCAAAAACGGCCAATGCGTGCGCCTTAAGCAAGGCGACATGGCCCAAGCCACCGTGTTCAACGACGACCCGGCCGCGCAAGCCGCAAGCTTCGAAGCACAGGGTTTCGAGGCGTTGCATGTCGTTGATCTCGATGGTGCTTTTGCTGGCGAGGCAGTGAATGGCGCGGCGGTCGAGGCGATTCTGAAGCGGGTGCGCTTTCCGGTGCAGCTCGGCGGTGGCATCCGCCGGATGGCGCAGGTCGAGGGCTGGATCAGCCGCGGCATTGCCCGTGTCATCATCGGCACCGCCGCCTTGCGCGACCCCGAATTCGTGAAGGAAGCCGCGCGCGCTTTCCCCGGTAAGATTGCGGTCGGCATTGATGCGCGCGACGGCAGGGTTGCGGTGGAGGGCTGGGCAGAGACCTCGGATATCCGCGATGTCGAGCTCGGCAAACGGTTCGAGGACGCGGGTGTTTCCGCGATCATCTACACGAATATCGCGCGGGACGGCATGCTCTCGGGCCTCGATTTCGAGGGCACGATCGCCTTGGGCCATGCACTCTCGATCCCGGTAATCGCCTCGGGCGGGCTCGCCTCCATGGCCGATATCGCCCGCTTGGCATCGCCCGATTGCGCGCATCTCGCGGGGGCCATCACGGGACGGGCGCTCTATGACGGTCGGCTCGATGCGGCGGGAGCGATCGCCACCATTAAAGCCGCAAGGAAAGCGGCATGAGTCTGAAAGCCCGCATCATTCCCTGCCTCGATGTGAAAGATGGCCGCGTCGTCAAAGGCGTGCAGTTTCTCGATCTCATCGATGCCGGCGACCCGGTGGAGAGTGCAAAGGCTTATGACGCTGCGGGCGCGGATGAGCTTTGCTTTCTCGACATCACCGCGAGCCATGAGAATCGGGGTACGATTCTCGATGTCGTGCGGCGCACCGCAGAAAACTGTTTCATGCCGGTGACGGTCGGGGGCGGCGTGCGCGCGGTGGAAGATGTGCGCGCCTTAATGCTCGCGGGGGCGGACAAGGTTTCGATCAATACGGCTGCGGTGAAAGATCGCGCGATTGTCGGGCGTGCGGCGGAAAAATTCGGCGCGCAGGCAATTGTCGTCGCGATTGACGCGAAAAAGGTCTCCGCGCCGCATGAACATGACCGCTGGGAAATTTTCACGCATGGCGGGCGCACACCCACCGGGCTTGATGCCATCCAATATGCGCGCGAAGTCGCGGATCTCGGTGCGGGAGAAATCCTTCTGACGTCGATGGATCGGGATGGCACCAAAGCCGGGTTCGATTTGGCACTGACCCGCGCGATTTCAGATGCCGTGACCATCCCTGTGGTGGCCTCGGGGGGCGTCGGCACGCTCGATCATCTCGTGGAAGGCATCACGATCGGCAGAGCGAGCGCGGTGCTCGCGGCCTCGATCTTTCATTTCGGCACCTTTACCATCGGCGAGGCGAAGCGTCATATGGCGCAAGCCGGAATTCCGATGCGTCTGGATGGGATCACCCCATGAGCCAATTCACCCTCGATGAACTCGCTTCCATCATCGCCAGCCGCGCCGAGGCGGACCCGAGCGTCTCTCACACTGCGAAGCTGATGCAGCGCGGCATGGGTGTCGCGACGAAGAAATTCGGCGAGGAGGCAGTGGAAACCATCATTGCTGCACTTTCAGGCAATCGCGAGGAGCTCATCAAGGAAACTGCCGATGTGCTTTTCCACTTGCTCGTGGTGCTGCACATGGCCGATGTTCCGCTGAACGAAGTTCTTGAAGAACTCGGCTCGAGAACCGGACAATCCGGAATTGCAGAGAAAGCAGCGCGCCAGCCGGAGTGAGACTGGATAAAGAAGGGGCTTTCGAGAATTCGCTCTGGTGAGGCGAATGGCGGTGATTTTGGGAGCCGGAGCGCAGCGTACATTCAAGTACGTGAGCACCGGAAGCGGAAAAGCGCCGTCAGACGCCCAACAGAGTAGAACTCTGAAAGCGCCCTGAAAGCCTTGGGAGGGGCTTTTCTCATGGATGCCAGGGTCTCAAAGCTCGCGCCCGATGTGGATCTTTCGCCGTTTCGCGTGTTCGACCGGCGCGAATGGGCGAGTCTGCGCGCGGATACGCCGCTGACCCTCAGCCTCGAGGAGATCAAGGGCCTGCAATCGATGAATGACCGCCTCTCGCTGGAAGAGGTGATCGAGATTTATCTCCCGCTTTCCCGCCTGCTCGCGCTCTACACGGCTGCGGCGCAGGGGCTTTACAAGGCGACACAACGCTTCTTGAACGCAGGCGACGGCAAGGTGCCTTACGTGATCGGCGTTGCAGGCTCTGTGGCCGTGGGCAAGTCTACGACTGCACGCGTGCTCGAAAAACTGCTGGCGCGTTGGCCGAATACGCCAAAAGTCAGCCTGATCACCACCGATGGGTTCCTGCTGCCCAATTCTGAGCTTCGTCGCCTTGGCCTGATGGAGCGTAAAGGCTTCCCCGAGAGCTATGACGGTGCGGCGCTGGTGAAATTCCTCGCGCGCATCAAGGCGGGCGAGCGCAATGTCACGGCTCCGATCTACTCGCACATGGTCTATGACGTGGTCCCCGGCGAAGAAGTGACAATCGACCGGCCGGATATCCTAATTTTCGAGGGGCTGAACGTCCTTCAGCCCTCGCGCTTGCCGCGGGATGGCAAGCCGGTGCCCTATGTTTCGGATTTCCTCGATTTCTCGATTTACATCGATGCCGAGGAAGAGCTTTTGCGCAAATGGTATGTCGATCGCTTCATGGCCTTGCGCGAAACGGCGTTCCGCAAGCCGGAAAGCTTCTTCCATCGCTATGCAGGGATCGGCACCGAGGAGGCGCTGGCCACCGCGCATAGCCTCTGGGACAGGATCAACCTGCCGAACCTGCGCGAGAATATCTTCCCAACCCGCCCGCGGGCTGACCTCATCCTGCGCAAGGGCCAGAGCCACATGATCGAAGAAGTGGCGCTGAGGAAGCTCTAGGCCTCACAAGATCCCGTTTTCCTGCGCGAGCACCTTTAGCGATTTTTCGGGACGCGCACCGATTTTCTGGATCACATGGCTTGCCGCAAGTGCGCCGAGGCGGCCCGCCTTCTCGTAGCCAAGGCCTGAGGTGTAGCCGTGCAGGAAGCCCGCAGCATAGGCATCGCCCGCGCCGGTGGCATCAACCAGCGTTTCAATCGGATAGGCCGGGATGGTGAAAGTCTTCGGGCCCTCGATAATCACTGCGCCCTTTTCCGAGCGCGTGATGGCCGCGCGCTTGGCATCGCGGCGCAGAGCTTCGAGCGCCGTGTCAAAATCAGCTGTTTCATACAGCGCCTTCAACTCGTGCTCGTTAGCAAAAACGAGATCAACGGTGCCGCCCTTGATCAGCATCAGGAATTCATCGCGGTAGCGATTGACACAGAAGGCATCCGACAGGGTCAGCGCGACCTCGCGCCCCGCGGCATGCGCGATATCTGCAGCCTTGCGGAACGCGGCTTTCGCGGCAGGTGGATCCCACAGGTAACCCTCGAGATAGGTCACAGCGGCGGATTGCACGGTTGCCGGGTCGATATCGGCTTCGGAAAGATCCTGACACGCCCCGAGATAGGTGTTCATCGTCCGCTCGCCATCGGGCGTGACGAGAATGAAGCTGCGGGCCGTGGCCTTGCCGTCGCGGGCGAGCGAGGTGCCGAAGGCCACTCCCGAAGCCACGATGTCATGCGCGAAAAGATCGCCAACCGGATCGGCCTTCACCTTGCCGATAAAGGCCGTGCGGCCACCGAAGCTTGCAACGCCCACGACGGTATTGGCCGCAGAACCACCGGAGGTGATCGTCGCCGGGCCCATCGCCGCATAGATGCTCTCGGCACGATCCTCGTCGATGAGGGTCATCGAGCCCTTGGCGACGCCCTGTTTGACGAGAAAATCCTCCTCGCAGCGGGCAATCACGTCAACGATCGCATTTCCAAGCGCAAGGACATCCAGCGGGCGGGTCATCTTCCGGTCTCCATTCCGTTTCGCGA
>JBOFZC010000002.1:0-20308 GCA_051654985.1 Rhabdaerophilum sp.
ACAACGTCAACAACCAGTCGATGATCCTCGTCTTCAAGGGCGGCAAGGAGACTGGACGCATCGGCGGCGTGACAGATACGGCGAAAATCGCGGAGTTTCTGGCCAAGGCCGTGCAATAAGATACTACTTCCGCTTGCAAGAGCTTGGCGACGCCAACTCTGGTTTCGCCAGGTCAAATTTTTGTTTTTTCAATATATTTCGCCGCGCAAGCGTATGCGACAATTTGACATCTTCCGGTCGAAATGCACAACTCATGTTTGTTCATCAGTGATTCGGAAAGCGCCAGCATAGCGTGATTGGTCAGCGCAGTCCCTCGGCCCGAAGGGAAATGCCATGATATCGACGCTCATCTATTCAAGTGACAGCCTCATTCCAACATCTGGAATCGATTTTGAAACTGAAATCGGACGCCTGCGCAATGTCGCCAACGCGCGGAATGCGCGTGACGGCATAACCGGCTTCATGTTTTATTTCGACAGGAAATTCGTGCAGATCATCGAGGGTGATTTCGAGCGGGTTACAGCGCTCTTCGCGAGCATACGCCGCGACAAGCGCCATGATCAGGCTCGGATCATCTGGTTTTCAGAGCACAAAGAGCGCGCCTTCGCCGATTGGTCGATGGATAGCTCGATGGCCTACATTGCCAAAAACGACACTGAAATGGGCGTGAAACTCTCGTTCCTCACCCGCTTCATCTCCGATACCAGCCAGCAGAACATCAAGCTCAGGGATCTGCTGGTGGATATTGCCACCGCCATGCAGCGCCGGGTCGAGTTTCCACGCCCTCGCCTCGTCGCCTGATCACATATTTGGATAAGTCGGTCCGCCCCCGCCCTCGGGGGCGATCCAGTTGATATTCTGGGCCGGGTCCTTGATGTCGCATGTCTTGCAATGCACGCAATTCTGCGCGTTGATCACAAAGCGCGGATCGGATTTTGACGCCTCATCCTTGTAGACGACCTCATAGACCCCGGCCGGGCAATAGAGCCGCGCGGGCTCGCCATAAACCGGCAGGTTTTTCGCGATGGGAACATTGGCATCCCTGAGCGTGAGGTGGATCGGCTGATCCTCCTCATGGTTGGTGCCGGACATGAAAACGCTGGAGAGCTTGTCGAAGGAGATCACGCCATCCGGCTTCGGATAGGTGATCGGCGTGACCTCCGCGAGTGGCTTGAGCGTCGCACTGTCTTTTTTGCCGTGTTTGCGGGTGCCGAAAAACGAGAAGCCCAAGAGCTCGTTCGTCCACATATCGAGCGCACCAAGCGGAATGCCAAGCCAGGTGCCAAAGCGTGACCAGAGCGGCTTGACGTTGCGCACCTTCCACAAGTCCTTGCCGATTTCGGAAGCGCGCCAGCTCTCTTCATAGGCGACAACCTCATCATGCGCGCGCCCCTCGCCGAGCGCAGCTTCGAGATGATCCGCGGCGAGCATGCCGGAGAGCATCGCGTTATGGCTGCCCTTGATGCGCGGCACATTCACGAAGCCTGCCGAGCAGCCGATCAACGCACCTCCGGGGAACGTGAGGCGTGGCACGCTCTGATATCCACCTTCGGTGATCGCACGCGCACCATAAGAGAGGCGTTTGCCGCCTTCAAAGGTTTCACAAATCGCGGGATGCGTTTTGAAGCGCTGGAACTCGTCAAATGGCGAGAGCGTGGGGTTCTCATAATTGAGATGCACCACAAAGCCGACGGCCACGAGATTGTTGTCGAAATGGTAGAGGAATGATCCGCCGCCGGTTTTCGAATCGAGTGGCCAGCCGAAGGAATGCTGCACGAGGCCTTTTTTGTGCTTCTCGGGTGCGACTTGCCACAACTCTTTGAGACCGATGCCGAATTTCGGGTGATCGGAATGGGCATCGAGCGCAAACTTCGCGATCAGCTGCTTCGAGAGATGCCCGCGCACGCCCTCGGCGAAGAGCGTATATTTCCCCATCAGCGCCATGCCGCGGGTGAAACCGTCCTTCATCTCGCCTGAACGCGCGATGCCCATATCACCCGTGGCGATGCCGATTACGGCACCGGCTTCATTGTAGAGCACTTCCTGCGCGGCGAAACCGGGATAAATCTCAACGCCCAAAGCCTCGGCTTTTGTGGCCAGCCAGCGGCAAAGATTACCCAGAGAAGTGATGTAATTGCCGTGATTGTTCAGGAGTTTCGGCATGGCGAAATTCGGCAGGCGGATGCTGCCGGCCGGGCCGAGAAACAGAAAATGGTCGTCGGTGACCGCCGTTTTCAGCGGGCAATCCGCGTCGTCGCGCCAATCCGGGATGAGCTTGTCGAGGCCAACAGGATCAACCACAGCACCTGAGAGGATATGCGCGCCGACTTCAGAACCCTTTTCGACGACAACCACCGAAATCTCGGTGCCTTTCTCGGCGGCGAGCTGCTTGAGCCGGATCGCTGCGGAGAGGCCAGCGGGACCCGCCCCAACGATAACGACGTCATAATCCATCGCGTCGCGTTCTGGCAGTTCCATGACCCTCTCCCTCACCGCGTTTCACTGGTCGTGCGCAGCATATAGTTTATATATAAACCAATCGCAATCCGCTCCTTGTTTTGGATACGGCGGCACCGTAGAAATGCAAGTCTCAGCAGGGCGAAGGAGCACAGGAAATGGAGGATGTCATCTCATCGCATCGCCAGATCCTGGAATTCCAGCTCGCGGCAGGGATCGACCTGCCTCTGGAGGATGCGCCGGTTGATCGCTTCGCAATCTCTGCACAAGCGATGGCCAAGGCCGAATCCGCGAGATTGCCGAATGCTGAGCGCGAAAGCTCCGACCGACAATCACCGGCAACCCATGCTTCCCCCGCGCCCCTCGCACCGGATCTCGCCATCATGGAGGCGCGGCGCCTCGCGGCTTCGGCGCCCGATCTCGAAACTCTTCGGGCTCTGCTCGATTCCTTCGATGGCTGCGCCTTGAAATCCACAGCCTCGCGCCTCGTTTTCGCCGATGGCCGGCCCGGGGCGCCGGTGATGATTGTTGGCGAGGCACCGGGTCGGGATGAAGATGAAATCGGCAAGCCCTTCGTGGGACGGGCCGGGCAATTGCTCGACAAGATGCTCTTGGCGATCGGGCTCGGCCGCGAAGACGTCTACATCGCAAACACCGTTCCCTGGCGTCCGCCGGGCAACCGCACGCCAACACCGCAGGAGATGGCGATACTGATGCCGTTCATCACGCGGCAGATCGAGCTATCGGGGCCGAAAATCCTGATCACGATGGGCGCACCGGCTACCCAAACCCTGCTCGGCCAGAAGGAAGGCATTCTCCGCCTGCGAGGCCGCTGGTTCGAGTATCCGATGGGCTCAGAGAAAATCCCTGCACTCGCGACACTTCACCCGGCTTATCTCCTGCGCCAACCCTCGCAGAAGGCGCTGGCCTGGCGCGACCTGCAGGCGCTGAGGGCGAAACTTCGCGCCTTGTGAGTGTGGCGCATTGATCCGGCACACCGAGCCGCGATAGAACTCTGATCGACACCCACCCGGAGGAACCCATGCGGCTCGATGAAATCAGCGAAAGCAGCAATGTCGAGGATCGTCGTGGCCAGGGCGGCTTTGGCGGCGGCATGCCGGGGGGGCGTGCTGGCCTCGGGTTCGGCACAATCGCGATCCTGACCGTCGTCGGCTATCTCCTCGGCATCAATCCGGCGATCCTGATTGGCGGCGCGGAGATGATCGGTGCGGGCCGCGAGGCCGTAACGCAGCGCTCGTCGGCGCCAACCTCCTCTTCCCCGCAGGAAGAGCAGCTGCGCGTCTTCGTGGCCCGTGTTTTGAAAACCAACGAAGATGTGTGGCAGCAGGTTCTGCCTCAACAGGCGGGCGTGCAATTCCGTCCGGCTCCGCTCGTGATTTTTCGGGGCGCGACGCGCTCGGCTTGTGGTGGTGCGCAATCGGCGATGGGCCCGTTCTATTGCCCGGCGGATACACGAATCTATCTCGACATGAGCTTTTTTGAAGAAATGCGCACCAAGATGCGCGCCGGGGGTGATTTCGCTTATGCTTACGTGATTGCTCACGAAATGGGCCATCATATTGAGAATCTGCTCGGAATTTTGCCGAAAGTTCAGGCCGCGCAGCAGCGCCTTTCGCGGCGCGAGGCGAATGCGCTCTCGGTGCGTGTGGAGCTGATGGCGGATTGCCTCGCTGGCGTCTGGGCGCATCATGCCAACCAGCGCTGGCGCATTCTCGAACAGGGCGACCTAGAAGAGGCGATGGCTGCCGCAGCTGCGATTGGCGATGATCGCTTGCAGAAGGCTGCGCAGGGCTATGTCGTCCCCGACAGCTTCACGCATGGCTCTTCAGAACAGCGCGTGCGCTGGCTGACGCAGGGTCTGCGCACCGGCGATGTGCGTCAATGCGACACCTTCAACAGCCGGGTGATTTGATGAGCCGCATCGACGAGACCCGTGCTTTCGTGCCGCTGAACATCGCGGTGCTCACGATCTCGGATACACGCACGCTTGAGGATGATAAATCCGGCAACACACTCATCGAGAGGCTGGAAGGCGCGGGGCATACGCTCGCCAATCGGGCGATTGTGCCGGATGATATCGAGGCCATTCGCGCCAAGGTGAAGGGCTGGATCGCCGACAAAGGCGTTGATGTCGTCATCACGACCGGCGGCACGGGTTTCACGGGCCGCGATGTCACGCCCGAGGCTCTGGAACCTCTGTTCGAGAAGCGGATGGAGGGCTTCTCGACGCTGTTTCACCACATCTCCATCCCGAAAATTGGCTCATCCACGATCCAGTCGCGGGCCACGGCGGGTGTGGCGGGCGCGACCTATATCTTCTGCCTGCCGGGCTCGCCGGGGGCCTGCAAGGATGCCTGGGACGGAATTCTCGCCAACCAGCTCGATTATCGCCATCGCCCGTGCAATTTCGTCGAGATCATGCCGCGCCTCGATGAGCATTTGCGCAGGCCCAAAGCGGCGGGCGCGACAGCCTGATAAGCTTTCACCCTGATTCGATCAGGAGAAGCCAATGCGCCTTGTTCTTGCTGCCCTCGCCCTCATGGTCGCCCCGCCACTCCTAGCGCAAGAGCGCCAGCCGAGACGGGACCTCATCATCGAATGCATGGCCTGCCATGGCGATGACGGCATCGCAAAAGACAAAGATGTGCCGCATCTTGCTGGGCAGAATTACGATTATCTCTTGAAGCAGTTGCGCGATTTCCAGAGCGGGCGCCGCCCACACAAGGAAATGCGTGTGATGAGCCGCTTGATGACCGAGTTTGAACTCAGGGAAATCGCGGATTTCTACGCCCGGCTGCCGCGCGATCCGAAATAACCGTTACTCTGCGACGCGCCTTGTGCTGACGGGCAGGATCTCGAGCCGCTCGTTGAACCTGTGCAGCCACGGATCCGACTTCGACTGCGCCAGGGCGCGCGCGAAAGAGCCCGGCAGCAGCAACACCTGATCACGGCTCACCGCGCGTGAGCGGCGGAAGGCGCGCATGGTGAGAATTTCGGAGAGCCGATTGGTCCGCAAAGGTGCTGTCGCGGCCGGACGATCGCCGAGGATGGGCAGGCTATCGGCGAGGACGGGCCAGAATTCCTGACCCAGCATCACACCCGTATCCACCACAAGCAAAGGTGCGCCACCGGAAATCGCAACCGCCCGGGCGAAGCCCTCTGACCAATCCGCTGAGACAATGACGCGGCACCCGGCGGAATCAGCGATCTCGTCGATTTCGTCGTTACGCTCCGGAGTGACCATGAGGGCTGAGCCGACGAGTCCCTCGACCACGCCGCGCACCAGCGGGCCAAGCGTGGCCGCAAGCGGCATGGGCGCAGGACGGGCATGGATCACAGCATAAAACATAAGAGCATATTGCACTGCACAATCATGAAAATGCAACATGCCTGACTCCTCAGTGTCATGAAGCTCAAAACAGGGTTGACGTAGACAGATTGTTCTGTTTTTGTTCTAAAATGGCAAAACCCGTGGCACGCTTGTCGACCATCGCGCTGGATGAGCGCAATCACTCGGCTCTGGCTGATGGCAACCGCGAAAAACGCGGCAGCATCACCAATCTCGCCGGGCGCTATGAGCGCGAAGTGCGTGAGATTTTCAATGATGGCTGGAGCGAGGAAGACGTCCCACCGCCGCTGAAAACTGAAACCAGTATCGAGCAAGCACGCACGATCATCACGCGCAACCAATCGCCGGATATTCCCTTCGATCGTTCGATCAACCCCTATCGCGGCTGCGAGCATGGCTGCTCGTATTGCTATGCGCGGCCCAGTCATGCCTATCTCGGGCTGTCCCCCGGTCTCGATTTCGAAACAAAGCTCACCGCCAAGCCCAACGCGGCCGCATTGCTCGAGCGTGAGCTCGCCGCACCCAATTATCAGCCAAGGCCGATCGCGCTCGGCACGAACACCGATCCTTACCAGCCGATCGAGCGCGAGCACCGGATCACGCGGTCCATTCTCGAAGTGCTCTCGCGCTTCAACCATCCCGTAACGATCGTGACTAAAAATACTCTCGTGACGCGCGATATCGACATTCTTGCACCGATGGCCGAACGCGGCCTCGTGCGCGTCGCATTGTCGCTGACAACGCTTGATCGCAATTTGGCGCGCGCAATGGAGCCTCGGGCGACAACACCGATGCGTCGGGTGGAGGCCATGCGCACACTTGTGCAGGCCGGCATTCCCGTTTCGGTGATGACCGCGCCGATCATCCCGGCATTGAACGATCATGAAATCGAAAGCTTGCTTGAGGCATCGCATGCGGCGGGTGCAACCGGCGCGGGCTATGTGCTTTTGCGTCTGCCGCTCGAATTGCGCGATCTCTTCCGCGAATGGCTACTCGCGCATTATCCGGGCAAGCTTCGGCATGTGATGAGCATGGTGCAATCGACACGCGGCGGGCGAGATTATGTCGCGGATTTCGCGACGCGGCACAAAGGCACGGGGCTTTACGCTGAGTTGATCGGCAAGCGGCATCGCCTCGCCTGCGCAAGACTGGGCCTCGGCAAGAGATATCAGAAACTCAGGACAGACCTTTTCACGCCGCCCGTTCTGCAAGGGCAGCAGATGAACTTGTTCTAGATTTCTGTTTTTTGATCGCAGAATGCTCTGATCAAGATCGAACGACGAAAATCCGCAAAGCCAGCGCCGTGACGACAACAGCAAGCCCCAGCACCAACAATCGCCAGAGAAGGCCTTTCCAGTTGAGCGGTTGTTCCGGGTTTTCGACCGCAAAGCCGGTGGAGAAACCCCAGGGCCAGAACCAGGTTCGCATACGCTGCGGCTTTTTCGAAGGCATCACGAGCGCGGGTGTGGGTGCCTCGACGGGCACGGAGATCATCAGGGCGGCCTGCTCGCGATAGGAAGCAAGGCGCCGCTCAGATTTTTCTCCAAGCAAAAACAGGCGCATCTCACCGGAATCCGGTGAGCGCCCTTCTGTTTCCTCAAACGCCTCCAGCCAATCAAGCACGGCTCGCCGATGGAGAGCGAAAGCCAAATGCCCTTCTGCATCCTCCGCGCCCGCTATGAGGAGGGCCAACATCTCGCGCTCCAGAGCATCCATATTGGAGGCCTGGGCCGCCTGCTCAGTTGTTCTCGCCATAAAACCCCTCGTCCGACTTGACCTTCATGCCTAAGGCTAGGCCATTGATCTATAGTGTCGCGAAACGACTTCCGATCAACCGTGAAGATGAGGTTTGGCGCCCTTGAACCGAGAATGGCCGCCCCTTCCCGCTGCAGCCCACGAGGCACGGCTGATCGCTGGTCTGGATGAAGTTGGCCGTGGGCCGCTTGCCGGGCCTGTGGTCGCCGCGGCTGTCGTGTTGCCGCCTGATTTTCCGGTTCAGCTGCTCGATGATTCGAAAAAGCTGCGCCCTGCACGGCGCTTGGAACTAGCGAACCTGATCCGCAACCATGCTGCGGTGGCCCTGGCCTTCTTGCCCGCCCCGGAAATCGATCGGTTGAACATCCTTCAGGCGAGCTTCCTCGCTATGAAGCGCGCTCTCAACGCCCTGCCCTTTGCGCCAGATTTTGCGCTCATTGACGGCAATAAATTGCCAAAGCACCTCTCTTGTCCGGCCGAGGCTATCGTCAAAGGCGATGCGCGGGTGGCGGCCATCGCCGCAGCGTCGATCATCGCGAAAGTCGCGCGCGATGCGATGATGGCCGAAGCTGCAAAGCTCTATCCGGACTATAGCTTTGAAAAACATATGGGTTATCCCGCGCCGGCGCATCTCGTTGCGTTGCGTTCGATGGGACTGACACCCATTCACCGGCTCAGCTACGCCCCCTGCCGCGCCATCGTGGAAGGTCGCTAAAACCGCCCGCGTGCGAAAACGGGACAGGATAAAATACGGCCGATAAACCCGACCTTCACCCTCATGGGCTGATAACCATGATGTCTGTCGTTTCTACCGTTGCGGTTTGTCATGCGTATCGCCCGCTCGGCAGCGAACAGTCACAGACCCCGGATTCCTGTCTCGCGTACCGGGGGCGTGACTGATCGCACCGACTATGCCCTTCCGATTGATAGCGTGCTCGTGGGCGATTGCATCGCATCACTGGAGCGTCTGCCTGCGCAATCGATTGACCTCGTTTTTGCGGATCCGCCCTACAATCTGCAGCTTGCTGGCAGCCTCTCACGGCCCGACCAGAGCCTCGTTGATGCCGTGGATGACGCCTGGGACCAATTCGAGAGTTTCGAGGCCTATGATCGCTTCACGAAAGCCTGGCTTTCAGAATGCCGCCGTGTGCTGAAACCCAATGGCACGCTGTTCGTCATCGGCTCGTATCACAACATTTTCCGGGTCGGCGCGGCTTTGCAGGATCTTGGCTTCTGGATTTTGAACGACATCGTCTGGCGCAAGGCCAATCCGATGCCGAATTTCCGTGGCCGGCGCTTCACCAATGCGCATGAAACGCTGATCTGGGCCGCGCGCGACCAGAACGCGAAAAAATACACCTTCCATTACGAGGCCTTGAAAGCCGGCAATGAAGATTGCCAGGCCCGCTCGGATTGGTATCTACCGCTCTGCACCGGGGGCGAGCGCCTGAAAGATAGCGCGGGTGACAAGCTTCACCCCACGCAGAAGCCGGAAAGTCTGCTCGCGCGCGTGCTGCTTTCGGCCACCAACCCCGGCGATGTGATCCTCGATCCGTTCTTCGGGACCGGCACAACGGGTGCAGTGGCAAAAAAACTTGGACGGCACTTCATCGGGCTGGAGCGGGAAGAAATCTACGCAGAAGGCGCGCGTGCCCGCATCGCCGCCGTTGAACCGATCTCTCCCGAATTGCTGCTGCAGCCGACCGCGAAGCGCGAGGAGCCGCGCGTGGCGTTCTCGGCTCTGCTTGAGGGCGGATATCTCTCGGCCGGCACTGTTCTCACCGACGCGAAAAAACGCCATTCCGCCATTGTGCGCCCGGATGGGCAGATCATGGCCAATGGCATTATCGGCTCGATCCACAAGATCGGCGCTTTGGTGCAGGGCCTGCCGGCCTGCAATGGCTGGTCTTATTGGCATCTCGATCGCGGGCATGGCCTTGAGGCGATCGATGTGCTGCGCGCGGCTTTCCGTACGAAAGCAGCGGCCTGAACATCAGTTCAGCGCCCGCAACCCCAACTCAATCACCTTGTGAAACAGTGTGGGCAGCGGCTCTTGATCGAGCCGATTGGGTGAAACCCATCGCATGCCCACGGGCGCAGGAATCGCGCGATCCAAGCGCGCCACAGCGACATCCATCCGCAATTCAATATGCGTGAAAATATGGATGACTGGCTGGTTAAGCCGCTTCCAATCGGCCTGCAACGGCTGCGCTTCGAACCCATCGCTCTCGCGCGACCATTCGGAGTTTGGCACCTCTGCCATTCTCGCCAGCAATCCCTTATCAGGGCGGGAGCGCAGGAGAATGCGGCCTTGCGCATCAAGAACCACAAAAGCGAGGCTTTGCAGCGCCTTCTTGCCCTTTTTCGCCGGTTTGACCGGAAAATCGGTTGCATTCCCACGCGCTCTCGCGATGCAGCTCTCATTGAGCGGACACACAAGACAAGACGGCGATTTCGGCCTGCAAATCGTGGCGCCAAGGTCCATCAGGGCTTGCGCGAAATCGCCGGGGCGATCGGCGGGAACTATCGTTTCCAAAGCGGCGCGAATCTCGGCCTTAGCCTGCGGCAGCGGCGTATCCATCACCTCGAGCCGCGTGATCACACGCTCGATATTGCCATCGATCACGATTGCGCGCTGACCAAAAGCAATCGCAGCGATGGCTGCTGCCGTGTAGACTCCGATGCCCGGAAGAGCGCGGAGTTCTGCCTCGGTTTGCGGAAAAATCCCGTCAAATTCTCGTGTAACGACACGCGCACAAGCCATGAGGTTGCGCGCTCGGGCATAGTAACCAAGGCCCGCCCAAGCCGCGAGCACGGCTTGTTCCTCGGCTGATGCCAGCGCCTTCACATCGGGCCAAAGGGCCAGAAACTTCGCGAAATACGGTTTGACGGCTTCAACCGTGGTCTGTTGCAGCATGATCTCGGAGAGCCAAACGCGGTAGGGATCGCCCTTCCCGCCTTTGACACGCCACGGCAGATCGCGCCCCTGCCGGTCATACCAGGCGAGGAGATTGCGCGTGCGGGCCTTCACGGAAGCGGGGGAAGTGTCTAGCATCGCGTCAACATGGAGAGGCGCGGCGATAAGGCCAAGCCAAACCATCATTCTGTCCCCATCCGAATGCGAGCCGATGGCATCCGCACCCGATAAATCAGAGCCAATCCGCAAGCGACCGCGCGTCAATCGCTTGTCGGCGCTTGTGCCGGAGATGATCGAGCCTGCGCTTCGCCAGCGCGGCTTTGCATCGACGGCCATCCTCAGCGAATGGCGCGAGATCGTGGGCGCATCGCTCAGCCAACGAACGGCTCCGCTGGAGATACGCTGGCCGAAACGGCGCGCGGCTTTGGAAGAATCGCGCCCCAAACCGGGGCGGATGCAGGAGAAAGCCGAGGGCGCGACCCTCGTGATCGCCTGCCCCGGCGCGTTTGCGCTCGACGTGCAGATGTCGTCCAACGCGATCATCGAGGCGACCAATCGCCGCCTCGGTTTTCGCGCCATCACCAAGATCGAGATCAGGCAAGGCGAATTGCCGAAGCCTGTTGCCTCAAAAACCGCGCCGCCTCTTTCCGAAGCGCAAATCTCTGATGTCGCGGCTGGTCTCGGCGATATTTCAGATGATCAGCTGAAGCGCGCTTTGGCTGAGTTCGGGGCCAGCATTGTCCAGAAAGATAAGCGCAATACGCGAATGTGATGGCAGAACGCTTGCAGCGCGGCGGCTGGAATTCTATCTCGATTTCACCATGATCAGGGGTCAGATTGCCCCTCCCCCATCCGGAGACGTGCCGCCCATGACGTTTGCCAGCCCCCTGAAACCCGCGACAATTGCGCGACGCACGTCGCTCAAAGCCATCCTGGCCCTCGCTCTGCCCCTCGCCCTCACATCCATCAGCCCTGCGCAGGCTCAGGGCTCGGATACCGTGCCTTTGAAAGACCTGATGCAGGCGGGTCCCTTGGGCGACCGCGTTCTCGGCAAGGATGATGCACCGGTCACGATCGTCGAGTACGCCTCGTTCAGCTGCGTGCATTGCGCAAAATTCCACATGGATAACCTGCCGGGTTTCAAGGAAAAATACATCGACACCGGCAAAGCGAAGCTGATTTTCCGTGAATTCCCTTTCGATGCCATGGCAACCGCCATGTCGATGCTCGCACGTTGTGCACCGGCTGAGCGCTATTACCCGCTGATCGACCTGTTCTTTCGCCGTCAGGAAGCGATCATGACCTCACCGAAGCCGCTTGATGAACTCCAGGCTGCTGCGCGCCTCGCTGGTTTCACACAGGAAAGCTTTGAGGCCTGCTTGAAAAATCAGGCGATTTATGACGGCGTGAACGCTGTGAAGAAGCATGGCGCTGAAACGCTGGGCGTGAATTCCACACCCACCTTCTTCATCAATGGCAAGCGGGTCGGCGGCAACCAGTCCCTCGCGGATCTGGACAAGCTGCTGGAGCCTCTGCTCCCGAAATAACCGCCGAAGCGCGGGTTTCACTGGAGCTGGGTCTCTCCCGCCAAAAGGGCAGAGAGCGTGAAATTCGAGCGTCTCAGGCTTTCCGGTTTCAAGACCTTCGTCGATGCGACGGAGCTTGTCATCGCGCCTGGACTCACCGGCATTGTCGGGCCGAATGGCTGCGGGAAATCCAACCTCGTGGAAGCGTTGCGCTGGGCGATGGGCGAAACGTCGTCAAAATCGCTGCGTGGCGGCGAGATGGATGACGTGATTTTCGCCGGGGCCGGAACGCGTCCCGGCCGTAACCATGCCGAGGTTTCAATCCGCCTTCTGGATCCGCCGCAGGATCTGCCCGGACATCTCGCCAACGCGGATATGCTCGAAATTTCGCGTAAGATCGTGCGCGAGCAAGGCTCGACCTTCCGCATCAACGGCCGTGAAGTGCGGGCAAGGGATGTGCAAATTCTCTTCGCCGATGCCGCTTCTGGCGCGCGTTCGCCCTCGCTGGTACGGCAGGGGCAGATCGGCGAGATCATCAACGCGAAGCCTCAGCATCGCCGGCGTATCCTTGAGGACGCCGCCGGCACGGCCGGCCTACACGCCCGCCGTCATGAGGCGGAATTGCGGCTCAGGCAGGCCGAGGAGAACCTCACCCGCGCCGAGGATGTGCTCATTCAGCTTGATCGTCAGGCCGGCGATCTGCGCAAGCAGGCGAAGCAGGCCGAGCGCTATAAGGCGCTGGCAGCGGAGATCCGCGCGCTCGATCTGCGTATGCTCTCGGCCTCGCTCGCGCGCGCCCGCTCCGAGCGCGACGCCGCCCGCGAGGCGCATGAGCAGGCCGTGCGCGCTGTTGCGGCGGCAATGGTCCAGCAGGGCGAAAGCGAGCGGGCCCGCGCCGTTGCCTCACATGAGCTTGATCAGGCCCGTGCGCTCTCTGCTGGTCAATTGCAGGCCCTGCAGGCGCTTCTCGTGACGCGCGAAAGCTTTGATGGCGAAATCGCACGGATCGAGGGGCGCATCCGGGACATCAGCGAGCGGCGCGGCGAATTGCAGCGCGATCGTGACAGCGCCGAGCGTGTGCTCACCGATGCGCAGGGCTCCACAGAAAGCCTGCGCAACGAGTCAGAAGGTCTGAAGGCCAGCCTCGCCGAAATGATTGCGGAGGAGACAAAGCTCGCTGACGAATTGCTCAAAGCCGAAGCCGCGCGCATCGCGCTTGAGAGCGAATTGCGCGCCCTCACGATCGCGAAAGCGGAATCGGAAGCCAATGCACGTGCGGCCATGCAGCGGCTTCAAACGGCATCAAGCCGGGTCGAGCGGCTCCAGAATCAGCACGCGGAAGTGGAGCGCTCGCTTGCGGCAATCGCGGCCAATTCCGGTGCTCTTGCCGATTACACGCGTCTTGAGGCTGATCTCGATCGGCTCACGGGAGAACTCGAGAACGCCGCAAGGCGCACGGATGCTGCGGAAGCAACAGCACGTGCCGCACGCGAAACCGAACAAGCGGCGCGCCCGAAACTCGCCGAAGCCGAGCGGCTGCTTCAACGGCTGGAAACCGAGGCCCGCACGATCCGGAAACTTGTCGATGCCACCGAACCCGGCCTCTGGACCCCGGCAATCGACCAGATCAGCGTTGAGTCGGGATACGAGACAGCGCTGGCGGCAGCACTGGGCGAGGATCTCGATGCCGCGATCGAATGGGGCGCGCCGCGCCATTGGGGCAAGCGCGAGAATGCCGGCGAACGGGCATTGCCGGCGGGAATCAAGCCGCTGATTGCCTTTGTGAAAGCGCCGGCACCGCTGCATCTGCGTCTCAGTCAAATCGGTGTCTGTGCGCGTGATGAAGGCGAGACACTCGCGAGCCAACTCGCGCCGGGGCAAAGGCTAGTCAGTCGCGAGGGTGATCTTTGGCGCTGGGATGGTTTTGCAGCGCGGGGCGATGCGCCCTCCGCCGCCGCCCGTCGCCTCGCGGAACGCAACCGCCTGGATGAACTCGAACGCGAAGCCACGGACGCGAAAACGAAGCGCGACTCGGCACGTGATGTTCTCGACCGCGCCCTCCGGCGCACACGCGAGGCGCAGGAGGCCGAGGCGCTGGCGCGGGATAGCGTTCGGCGCATCACGAAAGCGCGCGAGGAGGCGAATCTCGCCCTCCAGCGCGAGATGCGCCGCACCGAAGACCAGCGCCTCAATCATCAAAGCGCGAAGCTGCGGGTGGAAACCGCTGCGCGTGACCTCACTGAGGCGCGCAAAGAGCATAAGGAGGCCGAGGCGGCGCAATCCGCCCATCCCGTGCTGTCTTCGAACGACCCCGCCCTTTCAGCGATAGAAAAGCGTCTTGCAGCGGCAAGGGAGGCCGAGAATGCGGCCCGCGCCGCGATCAGCCGTCGTCAAGCCGCGCGCATGGCTGCGGAGCAGCGTCTCGGCAGCATCGAGCGCGATGTCGCGGCCTGGAACGAACGTTCAGCACGCTCCCGTGCCCTGCTCACCGAACATGATGCGCGCAAGACGCGGCTGGAAGAGGAGTTCGCGCGGCTCGAAGGCGAGCCCGCGACGCTTGCGGCTCGCCGTCGCACGATTGCCGCCGACATCGAGGCAGCGGAACAAGCGCGCAAACTGACAGACGATGCGCTGGCTCTTCAGGAAACCGCCTTCCGTTCGGCGGATGAAGTGGCGCGCGCCGCCGTTTCTGCCCTGAGTGCGGCGCGCGAAGCCTCGGGCCGCCTTGAGGTCTCGCGTGAAAATACCGAAAGCCGCCTCGCACATGTGACCACCACGATCGAGGGCGAGATCGAGGCACCGGCCACGAGCCTTGCCGAGAAGCTTGAGACGAATGAAAAACTCGCGAGCCTCTCGCCCGAGGAAATCGAGGCGCGGCTGCGCGATCTCAAATACGATCGCGACCGCCTCGGTGCCGTGAACCTGCGCGCCGATGTCGAACTCGGCGAGGTTGAAGGCCGCCATGCCGATCTTACCCGCGAGCGCGCCGAGATCGAGACAGCGATTGCCAAATTCCGACGCGCAATCGAGACGCTCAATTCCGAGGGACGATCGCGCCTGCGCGAGGCCTTCGAGGCCGTGCAGGGGCATTTCACGCAGCTCTTCACTCGTTTGTTCGGTGGCGGCACCGCGGAACTGCACCTGATCGAAGCCGATGATCCTCTTGAGGCGGGGCTCGAGATCATCGCGCGTCCCCCGGGCAAAAAGCCGCAGCTATTGTCGCTTCTGTCTGGCGGAGAACAAGCGCTGACGGCGACAGCGCTGATTTTTGCGGTGTTCCTCACCAACCCGGCGCCCATTTGCGTGCTGGACGAGGTGGATGCACCACTTGATGATTCGAATGTCGAGCGCCTCTGCGCGCTTCTGCATGATATCGCTCGGGAAACCGGCACGCGCTTCCTGATGATTACCCACAATCCGATCTCGATGGCCGAGATGGATCGTCTTTTCGGGGTGACGATGGCCGAGCGTGGCGTGAGCCAACTGGTTTCGGTCGATCTCGCCGAGGCAGAGCGACTTGCTGAGGCCGTTTGAACCCGGTTTTGTGCTGCATTGCGGCAACATCCCGTGATTTGGCCCGATGCCAGGGTTGATCCCCCGAAAGAAGGGGCGATCCGTCCTTGACAGGGCGTTGCCCCCTGTTTAACAGCGCGCGACGAACAGGGTGGAATTCTGCCTTGAACGCTGAAGCGACCCGACACAGGGTTGTATCGGTCGTCAAACAGGTTCGGAAGCATCTCTCATGCGCGATCCGGGGCCAAACTCGCCGAAAGCGACTGGATCGCATGCGGAAGAGGCCGGGCGCGAACAGGAGTTGCGGGCAAGGCTGGACGCTCTCAAAGCTGATCTCGGCGAGGCTATCGCTGAAGAGAAGGCTGGCAGGGCTCCAAAAGCCAGCTCCGGTGACAACGCATCAGCACTCGCTGCTGGGATGCGGGCGGCATCAGAGCTGGTAGCCGGCGTTCTCGTGGGTGGCGGCATCGGCTTCGTGCTGGATCGCACTTTGGGAACAAAGCCGTGGTTGCTCATCATCTTCTTGATGCTGGGCATGGCGGCTGGCCTTCGGAATATGTATCGGCTGGGTATGCGCAAAACCGCGCCGCGCCCGCCGGGAACAGACGGATTGGATCCTCGTTAAGAGGATGTCGGAAAGGGAACTGGAAAGTGGCTGGCGGAAAAGCGATCGATCCGATGTCGCAGTTCGAGATCAAGAAGATCGTCGACATCCAGCTTTTCGGGGTTGATATCTCCTTCACCAATTCCTCACTCTGGATGGTGATCATTCTCGCGACCATCAGCCTGATCACGCTTTATGGCAGCCGTCAGCGCTCGATTGTGCCGGGTCGTTTGCAGAGCCTTGCCGAGATTTCCTACGAATTTGTCGCCAACACTCTCACGGGTGTAGCCGGTCGCGAGGGCATGCGCTTTTTCCCGTTCGTGTTCTCGCTGTTCATGTTTGTGTTTGCGGCCAATATTCTTGGCATGATCCCGGGTTCATTCACGGTGACGAGCCATATCATCGTGACAGCAGCATTTGCGCTTCTCGTGATGGCCGTTGTGGTGATCGCGGGCGTCATGAACCACGGCACGCATTTTTTCGGGCTTTTTGTGCCATCGGGCGTGCCCGGTTGGCTTTTGCCTTTCATGACGCTGATTGAGGTTGTCTCTTTCCTCTCGCGTCCGATCAGCCTGTCGCTGCGTCTGTTTGGCAACATGCTCGCCGGCCATATCGCACTCAAGGTGTTCGGCGGCTTCATTGTCGCACTGCTCGGCGCCGCCGGTGCAGCAAGCCTGCTGGCACCCCTGCCGTTGATTCTCGCGGTGGCGCTCACGGCTCTCGAATTTCTGGTGGCTTTCCTCCAGGCTTACGTTTTCACCATTCTCGCTTGCGTCTATCTCAACGACGCATTGCATCCGGGCCATTGAGGCCGGACGCTCAGGGATTTCTTCACCTACCATCCATCTTTCAAGGAGAACTTCGATGGAACTCGCAGCTGCTTCCGCGCTGGCCAAGTATCTCGGTGCCGGTCTCGCCTGTTTGGGCATGGGCCTCGCCGCGATGGGCGTTGGCAACATTTTCGGCAACTTCCTCTCGGGCGCGCTGCGCAATCCGTCGGCTGCTGATGGCCAGTTCGGTCGCGCCTTCATCGGTGCGGCGCTCGCAGAAGGCCTCGGCATTTTCTGCTTCGTCGTCGCGCTGATCCTGCTCTTCGTCGTCTGAACGAAAAGCCTTCCGGGCTTTTTCGTGAACCATGCGCGCCGCGTGATTGTCATGCGGCACGCCTGTCGGGGCCGTCCAATCCCCATCCGATCCGACGGAGAGATGCAATGCGTCTGATGCCGAAATCCGTTCTGATGGCAAAGCTGCTTCTGCTGGCTGGGGCTTCGACTCCTGTTCTGGCAGCGGGCGCTCCGGCCGGTGGCGGCTCGAAATTCCCGGCCTTTGAGGCCTCGACCTTCGCGGGGCAGCTGTTCTGGCTCGCGATCACTTTCGGGTTGCTCTATTATTTGATGAGCCGTGTGGCTTTGCCACGCATCGGCTCGATCTTCGAAGAGCGTCGCGAGAAGATCGACAGCGCTTTGCAAGCCGCAAGCGCTGCGCAAAAATCGGCTGAAGAGCAAGCTCAGGCCTTGGAAACTTCATTGGCCAAAGCGCGCACCAGCGCTCAGGGCATTGCCGCCGAAGCGCGCGATAAATCCGCCAAGGAAATCGAGACACGCCGGATGGCTGTGGAGAAAGACTTGGGGACCAAACTCACAGCAGCCGAAGCCCGCATTGCCGAGACGAAAACGGCTGCAATGGCCAATGTCGAGACGATCGCGAAAGACGCTGTTGGCGCCATTCTCGAACAGCTCGGCAGCAAAGCCACGGAAGCGGCGATCGCCAAGGCGATTTCCGGCGTGAAGGCATAAGGAGCGCCCGATGTTCAAGGATCCGACATTCTGGACCGCGATTGCGCTGCTGATCTTTCTCGCGATCCTGTTTTATTTTGGTGTGCACAAGCTCATCCTCTCTGGGCTCGATGCGCGCGGCGAGAAGGTTGCGAACCAGCTCGCCGAGGCTGAGCGCCTGCGCAATGAAGCTGCCGCTTTGCTCAAGTCCTATGAGGACAAGCGCAAGGCCGCCGAGCAGGAGGCTGCCGATCTCGTGTCTGCGGCCAAGGCTGAAGCCGTTCGCGTTGAAGCCGAGGCCAAGGCGAAGCTCGACGAATTCGTCAAGCGCCGCACGGCACAGGCTGAACTCAAGATCGCACAGGCCGAGCAGCAAGCCGCGGCTGATGTCCGCAAGGCCGCTGCCGAACTTGCGGTCAAAGCCGCCTCTGGAATTCTCGGGTCCGCCAAAGGTGACGATGCCTTTGTTGAAGGCCTGAAACAGGTGAAGACGCAGCTCAACTGAGCTTCGTGCCATTCGCTCAAATTGAAAGGTCGCCCTTGAGGCGGCCTTTTTCTTTCTGTGACATGCTTCCCGGGTTGAGTCGGAGTTTGAGCATGCACGCACCTCTTTTCGCCGGACTTCTGGCGTCCCTTTTTTTGATCACGTCCGATCGAGCCTCAGCCGCGGAATGGGTGACCATCGGCGATGGGCTGCGGGCGGTTTTGCACAAGCCTTCGGGTAAGGGCCCATTCCCGGCAGTTGTCACCATGCATGGCTGCGCCGGCATGAATTCCGGCGGCAAACTCAATGCACGCGATCAGGATTGGGCGACGCGCCTGAGGGCCAGCGGTTTCGTGGTGATCCAGCCTGATAGCTTCGGCTCGCGTGGCTTGGGCTCCCAATGCGGGACCAGCAATCGCTCGATCTCGACCACGGATCGCTCCGCTGATGCCTTCGCGGTGGCGAAATGGTTGGTGGACCAGGGGTTCGCGAAACCCGACAAAATCGGTGCGCTGGGCTGGTCGAATGGCGGAACGTCGGTCATGCACGTGGCGCGACGCGGCTCCGCGCAGGGCGTCACGTTCCGGCAAGTCGTCGCCTTCTATCCCGGTTGCCGCACCTTCGCCGATCGCGGCTTTGCTTCACCGCTCACCATTCTCCATGGCCTTGCCGATGACTGGACGCCGGCCGAACCCTGCCAGAAATTCGCAGGCGTGCGTTTCATCGGCTACCCCGGCGCGCATCACGATTTCGATCACCCTTCGATGGCGCTCCGCACGCGCCAGGCCGCCTTTACGGCCGCCGGCGGGCCGGGAACAGTCACGATGGGCACGCATGGTCCATCGCGTGCGAAGGCCCTCAGCACGGTGATGGCGATTTTCCGCGGGATGTGAAAAAGGCCCGGTTTCCCGGGCCTTTGGACGTTACTCGGCCGCCTGGCTCATGGGTTGAGGCGGTGTCCAGCGCAGAATGGGATTGCGCGCGGCACGCGTTTCATCCAGCCGCCGACGCGGCGCATGAAACGGCGCACCCGAGAAGCGCTCGGTTTCCCCGCGCTTGGCGCGCATCGCGAGATCACGAAGCGCCATGATGAAGAGATCGAGTGAGGCCCGGCTCTCCGATTCGGTGGGTTCGATCAGCATCGCGCCATGCACCACGAGTGGGAAATACATGGTCATCGGGTGATAGCCCTCGTCGATCATAGCTTTCGCGAAATCGAGCGTGGTGACGCCGGTATCCTTGAGCCAGGCATCGTCGAACAGAGCCTCATGCATGGACGGATGCTTCGGGAAAGGCAGCGACATCAGATCCTGCAGGCCAGCGCGGATGTAATTCGCGTTGAGCACCGCATCTTCTGATGCCTGCTTCATGCCATCGGCACCATGACTGAGCATGTAGCTCAACGCGCGGACATACATGCCCATCTGGCCGTGGAAGGCTGTGACCCGCCCGAAAGGCTGCTGCTTGCCGGTCGCCTGAGAGGCATGCTCGACGATCTCGAGCTTCTTGCCCTTGCGGCGGATGAACGGCACAGGCGCATAGGCCGCGAGGCGCTTGGAGAGCACAACCGGGCCAGCACCCGGCCCACCACCGCCATGCGGGGTCGAGAAGGTCTTGTGCAGGTTGATATGCATCGCATCGATGCCGAGATCGCCCGGCTTGGCCTTGCCGACGATGGCGTTGAAATTCGCACCATCGCAGTAGAAATACGCCCCGGCCTTCTTCATCGCCTTCGCGATTTCCACGACCTCCGGCTCGAAAATGCCACACGTATTGGGGTTGGTGAGCATGATCGCCGCGACATCAGGCCCGAGCAGCTTCTTCACGTCGCGCACATGCACCGTGCCATCGGCACGCGCGGGAACCGGCTTCACCTCGAAACCGATCAGCGCAGCGGTGGCCGGGTT
>JBOFZC010000003.1:0-9252 GCA_051654985.1 Rhabdaerophilum sp.
CATCCCAAGCGCGTATGCCCGAAGGCAAGGCCAGGATCGAACCGGGATGCGCCATCCCCGCGAAGCGAAAACCCTGCGCACCATAGCCCTCAATCGGGTGTCGTCCCGGAGCGAAGCCGCTCACGGGCAGATCGGGCGAGGTGGTCATCGCGCCGGCGCTGGAGCGGTTTTATCGGCGGGCTTTTCGGAACCAATGCCGTCGCCTACTCGCACGCCGAGATAGATCAGGATCGGAGCCGCGACAAAAATCGAGGAATAGGTGCCGACAACGATGCCGAAAAGCATCGCAAGACAGAAACCCTGAATGGCGTCGCCACCCAGAAACGCCAATGCAATCAGCGCAATGATACTCGTGAAGGAAGTGATCACCGTGCGCGACAGCGTGGAGTTCATGGAGAGGTCAAGCAATTCGAACAGCTTGATTTTTTTGTATTTCCTAAGCAATTCGCGAACGCGGTCGTAGACGACAACGGTATCGTTCAGTGAATAGCCAATGATCGTCAGAATAGCAGCGATCGAGGTCTGGTCGAACTGAATTTGCGTGATTGCGAAGAACCCGACAGTCAAAACAATGTCGTGCAAAGTTGCGATTACCGCGCCCACGGCGAATTGCCACTCATAGCGAAACCACAGATAGATCAAGATGGTGAGGATGGCGAGCAACACACCAATCGTGCCATTCTGCACGAGTTCCTGACTGACTCGCGGACCGACCACTTCAACTTTCCGAAATTCATGCGTGGATTCGAAGGCTGCACGCAGTTTTACAACCACTTCAGCCTGAGCCCTGTCACCTCCCTCGAGCAATCCGACGCGCAGCAGAACGTCCCGAGGGCCACCAAACTCCTGCACTTCGACATCACCGATGTTCAGTTTGTGCGCCTGCTCACGAATGGCCGAGACATTGGCCCGCTCTGATTTTGCTTGAAGCTCGACGACAGTTCCGCCTTTAAAGTCGATGCCCACATTCATGCCAAGCCACAGGAACGCGACCACTGAAACGATCGAGGCAATCGCCGAGAACGGGAAGCTGAAGCGCCGAAAGCGCATGAAGCCAAATTTGGTATTATCGGGGACGAGGCGGAGAAGTTTCATATCGGGAGCCTTTTTACCGAATCAGGAGGGCGCGAAACGCGGCTCTCAGATCGGCACCACCTTGGGTTTGAACCAACGATACCATGCCGCGACCATCATGCGCGTCACCGTGAATGCCGTGAAGACCGTCGTGGCGACGCCGAGACAGGTCGTCACCGCAAAGCCCTTCACAGCACCTGTCCCAACGAAATACAGGATCGCGTGCGCGAGGAAGCCCGTGATATTTGAGTCAAGAATTGTGGCCAGAGCCCGCGTGAAGCCTGCGTCGAGCGCAAGCGCGGTGCCGCGTCCTGCTGCTTGCTCCTCACGAATACGCTCGTAGATCAGCACGTTCGAGTCGACGGCCATTGCGACGGTCAGCACGATTCCCGCGATACCGGGAAGGGTTAAAGTCGAACCCAGGACAGACATCAGCGCGAAAATCAGAAACACGTTGAACACAAGAGCAATCAAGGCAATGACGCCGAAAATGCCATAGGTCGCGATGGTGAACGCCACGATCCCCGCCGCTGAAACTGCAGATGCGAGTTTGGCGGCTTCGATCGAATCGCGCCCAAGGCCCGGGCCAACCGTTCGCTCTTCCACGAGCGCAAACGAGGCGGGCAGCGCGCCCGAACGCAGAAGAACCGAGAGACGGTTCGCAGCTTCTACCGTGAAGCGGCCGGAAATCTGCCCTTGCCCTTGCGTGATCGGCGAGATGATGCGCGGCGCAGAGATGATCTTGTTATCGAGGATAATCGCGAAAGGCTTGCCCACGTTCGCAGTGGTCGCGGCGGCAAAGGCCTGCGCGCCACGCACGTTGAAGCGAAAGTTCACCACTGGCTCGCTGGTGCGGGAATCAAAACCCGGCTCAGCAGAAACGAGATCCTCGCCACGCACGAGCACTCGACGCTCGACCGAAAGCGGCTGTCCCCCATCATCGACGGAAGGCAGTGCCTCGACCTCAGCCGCTGGCGCACCCGGTTCGGCGACCATGCGGAATTCAAGTTTGCCAGGTTGCAGGACGTCGGTGATGTCCTTCGAATTCGAAGCACCAGGCATTTGCACCACGATGCGATCGAGGCCCTGACGCTGGATAACCGGCTCTTTTACGCCCTCGGGGTCGAGGCGTTTGCGGAAAATCTCGATGGACTGGTTCACAGCCCGGCCGATCTTGTCGTTGATCTCAGCTTCGGTGATCGTCAGTGTAACAAGCCCATCACCGGCATCGACAATCTCGAGATTGCGCTGGCCGGTCTGACCCAGAATGGCGTTGGTGATAGGTTGTGCAAGCTCCTGAAGCTTCGGCAGCACCCGACGGCGACCATCGGCATCCATGATGCGCACGGCGACACCGCGGTTCTGCGCGACAATGCCGCCCGTTGGGGCCACGCGCTCGTTGCGGAGCACACGGCGCACATCTTCTTGCAGCTGGCGCACGAGATCGCGGTTGAGGCCGGCGCGGTCCACCTCGAGCATCACATGAACGCCGCCTTGAAGGTCAAGCCCGAGCTTCACTGAGCCTTTCGGCACCATGAAGGATGGGAGATAGCTGTTCAACGTCCTGACCGCTTGCGGGCCAAGAATCGTTGGCAGCGTAAGATATGCTCCCATGAACAGCGTAAAAGCGATCAGGACGGTCTTGAGTGTCGATTGCCGGAACATGGCCTGCCTTCAGGTTTTCGGCCCGGAATCCAGACCGTCAGATGCCGGCCGGAGCCAGCAGCGCATTCAGCTGGATGCAGGTTCGCTCTTCACACGCAGCTCTGCAACCATGCCACGGAGCATGCGGGTCTTGACGTTATCGGCGATCTCGATCTCGATCTCGTTGTCATCAATAATCTTGGTGATTTTGCAGATCATGCCGCTGTTGAGAACGATCACATCGCCGCGACGAAGGTTTTTCACCATCTCCTGATGCGCCTTCGCGCGCCGCTGCTGTGGGCGGATCAGCAGAAAATACATGATGATTAGGACGAGGCCGAAGGGCAGAAGTTGCATGAACATATCCGCGCCACCTGGGGCGGCTGCACCTTGCGCGAAAGCAGGGGTAATCACGTGGGCCTACTCCATCATGAGGGCGTGATCCGCCCGGATTTGAAATCTCGGGGCGTATATAATCGCTTGCCCCTGAAACGCAAACGGAAGCAGAGACAGATAAGCGCTGAGGCGACAGCTTTTGCGGCTTGGCGATTGATCAGAGGCGCCATTCAAGCCTATCACACGAGACAAAAGCCAAGGACGCCTTTCCCATGAACAACCTTACCCCGGATTGGGGGGCCAACCTGCTGCGGATCGCCGAAGCGCTCGAACGCATTGCACCTCCGCCCCCGCCGGCGCCGGACTTCGCAAAGGCGGAGGCCTTTCTGTGGCAAGCCCAGCGCGGATACCTTCAGCCCGTTATCAGAGTGAACCGCATCCCGCTGCAGCTTCTCGTGGGTATAGACCACATCCGTGACATCCTCGTTGAGAATACACGCCGGTTCGCAAAGGGCTTCCCAGCCAACAACGTGCTCCTTTGGGGTGCGCGGGGCATGGGCAAATCGAGCCTGGTGAAAAGCGCTCATGGCGCTTTGCTTGCCGAGGGCTCGACCCTAAAGCTGATTGAAATTCACCGCGAGGATATCAACACCCTCCCCGCACTCATGAACCTGCTCAGGCCTGCGCCGTTTCGGTTCATCCTCTTTTGCGATGATCTCTCTTTTGATGCCGGCGAAAGCTCTTACAAGGCGCTAAAAGCCGTGCTCGATGGCGGAATCGAGGGACGACCAGAGAACGTGCTGTTCTATGCCACTTCCAACCGCCGTCATCTTTTGCCGCGCGACATGATTGAGAATGAGCGCTCGACCGCAATTAACCCCGGCGAAGCAGTGGAAGAAAAGGTGTCACTCTCGGATCGCTTCGGCCTCTGGCTTGGCGTTCACAAGTGCAGCCAGGATGATTATCTCGGGATGATCGATGCCTATGCCGCGCATTACGGGCTGGATATTCCGAAAGAAGATTTGCATTGGCAAGCACTGGAATGGTCGACGACGCGTGGCTCCCGCGCCGGTCGCGTGGCCTTCCAATTTATTCAAGATCTTGCTGGGCGGATGGGAAAGCGGATCGAGGGCTAGGCCGCTTTCCTTGCGCCCATCGTGTCGGCAATCACATCCATGTCGGCTTCGGAAATCTCTAGAAGCCCGAAGCGGAATGCATAGCCCCAGTTTTTCTTGGCACGCGTGAATTCAAGCCGTTCAAGCAGCGGCAGGATGGATGCAGCCTGCCCTGAAAACCAGTCCACATCTCGACGGAACGGCACAAACCCGCCGCCCATGTCAAAGGCATAAACGCGATCATCTCGCACCACGCCCATTGCTGTGAAACTCTGGCAGCGATTCTTGGCACCGGTCACACCGAATTCAAGGCCAGGTGAATAATACGCAACCCGATCGCCAGCACGAAGCCGCCTGAGCGGCCCTGCTTTGCCATGACAAACCTGCATGAACCCCTCGTTGCGTCCACGTGCAACATGATGGGCCGATGCGACCCCGATCCAACAACGCATGGTTTCCTCACCGAATTTTGCCGACTACTCGGCTCTTCTGACAGAGGCTCGTGTCAGTTTTTGTCAGGATTAAGTCAGTATACTATGGAACGATCGGGCTGAATTCAGGCCGCAGATGCATCTGGCGTCGCAAAACTCGCAGTCCCGCTTGAGAATCGCGCGAGGGTCACACGGTTGCGCCCGCCGGATTTCGCGGCATAGAGCGCGACATCGGCGTCTTTCATCACTTCGTTCATCGGCGTGCCTGGCATACGCTGGGCGACGCCCACGCTGATCGAGGTGCTCATTTCGCAGTCTGGCAGCTTGATCGGCAAGACAGCGATCTCTCTGCGCACGGTTTCGGCAATCACCGCCGCTTGCTCGATCGGGCCTTTCACCAGCAATGCAAATTCCTCGCCGCCGATTCGCGCGAAGCGCTGATCGACTTTACGTAGGCGGTTCGCGACTTCCTTCAGCACAATATCACCACCATCATGCCCGTAGCGGTCATTCACCTGTTTGAAATAGTCGATATCGAGCACAAGGACGCTAGAGGTCGCTTGGCTTTTCTCTTCTTCTTCGAGCGCTTCGAAGAAGACACGGCGATTGCGCAGGTTGGTAAGCGAATCGAAGGATGCCACCCGGATCAGTTGCTTCTGCGCATCAATCATGCGTTGCGATGAACGCAGACGGGCCAGAAGTTCCGTTTTTTTTGGTGGCTTACTGATAAAATCATCCGCACCGGTATCCAGTGCTTCTGCGAGTTTCATCTCGTCGGTTGAGGCCGACATCACGACGATATGCAGAGGGCGCTGCGGTCCTGCTAGGATTCGCGCCGACCAGCACAATTCCAGTCCGGACATTTCCAAAAATTCGATGGCCGTGATCAGCACATCAATTGTGTCATCTTCTTCGAGAATGGAGAGCGCCTGCTCGGCGGTTCCGCAGCTCTCCACAACATGCCCATCAGCCTCGAGCATCTGGATGATGATCGAGCGGCCAATCTTGCTGGGCTCTGCCAGAAGGATCCGCATTATGCGTCACCGATCCTAGGGAATGTGTTGGCGTGGTGGAGGGTGCGGAGAAAAAGCCCCATCATCCCTTTCCTTGGAGATTGCAGAGGCGAGTGCCGTTGAGAAAAAGACCCCACCATCCCTTTCCTTGGAGATGGTGGGGCTTTGCTCCAGACCTGAAGAGGTGTCTCGCGGCTCCTCAAGTCCAAACTCGTTAATTTGATGCCAGATGCTTCATTGGATCAAGAGCTTGCGCTCCTTTCCTGATCTGAAAATGCAGTTGCGGCGATGTGACATTGCCGGACGATCCCGAAGCTGCGATCACCTGTCCGCGCCGCACATTCTCGCCGCGCTTCACCTTGATATCGCTGTTATGGGCATAGACCGTCACGAGGCCGTTCGCATGGCGGACCAGCACCAGCTTGCCGTAACCTTTCAGTGCGTCATCGGCATGGATCACCGTACCGCCTTCGGCCGCTTTTATCGGCGTGCCTTCGGGAACAGAGATGTTGATGCCGTCATTGGGCCCCGAAGCCGAGCGACCGCCAAATCCGTTGATAACCTTGCCCTGTGCCGGCCAGCGGAACGCGGAAGCATCAGCTTGTTCGGCTGGAGGCGTTGGAGCCTCCACCACAGCCGGTGCTGCGCGCTCGATTGCGCGGGCTGCAACTTTTGGTGCTGGGATCGAGGCTGTTGTCTCTTCCTGAGCCTGTTTTTTTGCGGCGGCGATTTTGGCTGCAGCCTCACGCTTGCGCTCTGCATCCGCCTTTTTCAACTCGTCGGCCTTGCGTTGGGCTTCTAAGCGCGCCTTTTCAGTCTGCGATTTTTCGACCGCAGCCTTGTCAATCGCGGCAACCTTGGGTGCAGCGCGAGACGGCGCGGCAGGCGCTTCGTCTTCATCGTCATCTTGCTGACGCAGCTGCTTCAGCTTAGCAGCAGCGCGTTTCTCGGCATCGCTCTCGACGCGCGGCGCGACATCACGAACCACATTGCGTGGAGCCGGCGCTTTGGGTGCTTCCATCTTGGGAACCGAGGCTTTCGGCGCTTCAACCTTGGGGGCAACCGCCTTCGGGGCATCGGTGATCGTCTCACGCGATGGAATCATCGGCGAGGCGCTCGCAACTCGCGGCGCGGAAGCCGCCGAGCCTTGCACAGCATTGTAGGCCGGGATCATGATTTGCTGGCCGGGCTTGGCAGCATTGGCGGAGCTGAGCCCATTCACTGCGAGCAAAGCGCTGACCGGCACGCCGTAGCGGCCAGAAATCGTGCTCAGCGTCTCACCCTGCTGCATGGTCACAGGAGTGCCCCCGACAGCAGTCCACCCTTGATTGCTACCAAGCGCGGTTGTGGCACGCGGCGCGACAGGCGCAAGAGCAGGATAGGCTGCCGAGGCAACCGAACCGGTATTGACGGAACCGGTGCTGGCGGGCGCAGTGATACGGGACGCAGCCAACGGCGCGGCGGCGCGCATCATCGGCTGGTTCGGCGCGGGCAAAGGCTGTGTTGTTGCCGTGGAAGCTGAGGCTGCCTGCAAACGCTGCGCCTGCGGAGGCACATTGCGGTTGATCGAAGCTGTTGAGGCGGGATCAAAGCTCGTGCGGCTCGTGAACGGATTCTGGAATGGATTGTCGCCGAAGCGAGCGACATCGGACGAGCAAGCCGAAACAAGACCTGCCAGGACGACAGACGCCAGAAGCCGTGGCTTCAAAGGCTCAAACTGACCCCAACGCATTACACCCACCCATACGCGAAACACTCAAATGCGACACGTGAGAGTAAAGTCGGATTCAGCTTAAGTCCGGGTTGAAGGAGAAGGTTACCTATTTCTAAATTTTACCTTGTTCGGGAAAAACTACAGAAATACTGGCAATCCTGACCGCATTGGGCTCATCCGGCAGGCGCCGAGATCGGTTTCAACAGGAAAACCCGACGCATCGATTCGCCAGAGCGTGAGGCGCGCCTCGCGCCCCCTCACCCGTCCACCGATCGCGATTCCGCCCGGAACCAGCCCCTCAAACAGGTGCTGCGGCACAAGATCGAGCGCGCCCCCGATGATGAGCCGATCGAGCGGGCCCATACCGCCGCGCTTGGCGAGCCCATCTGCCTGATGCACCTGCGCTCGCTCAAGTCCCAGCGAAGCGAGGTTGGCCCGCGCGGCATTCCCGAGACTGCGATAGCGCTCGAGCGAAATCACTTCCGCCCCGATCGCCGCGAGAAGTGCAGTGCCAAACCCTGAACCCGTGCCGATCTCCAGCACTCGATGCCCCGGCGCGACGCGCGCCAGCAGCATCAGCCGAGCCAGCGTGAACGGGTCTTCTGCCTCTTCTCCGCAAGGAATGGGAAGAGCGATGGGCTGATAGAGCAGGCTTGGTCGATGCGCCGGCATGAAGGCCGCGCGGGGCACGCGCTCGAACGCATTGAGCATGGTGGGCTCGGTGACGCCCTTCTGGCGCAATTCGAGCAGAAAGCGCGCCAAAGCGGTATCACCGGGCTCACTCGATACTCCGCTCCCGTCGCGCGCGCTGAACGCAACGCGCGCCTCCCCTCGTCCGATCATCTCAGGTTATTCCAAAGCTTCCGCGAGGCGCGTGACGCTCGGCAAATCTGTGAGATCGAGGCGAAGGGGTGTCACGGAAATCTTGCCATCGGCAAGCGCGTGCAGATCTGTGCCCTCGGCGGGTGTCGATTTCCCCGGCTTGTAGGCGATCCAGAAATAAGGATTGCCGCGGCCATCATGACGCTTTTCGAGATCGAGAAACGTCTGGTTGCGCTGGCCCTGCACGCTGACCGTGATCCCCGCGATGTTTTCGGGGCGCACAGCCGGAAAATTGACATTGATCAGGATACCCGGCGTGATCCCCGCCGCGAGCACCTTGCGGATCACGGTGGCGCCATGCGCTTCCGCGCAGGCCCAATCGACCGTTTTGTGATCACCCATCGTGAAGGCCTGGCTCATCGCGATCGATGGCACGCCGAGCAAAGTCCCTTCCATCGCCGCCGCGATGGTGCCGGAATAGGTAACATCCTCGGCAATGTTCTGGCCGCGATTGACGCCAGAAAGCAGGAGATCGGGCTTCTGATCCTTGAGAATGTGGCGCAGGCCCATGATCACACAATCAGTCGGCGTGCCCTTCACTGCGTAGTGATTGGGCGCAATCTCGCGCAGGCGCAGCGGGTCATTCAGCGAGAGCGAATGCGACACACCGGATTGATCGGTCTCTGGGGCGACAACCACGATATCATCGGACAATTCGCGCGCGATGCGCTCGAGCACGGCAAGGCCGGGGGCGTGAATGCCATCGTCGTTGGTAATCAGGATACGCATCTTATAACGATCTCTTGGGCATCATGCCCGGTTGAACTCAACTGTCATTCCCGGCGATGCGGCACGCATCGGACGGGAAACCATCTTCAAGCCATCTCAATATGGATTTCCGCCCGCTAGCCAAAGCTCGCGTCGGGAATGACACCTTATTGTTTCTCAATCCGCGTCACGCCACCCATATAGGGCACGAGCACGTCGGGCACGGTAATCGAGCCATCTTCGTTCTGGTAGTTTTCCATGATGGCAATAAGGCAGCGGCCCACAGCGACGCCGGAGCCATTGAGCGTATGCACGAAGCGCGTGTCTTTGGCGCC
>JBOFZC010000004.1:0-9260 GCA_051654985.1 Rhabdaerophilum sp.
CCATATAGGGCACGAGCACGTCGGGCACGGTAATCGAGCCATCTTCGTTCTGGTAGTTTTCCATGATGGCAATAAGGCAGCGGCCCACAGCGACGCCGGAGCCATTGAGCGTATGCACGAAGCGCGTGTCTTTGGCGCCCGCAGGGCGATAGCGCGCTTCCATGCGCCGGGCCTGGAAATCGCCGCAGACCGAGCAGGAGGAAATCTCGCGATACGCACCCTGCCCCGGCAGCCAGACCTCGATATCGTAGGTTTTCTGGCTCGCGAAGCCCATATCGCCGGTGCAGAGCACCATGGTGCGGAAATGCAGGCCGAGCATTTTTAGCACGGTTTCAGCCGCGTTGAGCATGCGCTCATGCTCTTCGGCCGATTTTTCGGGCGTGGTGATGGAAACGAGTTCCACCTTATTGAACTGGTGCTGCCTGAGCATGCCGCGCGTATCCCGCCCCGCCGAACCGGCTTCAGCACGGAAACACGGCGTGAGCGCGGTGAAGCGCAGGGGAAGTTCTTCCTCGGAGAGGATTTTCTCGCGCACGAGATTGGTGAGCGGAACTTCGGCTGTAGGGATGAGCCAGTGGGCAATTTTAGCGCTTCGCGCACCTGGCATCTCTTGTACAATTGACGCCATGACTCCTGCATTCAACTCATGCTCACGGATTGTTTGGGCAATGTTTTCTGCGGCTCTATTCAGTCCATCGGTTGTCAATTGAAGACGCACCTCGGCACCGGAGAATTCAGCGTAGTCCGCCTCTTCCCCTAAGTTCTTGCCTGCAAAAAACTGATCATCTGCAAACTTCGGCAATTGCGCGGTGCCGTACATCGCGTCGTCTTTCACAAGGATCGGCGGGTTGACCTCGGCATAACCATGCTCTGTCGTGTGCAGATCGAGCATGAACTGCCCAAGCGCGCGCTCGAGACGCGCCAAGCCCTTCTGCAACACCACGAAACGGGAGCCCGAGAGCTTCGCCGCCGTCTCGAAATCCATCATGCCCAAGGCTTCGCCGAGTTCGAAATGCTCCTTGGGATTGTTGGTTTTCAGAACCGGCTTTGCGCCATGCTCGCGGTAGAGAAGGTTTCCATGCTCATCGGCACCATCCGGCACATTCTCGTTGGGAATGTTGGGAATGCCGCTGAGAATATCGCGGATCTCGCCTTCCATCCGCGTCGTCTCGGCTTCAAGCGCCGCGAGACGCTCCTTGCCCGAAGCGACTTCCGCCTTCAGCGCTTCCGCCTTGGCCATGTCCTTGGCGGCCATGGCCTGGCCGATTTCCTTCGAGGCTGCGTTGCGCCGCGCGAGCAGGCTCTCTTTTTCAGTCAGAGCGGCGCGATAAGCCGTGTCGAGAGCAACAATCTGATCCACCTTCGCGGCTTCATCCGGCTTGTTGCGCCGGAGCATCGCGGCTTTTAGCGCATCGGGGTTCGCTCGAAGGGCGCGGATATCGTGCATGTCAGGCTCGCGAATCGAAAAAGGCGACAGGGATTGTCATGGCTGGCCAGTTGCCCGCCATCCAGCCCTTTTCTCAAACGGCGGATGGATCACCGGGTCAAGTCCGGAGATGACAACGAAAGGGCTGGGATAAAAATTCCCGGGCAGCCTTCACGCGTCGGATGTGGCCTCAGCCTCTTTGGCCTTTTTCTGCTTCTTCTCGACAATCATCACCGCAAAAATGGCGAGTTCGTAGAGCAGCAGAGTCGGGATCGCGAGCGCGAACTGGCTGATGATATCCGGCGGCGTGAAGATCGCGGCGATCACGAACACGATCACGATCGCGTAGCGGCGCTTCTCTTTCAAAAACTGGCTGTCGATGATGCCGATGCGCGCCAAAAGCGTGAGCACGACCGGCAGCTGGAAGGTGATGCCAAACGCAAAAATCAGCGTCATGATAAGGCTGAGATAATCATCGACCTTCGGCAGCAGCGAGATCGAGGCTGTGCCCGGCGTGCCCGCTTGCTGCATCGCGAGCGAGAACTTCATCAAAAGCGGCATCGCGACGAGCATCACCACCGCCGTGCCGAGCAGGAAAAACAGGGGTGTTGCGAACAGATACGGGCGGAAAGCGTCGCGCTCGTCCTTATAAAGGCCGGGAGCAACGAATTTATAGAGCTGCGTCGCAATCACCGGGAAAGCCAAGAACGCGCCACCGAACACCGCGAGTTTGAGCTGCACGAAGAAATACTCGAGCGGGTGCGTGTAGATCAACGGTGCCTTTTCCGGGCCTCCTGCCGCCCAGACATAGGGCATGACCAGGATGGAATAGACATATTTCGCCATCGCAAAGCTGATGAAGGTCAGCACGATGAAAGCCGCGAGCGCCTTGATGATGCGCGTGCGCAGCTCAATCAGATGTTCGATCAACGGCGCGCGGGAGGCCTCGATATCCTCCTGACCAGCGCGTTGGTCCGGCGCGGGCTGCGGATGTGGCAAGGGGTTGGGATCAAGCGCGTTCATGCCACATCCCCCGCCTTGGCCTTGCGAGCCTTCTTCGGGGCGGGCTCGGGTTCGGCGATGGCCTCGGCCACTACAGGCGCAGGTGGCGCGGCATCTGAAGCGCCAGCGCGGATCTCTGCTTCAAGAGAGGCAGCTTCAATCTGCACATTTTGCAAAGTCTCGTTGACAGCGGTGACACCCACCTCGCCCGAAGCGGTGGTTTTCGCGGCTTCCACCACGCCCTGAACTTCGCGGCGTATCGGGTCGAAAGTGGAAGTGGAAAGCCCTGTCGCCTGGTCCTTGAAGTTGTCGAATTCCTTTTTCACGTCGTGAAGCTCGGCCTCGCGCAAAGCATCATCAAATTGGCCGCGGAAATCCGAGGCCATCGCGCGCAATTTCGCCATGCCCCGCCCCACCGAGCGGATGACGCCCGGCAATTCCTTCGGACCGATCACGATCAGCGCGACAACGCCGACGACCAGAAACTCACCCCAGGAGATATCGAACATGGCGAAAAGCCGTTCCCTTCAAGCCGCGGGGCACGTATGCCCCGCTCGCTGAGCTGGTTTCAGCCGGCCTTCGGCGGCTGATTCGCCGGGTTCTGCACGGTTTGAGCCGCGCCTTGCGCGGTTTCTGTCGCCTTGGCTTCGAGCTCTTTCGCTTTTTCGGCGGCGGCCTGTTCGTCGTCCTTCATCCCCGCTTTGAAGTTCTTGATGCCCTTGGCGACATCGCTCATCAAATCCGGAATCTTGCCACGGCCAAACAGCAGCAGCACGACCAGTGCGACAATCAGCCAATGCCAGATGCTCAAGCTGCCCATGAAACGCCTCCACTCGATTTGAATGTTTCGGGCTCTCGCCCCTCGCGGCGGAAACTAGGCTTCCCCGACGGCAAAAACAAGGACTTCGCTTGGCTCAATATCGACACCGACATCCGCACCCGGTTCGGCCGGCAGGATATCCCGCCCACGCATCCGCAACGGAGCATCAAAACCCTGAACCGCGAGATCGAGGAGATCCACTTCGCCAAGGAAGCGCCGCTCCAGAACGCGCCCCGGCAGACAGAAACCCGGCGCACGGATGCGAATGGATTGCGGGCGAATGGCCGCAACGCCCGCTTGGCCTTCGGCAAGCCTGGGAGCCGAAAAAGCACCGAGCGGTGTTTCGAGCCTCCCGGATCTCACTCGACCCGGCACCTCATTGAGATCGCAGAAGAAGCGGGCGGTGGAAAGATCAACCGGATCCCGATAGATCGCCCGCGCCTCGCCCACCTGCACCACCCTGCCCTTGCGCATCAAAACGATGCGATCCGCAATGCGCATCGCTTCTTCGGGATCGTGGGTCACGATCAGGGCTGTGGCGCCGGTTTCCCGCAGCAGACCGATGGTTTCATCGCGCACAAGATCGCGCATGCGCTTGTCGAGGTTGGAAAACGGCTCATCCATCAGCAAGACTCGCGGACGCGGCACGATCGCGCGTGCCAAAGCCACGCGCTGCTGCTCGCCACCGGAGAGATCACTCGGCTTCGCGCGCAAACGATCGGCAAGCCCCACGCGGCGCAAGGCGTTATCCGCCACGGCGAGCGCCGTCCGGCTATCGAGATTGGAAAGCCCGAACGTGACATTCCCGATGACATCGAGATGCGGAAACAAGGCGTAATCCTGAAACACGAGGCCCACACCGCGATGCTCAGGCGGCACAAAGGTTTTCGGACCGGAAATCTCCCGGCCATCGAGCAGGATGCGCCCAGCACTCGGCCTCTCGATGCCGGAGGCCAGACGCAGAAGTGTGGATTTCCCGCAGCCCGAAGGACCGAGAAGGCAAATCACCTCACCCGCCTTGGCCATGAAACTGACGTCACGAACCGCTTCGATATCGCCGAAAGTTTTCCCAACGCCCTCAAAACCGAGGGCGGCGGGGATAACGGCCGAAGCACGGATGCGGGGTGATTGATCTCTGGGTTCAGCCATCGTGTCTCGGGCGGGCCGGGTTGCCCCGTTCCGCTGACACATCCGCGCCATCCGGGTCAAGCGGCGCAGCCGAGGCGTCGTCCTCGAGCCGATCCTCAAGAATGATATCGAAGAGATCAGGCTCCAGCGGGTCTTCATCGGCGCGCAAGGCCGGATCGTCGGTCGGAAGCGGCATGCCGAGGCCCGCGAGCGAGGCATCGGCGAGGCCCATGCCGGTAAGTTCCGCGAGATCGGGCAAATCGGATATCTGATCCAGCCCGAAGGCGATCAGAAATGTCTCGGTGGTGCCGAAAGTCACCGGCCTCCCGGGGCTGCGCCGCCGACCGCGCAAGCGGATGAAACCTGCCTCCAGCAGGGCATCGAGCGTGCCCTTATTGAGCGAAACACCGCGCAGATCCTCGATTTCCGCGCGTGTCACCGGTTGGTGATAGGCGATGATCGCGAGGATTTCGAGCGCGGCGCGACCGAGCTTTTTCTCTTCCGAGCTTTCTTTTTTCAGGAGATAGCCGAGATCGCCGGCGGTGCGGAACATCCATTTGCCTGCCGCGCGCTGCAAGGTGACACCACGATTGCGATAGAGCGTCTCGAGTTCAGCGAGCACCGCCTCCGCTTCCACACCCAAGGGCAGCATACGTGCGATATCTTCGGTTGCGAGCGGCTCTGCGGATGCAAACAAAAGCGCCTCGGCGATGCGCACGCCTTGTGCAAACCGAAGCTCGGTTTCGTCGCTGGCTTCCACGTTCCGCAATCCCTGACCGGGCCGAAGGGGCTGGATGCTCATGTTACTGCCTCTTCGGGAAGTGGCTGGCGAGAGGCCTTGCGCAGAAAAAGTGCGGCGAATGCGGCTTCCTGCCGGATATCGGCACGGCCGTCACGCACAAGCTCCAGTGAAGCCGCGAAAGCAGAAGCGCGCGCCGAACGCGGCGCCGTACGGCTTTGCGACATGCGGGCGAGCATGGCATCGAACGCCGCCCAATCCGGCTCGCGCGCGAGTTCGCGTTCGACAAAGTTGCGCGCCTCCGGGATCGGCACACTGGCGCGCACACCAATGTGATAGCGGCTCTGCGCGTGGACTTTCCGCAAATCGACATAGGCCGAAATCAACTCCGGGAGGCTCACCTCCCAGGAGAGATGCCTTTCGACAATCACGGGCTCGCCCGCACCACGCATCTGGCTTTCCTGCATATCGACTAGGCGTGAGCGGAGCATGTCGCCAAGCTTGCGGATGCTCTCGAGCCGCTGGAGCTTTTCGGCGAGCCGCGCCGCAATATCCACGGCCTCTTCATCTGGCTCATCGATCTTTTGCGGCAGGATCATCCGCGACTTCAGATAGGTCAGCCACGCCGCCATCACGAGGTAATCACCGGCGACCTCGAGTTTCAAACGCCGTGCCTCATGGATATAGGCGAGATATTGATCAGCGAGATCGAGGATGGAGATTTCGCGCAGGTCGAGTTTGTTCTTCCGCGCGAGATCCAGCAGCAAGTCGAGCGGGCCTTCATAGCCCTCAAGAGAAAGTGTCAGCCGCTCGCCCTCGGCGCGCTCGTCTGCGGAGCCGATCAGGGCATCATCAAATTGCAAATGTGAGTCGCGCGCCATCGCGTCAAAATCGCGCCCCTAGACGGGGATGGCAAGAAGTTCAGCAAGCCTTGCCTGCGCTTGTCCCCGGTCAAATGCCAGCCGGGACGGTTTCTTGAGGGCAGCAAGCGCTCGATCGAGCCGTTTTTTCGCAGCAGAGGTAATCGCTGGGCACCCCTCAGCGATGGGGGTCATCTCGTCCATCTCGCCGTTGCAATGGAGGACGATATCGCACCCCTCGGCGAGAACAGCTTTGCGACGGGAGGTAAAATCGCCCGAAAGCGCCTTCATCGAGAGGTCATCCGACATCAGGATGCCATCAAAGCCCATTTGCCCGCGGATCACCTCTGTGATGACCTTGCGAGAGGTGGTCGCAGGCTCATTCGCGTCGATCGCCTCGTAGACGACATGCGCGGTCATCGCGAGATCAAGATCGCCGAGCGCACGAAACGGCGGAAAATCCGTGTGATCAAGTTGATAGCGGCTGGCGTTCACACGCGGCAAGGTGTGGTGGCTGTCGCCTGTAGCACGGCCATGGCCGGGAATATGCTTGATGATCGGGAGTACCCCGCCTTCCAGCAAACCCTGTGCTGCCGCACGCCCCAGTGCCATCACGATATGCGGCTCGCGTCCATACGCGCGGTCGCCGATCACATCATGCGAACCGGGCACGGGCACATCGAGCACCGGCAGGCAATCGACATTGATTCCAAGTTGGGAAAGATCATCAGCGATCAACCTTGCGCCAAGAAACGCCGCTTCGCCGGCGAGATCGGGGTCGATTGTCCACAGAGCACCATAAGCCGCACCTGTGGGGTAACTTGGCCAATGTGGCGGACGCAGCCGCGCGACGCGCCCGCCCTCTTGATCGATAAGCACGAGAGCGTCGGGGTTGCCCGAAGCTTCCTTCATCGCGGAAACGAGCGCTTTGACCTGCTCTGGCGTCTCGATATTGCGCTTGAACAGAATGAACCCCGCCGGCTTGTGGCTGGCGTAAAATTCGGTTTCGGCATTTGTCAGGCGCGGGCCTGTTGAGCCCAGAATAAGCGGCTTCATCGGCGGGTTCACTGCCTCGTCACGAAGCAGGCACCGCCCGAGGCACGGATGCGGTCGCAAGCCGAATTGGCATCGGCCTGGCTGAAGCCAAGGGCGCGCACGCGGTAAACCGTGTTTCCGTTTGCCTCGCCCCGCACGACAGTCGTCGAGCGTCCGCCGATCTGGCCCGAGAAGCGTTGGCCCAACTGGGTGCTGGCGCTGCGTGCATCGCTCTCATTCGGGCGCGAAGCAAGCTGGATTGCAAACCCCCCGCCCGACGCCGCCGGAGCATTCGCGGTGCGTTGTGATGCAGGCGCTGCAGCACGATTATTGAGTTGCAGAGGCGCATTCTGGGCGTTTTGGGCGGGTTGAGTCGGGCGCGGTGCGGCAGCAGGCTGTTGCGGACGCGTCTCAGCCTTAGGGGGCTGCGGCGCTGCGGGGATTGGCGCAGCGGGTGCCGACGCGACAGGAGCGGCTGGAGCTGTCCCCTGTGGCGGCTGTGGCCGAATCGCGGCTTGCGCACCGGGCGTGGTGACGCCGGGAACAGTCCGGTTCGGCGTCGCAGCTGCGCCGGCTGCAATCGCACCGATCGCTGCGGCACCGGCTGCGACGGAATTGACACCACCAGCGGGATTTTGCGCCGGTGTGGGCTGTGCGGTCGGCGAGGCCGGATCGGACAGACGCACCGATTGCACACGGCGAGGTTCGCCTGGTGCCGGAGCGTTGGGTTGAGCCGCCGCTGCCGGCGTTTCAGCCGGCGGCGTTGCACCGGGTGTGGGCTGGAAAGGACTGGGCGCGATAATCCGCACCGAATCCCGGCGCGCCACCTGATTGAGGTCAACAGGCTGTTCCGATTGATTGACGACCTGTTGAGCCCTTGTGTCGGCCGGTGTAGCGCGAGGGGCTAGAACTTGCTTGTTCTGATCTGGCACTTCAAGGCCGCCAGGATTAACTGGCTTTTCTTTGGTTGGCTCGGTTTTTGCCGCAATAACCGGCACATTGCCGTTTCCTGCCACCTGGCTCTTGCCGGAAAACATCGCCATGCCGCCGACAATACCGAGCCCCACGACAGCCACCCCGCCGAGGGCATAAAACACCCCGCGGGAACGGGCCTTCCCCGCACCCGCCGCGACGCCCGCAGCCAAAGCTGCACCGCCTGCAACAGCACCCGCCTCGGCTTCGGCTGACAGGCGTCGCTCAGCGGCATCCAGCGCATCCGATTGTGGGCTCGTCGTTGAAGCTTCTTGATACCCCTGCCACGCCTCTGGCGTCGACACAGGCTGCGACCAATGCGCCTCGGAATGCATCGTGGGCGATGTCTCTCCGGAATAGGCCGGGCGCAAACTATCGGCTGGTTCGACCGGATTCGGATTGATGGCAGGTCGGCTCAAGGCCTCGAAACGGCGCAATTCATCCTCAAAATCCAACAATGGATCGGGTTGAGCCTGCACCTTCGTCGCCACAGGGCTTGCGAGATCGTTCTGGAGCGCACGCTCAATCGCTGAGATCTGCGCCGGCGTCGCTGGCTGACCGTGCGTATCGAAAGAGACCGGCGCTTCAATCAATCGGTTGAATTCCGCCATCGCGCTTTGGGCCGAAAGCGTCGAAGCAGGCGTAGCCGAAACCTGTGACGCGTTGGCGGGAACGGCATCTGTTTTCAGACTGTCACGCAGCAATCGCTCAAAGGCCTCAAGATCGGCGAGCGACGGCTCGCGTCGATCGGCTGATAAAACGCCATCGGCCTTGTGGGAGACATCGTCCTTGCGGGTCATATCCCTGTCCTTCTGAACGCAACGCTCTCAAGCCCGTCCTGCGAGGCCGCAGAACCACGAAAGACCCGGGACATTCCCCTTATCGCATTTCCTCGGGCGCCGAGACGCCGAGAATGGCGAGGCCATTCGCAATCACTGTCTTCGTGGCCTTCACGAGAGCAAGCTTCGCGAGACTTCCTTTTCGATCATCGTTATTAATAAATCTCAAATCGGGCAAATCCTTGCCCTTATTCCACAAGGCGTGGAAAGCACTTGCGAGATCGTAGAGATAGAAAACCACCCGGTGAGGCTCACGCGAAACCGCCGCCTGCTCAACGAGACGCGGGTATTGTGCGATCAGCCGAAGCAACGCGATCTGCGCCTCATCGGTGAGAATGGAAAGCTCGGCTGAAGCCAGGTCAGCGTCCATAACTGGGGCCTCAAACGCAGCTTCCGCCTGCCGGAACACGCTCGCAGTGCGGGCATGGGCGTATTGCAC
>JBOFZC010000005.1:0-7684 GCA_051654985.1 Rhabdaerophilum sp.
ATGCACCGGCTAATCCGAACACGATGGAGCCGAGCATAACGCCCACCATCGAGCCCTCAACACCGCCCCATTGCGCGCCAAGCCACGCGACGGGAACAGTGCCGATGGTCGCCCTGCCCCAGTTGAAAGCGGTGGAATAGAGCGGAAATCCGAGATTGTTGAACGCGGCATTGGCCACGAACAGAAATCCAAGAAACAGCCACACCACGCCCGAAATCGTGCAGAAAAAGGCAACATAGGCTGCGGTAGGACCTGTCACACCGAAAAGCCCCGCGATCTGGTGACGCGCCAAAAACAAAATCACCCAAGCGAAGAGGCAATAGATCAGCGCGAATTTCATCGCTTCGACCATCGCCTTGCGCAAACGTCCGAATTCCCGCGCACCGAGATTCTGCGCCAGAATCGGCCCAACGGCGCCGGAGAGCGCGAAGAGCACGCCGTAAGCGACAGGCGTCACGCGATCGATAATCGTGCTCGCGGCAATCGCGGCCTCACCGAACGGTGCGAGGATGCGATAAACAAAGAGAGACGCGACCGGCGTCGCGACATTGGTCAAGATCGCCGGAACCGCGATGTCGAGGAACGATTTCGCGTCAGCGACAATCTCGCGCAGGCGCGGCATGCGCACGAGGTCATGAACTCTGAGCACGCCGTAAAACCCCACGCCGGTAAACACGAGGCGCGAAATGACCGTGGCCCAGGCCGCACCATCGGTGCCGAGTTTCAGCCCGAAAATGAGCAAAGGGTCCGCGACAGCCGTCACCAACCCGCCGAACAACGTCACATTCATGGCCCGGCGGGGGTCGCCGACGGCGCGCAGGAAGCCTGAAAGGCTCATCCCGAGCGCCATCAGAGCGTTGGCCGGCAAAGTGATCCAGAGGAAGCGGGTCGCGACATCGAGCGGCACACCAGTGGCTCCCAGTTTCGGCAAGAGCCAGGGGAGAGCGGCCAGCAAAGCGATGCTGACCAGGATCGCAATGAATGTGGCGAGCACCAGAGAGGACGAAGCAATGCGTCGCGCCCCATCGAGATCGCGCGCCCCTGTCTGGCGTGCGACCATCGCCGCACCCGCGATCATCGAGCCGATATTCACCGAGATCGCGAGAAACATCACGGTGGTGGCATAACCTACCCCAGCCGTGAGGCGGTCGTCTTTCAGGAGCGAGACGTAAAACAGCGACAGGAGATCGACGACGAAAATCGCCATCAACCCAATGGCGCCAGTCGAGGTCATCACCAGGACATGGCGCATCAGCGAACCGCGCGTGAACGGCGCGATCTCGGATTGCGGCTGGCTCACGATGATTCTCCCGTCACGCCCTCTGCGGCACCGTCGAGAGGGCGAACGGGAGGCGTTTTGCCCGTAATGTTGCGACCCTCGCGGCGGGGTGCCGTGAGCGGTTCCGGTGTGACCCTCACGCCATGCAGCAGATCCATGCCAGCATAGATGCCTTCATCACGCTGCTTGTTCAGCCGCTGGGTATCGCGCCGACGCACATCGTCACGCAACTCGTCCGCCTGATCCTCAGAAAGGCCGAGGCCGACCAGCGCGTCGCGCCCGAAGGTGAGGGCGGAGTCAAACGTTTCGCGGAACGGGGCACGGATCCCGCGCTCCATCAGGTCGAGCGCGTGCGTGCGGTCATAGGCACGGGCATAGAGTTTGGCACCCGGAAAGGCGCGCCGCGCCATCTCGGCAATCGACGAGGCAGCCTCGCGATCATCGACGCAAATCGCAATGATGCTCGCTCGTTCAGCCCCCGCGGCGCGCAACACATCGAGGCGTTTGCCATCTCCGTAATAGACCTTGAAACCGAAGCGCTCGGCCGAGCGGATCTGATCGATATTGCGGTCGATGACGGTCACATCGCGTTCGGCGGCAAGGAACATCTGGTTGACCACCTGTCCATAGCGGCCAAACCCGATCACCAAAATCTCGCCATGCACATCCGAGAAGTCTTCGACAAGCGTTGTCTCTTTCCCCAACCTCGATTTGCGCCAGGCGAGAACAGGCTCGAGGAGCTTGGCAAGGATTGGCCCGAAAAACATCGTCAACGCCGCAATCGCCGCGAGAATGGTCGCGGTTTTCGCCGGCAACATCCCAAGCTGCGCGGAAAGCGGCAAAATGACGAAGGCAAATTCACCCACGGGTGCGAGCAGAATGGCGGCGCGCGCGGCTTCGGAAAATCCGAGCTTGCCCATCCGCAACATGCCAAACACGAGCGCGGATTTCAGCGCGATCAGGCCGAACGCCGCTCCGAGGATCACCGCGAGGTTGGCCTTGATGACAATGGCATCCAGGCTCATGCCGACACTCATGAAGAAGAGGCCGAGCAGCAAACCTCGAAATGGCTCGATATCCGCTTCCAACTGATGGCGAAAATTGCTCTCGGCCAGCATCAGCCCAGCGATGAACGCGCCCAAAGCCGCTGAAAGGCCGACCTTGTGCATCAATTCCGCTGAACCCAGCACGAGCAGCAAAGCCGCGGCAGTCATCACCTCGCGCGCGCCCGCTTTCGCAAGCAGGCGGAAGAGCGGATTCAGCAGATAACGCCCCGCAAGCACCAATCCGAGCATCGCCCCGATCGCAAGCGCAATCTGGGGCAAAGCCTCAAGAAATCCGCCCCCGTTCCCCTGCCCACGCGTGATCGCAAGCAAGGGCAACACGGCAATGAACGGCACCACGGCGATATCCTGAAACAGCAGGATCGCGAAACTCTTCTGCCCATAGGCCGAGCCCATCGCACCACGTTCCTCGAGGATTTGCAGCGCAATCGACGTCGCCGAGAGCGCAAAGGCAAAAGCCACGGCCAGTAAGGCGGCACCCTTGAAGCCTGAAAACCAAAGGACGATCGCGATCAGCACACCAGAAAACGCCATCTGCGTGACGCCGAAGAGCAGGATATCGCGCCGCATCGAGAGGAGCTTCGAGGGTTTCAGCTCCAGCCCGATCACGAACAGGAACATCACCACACCCAACTCGGCGAAGGAGCGCAGCGCATTGGCATCGGTGAAAAGCTGCAGCCCCGATGGGCCAATCGCCAACCCAGCGACGAAATAGCCCAGCACGGCGGAAAGCCCGGCATAGCGGAAGATTGGCACAGCCAGAACGGCTGCACCCAGAAAGACGAGGGACAGGACAAGGAAGGATTGGGGTTCGGCCATGGCTCCTCTTGCACGCGCGAAGCCTCGCTTGCCAAGGACTTTTCGACGAAAGCTGCTCACGAGATTGCGAGGACAAGCCTCGAAGCGGTTGCGCGCAGGCGACAATGTTTAAAAATCACCTTAGAGAGACTGTCTCGTTCGCTTCAGGAGGCACTTCATGCCAACGCCCATTCCGAACTCGCTCGCTTTCGCTTCAAGCTATGTCGCCCTCCTCGTTCTGCTCGGGGTTTTTCTGACGGTGCGGGTTGTCCTGGTCCGGCGCGGGGAGAAGATCGGCATCGGAGATGGCGGCAATCGTGAACTCACGAAACGCATACGCGTGCATGGCAACTTCTGCGAGAATGCGCCATTTGTGGTCGCTATTCTGATCCTGCTGCCGCTGCTGGGCGCGAAAGAATGGCTCATCCATCTGATCGGTCTTCCCGCGCTGACAGGCCGAATCATGCACGCGATCGGGCTTGGCCGCACCGCTGGCACAAGCATGGGTCGTGTCGGCGGCATGGTGCTGACCTTTTTCGCATTGATCGCGGGCGCGATCGCCTTGCTGGTTCTCGCCTGGACATGACATCGCCTCGCCTTCCGTTTCTCCCGGAGTTCACCAAACAGCTTGAGGCCATTGCCCTTGAGGCCGGGGCACGGGCGATGCTGGATTATCGGCCAGGCGCGGAGACGCGCGCCGAGATCATCTGGAAGACGGACAATTCGCCCGTCACCAGCGCTGATCTCGCTCTGGACCAACTGATTGGTGAGCGAATCGCGGCGCTTGATGTCTCAAGTCTCGATGCCCCGCCGATCCGGTTTCTGTCAGAAGAGCGTCCAGCGACCTGGACCGGCGAACGCGGCGGTCTCGTCGTCGTGCTCGACCCTATCGACGGCACGCGCGCCTTTATGAAAGGGCGCGACGATTGGTGCGTTTCGCTCGGGCTCACATTCGACGGCGAGCCTGTCGCAGGCATCCTTTACGTGCCGGCAAAGGCTGAGATGTTCACAGCCTATTGCGGCGGCTGCGCATACCTCAACGGGCAATTGCTGAAGGGGGGCGCTGCACCGGTTAGCCCTCTAAAGGCGTCCGGTCCGCGTGGGGCGGTTGAAGCCTTTGCGGTTGAGAGCGGTGCCACAATCCATCTCATGCCAAATGTCGCGGCTTTGGCGCATCGGCTCGTGCGGCCGCTCACGGGGGAATTTGAACTCGCGCTCTCGCGCCCCGGCGGGCGAGACTGGGATCTTGTTGCGGCCGATTGCATTCTGCGTGAGGCCGGCGCGGCTTTGGTTACGGATAGGGGGCAGCGACCCATCTATGCGCTCGATGGCGGTTTTCACCCGGAATTGCGCGCAGGGAGCCTCGCTTTGCTGGAAACACTGATGCGTTCACTCTTGACGCCAAGCCTCGGGACGGCGAAACGCGGACTGTGATTTGACCCCGTTTGCGGGAACCGGCTTCCCGCCACGACGCTTTGATGAGGGACAGGATGAGCGCGCCCGAGAAAGATACCCAGCTTCTGCATCTCGTTTTCGGCGGTGAACTCACCGAAATCGACAGCACGACCTTCAAAGACCTGACCAAGCTCGACATTGTCGGGGTTTTCCCGAACTACAAGACTGCGCATGCGGCCTGGAAGGCCAAGGCGCAGGCCACGGTCGATAACGCGCAGATGCGTTATTTCGTTGTGCATCTGCATCGGCTGCTCGATCCCGATGCGTAATTCGAGCGCGGAAGCGCGTTCATGCTGAAAAGGCTGTGGCGCAGCCGCTTCGTGCAACAGGCTCTCGGGAGCCTGATGGCGGGCTATCTGCGCCTCGTGCAGCGCACCAGCCCGATGAGCATCATTCCGCCCGATGCCTATCGGGCGATGGATGAAACCGGGCCGGTCATCCTCACCATGTGGCATGGCCAGCATTTCATGCAGACCTTTGGCCTTCGAAAAGGCGACCGCGTGCACGTCATGATCTCCCGTCACGGCGACGGCGAAGTGAATGCGATTGCCGCCGAAAAGCTCGGCATGGGAATCGTGCGCGGCTCGGGTGCGCAACGCGCGGACCAGGTGAAAAAGCGTGGCGGCGTGCAAGCCCTGCGCGCGCTGCTCTCGCTGCTCGAGAAAGGTGATCATGTCTCGATGACCGCCGATGTACCCAAAGTCAGCCGCGTCGCCGGTGAGGGCATCATCCTCCTCGCGCAGCTCTCGGGGCGGCCGATCATCCCCGCCGGGATTGTCGCCTCGCGCCGGATCGATTTCAAATCCTGGGATGCTGCGAGTCTCGGCCTGCCCTTCGGGAAGATCGCGCTGGTGGTCGGCGCGCCGATCGAAGTCCAGCGCGATGCCGACGAGGCAACTCGCGAATCCGCGAGGCAGGCGCTCGAAATCGAGCTTGATCGTGTCTATGCCGAGGCCTATCGCGCTCTGGGGCAGGATGATCCCGGTGCTAACCGCGATGCCGTGCGCGAGGCACGGGCAATAAAAGCTGCGGGAATTGCGGCATGAAGGCCTTGCCCGCCACGCTCCGCGCCTATCGACTGTTCAGCTATGCCGCGACACCGTTTCTGCCTTTGCTGCTGAATGCCAGGTTGAAGCGGGGCAAGGAGGACGCCGCGCGCATCCATGAGCGACTTGGAAAAGCCACCCGCGCTCGCCCCAAGGGGCGCCTGATCTGGCTGCATGGCGCGAGCGTGGGCGAAACGATGTCAATCCTGCCGCTGATCTCACGACTCGTCGCCTTCGGGACGGTGATGCTTACGACCGGCACTCTGACCTCGGCGAAACTCGCTGAAAGCCGTCTGCCCACGGGAGCGTTCCACCAGTTCGTGCCGCTCGATAGTCCCGGCGCTGTGAACAGGTTCTTTGAACATTGGAAACCGGATCTCGGCCTTCTGTGCGAATCCGAGATCTGGCCGAACCTGATGATTGCGGCGCATCGGCGGGGAATCCCGCTTGGGATCGTCAACGGGCGGATGTCGGATCGTTCATTCCGGCGTTGGACGAAACTCAGCGGCTTTATCCGGGCGCTGCTTGCGCCACTCGCCTTGTGCACGGCGCAAAGCGAAGACGATGCGGAGCGTTTTCGTGCGCTCGGCGCAAGTGCGACCTCACCCGGAAATCTGAAATTTGATGTGCCGCCGCTGCCCGTTTTGCCGGAGGAACTCACGAGGCTTCAGGACGCGATCGGCTCACGGCCGGTTCTCGTGGCCGCAAGCACGCATCCGGGCGAAGAAAGCCAGATCATTGAGGCTGCGCAGAAGCTCGCGACGGACCTGCCTGATCTTCTCACCATTCTTGTGCCGCGCCATCCTCAGCGCGGCGAGGAGATCGCGAGCCTGCTCATGGCACGCGGCTTAAAGACACCGCGTCGCAGTTCTGGGGAAATGCCGGAGGCCGGCGTGCCATTCTACATTGCCGATACCCTCGGCGAACTCGGCCTGTTTTACCAAGTGGCAACGCTGGCGCTCATCGGAGGGTCGCTTGTCGAGCATGGCGGGCACAATCCGATTGAAGCGATCAAGCGTGGCTGCCCGTGCGTTTCTGGGCCACATATCGGCAACTTCAAGGATATTTTCGCCGATCTCATCGCGGGTGGCGGCACGCGCCTTGTTGAGCCCGGTGCAGCGCTCGCCGATGGCCTGCGCCCCTTGCTGAGGGATCCAGAGGCGCGAGACGCCTTGCACGCGAAGGCTACGGAAACCCTTGCGCGCCACGAGGGCGCTCTGGACCGCACGATGAAAGCCCTCTCCCCTCTCTTGAAACCGGAGGGCGGTTGATGCGCATGCCCGGCTTCTGGGCCAAGGGCGGAAATCCGGTTCTGGCGCAAATGCTGGCACCCCTGGGCTGGCTCTATGGGCGCGTCACGCTCGCCCGCCTGAAACGACCGGGTGAACGGCTCTCGATCCCGGTGATTGCGATCGGGAATTTCACGGCAGGCGGAGCGGGCAAGACACCAGTGACCCTGGCGATTGCCGTGGCACTGTCCGCGCGCGGCCTGAAGCCTTTCATTGTCTCGCGCGGCTATGGCGGCACAGAGAGCGGACCATATCGTGTTGATCCCGAAAGGGACTCCGCCGCCCGCGTGGGCGATGAACCCCTGATGATGGCGCGATCCTTTCCGGTCATCGTTTCACGCAATCGGGTGACAGGTGGCAAGCTGGCTCAGGCACATGGGGCGGATGTCATCTTGCTCGATGACGCGCTGCAAAACCCTGATCTCGTGAAAGATTTCTCCCTTGGAGTCGTGGATGGCGGCTTCGGGTTCGGCAACGGCTTTTGCGTACCGGCGGGGCCGCTGCGTGCGCCGCTCGCGCCGATGCTCAAGCATTGTGATGCTACGCTGATCATCGGTCAGGATCGGCATGATCTGCGCGAAAGCCTCACTGACAAGTCGAATTTTTCGGGTTTTATGCAGGTGAAAAACACGATCAAAAAATCTTTGCGCGGCCAGCGCGTGCTGGCTTTCTGTGGCATCGGCAGGCCCGCGAAATTTGGCGAAACCCTGGTGGAAAGTGGGGCTGAGGTTGCTGGTCTGCTCGCCTATGGCG
>JBOFZC010000006.1:0-6610 GCA_051654985.1 Rhabdaerophilum sp.
ATGAGAATGGCGCGATTGCGAGCATAACCCGCCTTGATCACTTCGAGATCATCGCGCGCATCAAAGGCCGCGACCGCCGCGATCTGGCTCAGATAAGGCACGGAAATCGAGAGATTTTGTTGCAGGCATTCAATGGGCCTCAACAGGCGCTCGGGCACCACAAGCCAGCCCACACGCCAGCCTGTCATGCAGTAATATTTCGAGAAAGAATTCACGATCACGGCGTCATCGGAATGCGAGAGGGCGCTCGCTTCTTCGCCCTCGTAGGTCAGGCCGTGGTAAATCTCGTCCGAGATCAGCCAGATCCCGAGCCGAGCGCAGGTTTCGGCAATGCGTTTCACCTCGGACGCCGGGGTGAGCACACCTGTCGGGTTCGCGGGGCTCATTAGCAAAACTGCGTCGAGTTTTTTCGTCGCATGTGCCGCTTCAATCGCCGCAGCCGAAAGCGCGAAACGGCTACCCGCCCCGGTCTCGATCTCGACAGCTTCAATGCCCAAGGCCTGCAAGATGTTCCGGTAAGCCGGGTAGCCCGGATTGGGGATGCCGATCCGCCCGCCATGCTCAAGCATCGCAAGAAAGGCGAGCACGAAGCCTCCGGAAGAGCCGGTGGTGACCACGACGCGAGCCGGATCGACCTTCAGGCCGTAGCGCTCGGCGTAGTTCCGCGCGATGGCCTCCCGCAAAGGCGGAATGCCGAGCGCTTCCGTGTAGGCCACGCGCCCGCCCGCGAGTGCGGCGATGGCGGCTTCGCGCACGGCGCGCGGCGGAGCAGCGCCAGGCTCACCAACCTCGAGATGCACGATATCCGCGCCGTCACGCGCCAGGGTTTTGGCCTCGCGCATCACATCCATCGCGATAAAGGAAGGGATATTCGAGCGGGTCGAGGGCTGGGGCAATGGCATGTTTCAATTCCGACGAAAGTTGGCCAGAGGCATGTGCGGCACTCACGCAAATGTCAAACGTGCGAGGCTGCCGCGAATTGACCGCATTGCCGTGTTGGCCTAGGCCAGAATGCCTAAGGGGATACAAAAAAGCCCGTGAACAGTTCGAAACCGCGATTTTTTACCATGCCGCTGCGCCGGTTCATTGCTGCGATTCTCGCAGTTCTTGTTGCCGTGGCTGCCACCCTGCCCGCCTTCGCCCAAGGGCAGCAGCGCCCGCGCATGACCTTCATCCGCGACGCCGAGATCGAGCAGTTGATGCGCGAATACCTCGATCCGCTGCTCGGGGCCGCGGGTCTGCGCAAGGGTTTCATTCGCGTCGTTCTGGTCGCCGACCGCTCGTTCAACGCCTTCGTGGCCGATGGTCGACGGGTCTTCGTCAACATCGGTGCGATCATGGAATCGACAACCCCGAACCAGATCATTGGCGTCCTCGCGCACGAAACCGGGCATATCGCCGGGGGGCACCTCGCGCGATTGCGTCAGGAACTCGCGACCGCGCAGGCAATTGCGGTCATCGGCACGATTCTCGGCGCTGGCGCTGTCGTCGCTGGCACGCGCTCCGGACAGGTCGGGTCTGATCCGGTCGGTGCCATCGGCGCGATGACAGCGGGTTCGGAACTCGCGCGGCGCTACCTGCTGGCCTATCAGCGGACCGAAGAGGCCGCCGCCGACCGCGCGGGCCTAAAATATCTCGCCGCGACCGGTCAATCGGCCAAGGGCATGCTCGAGACGTTCGAGCGCATGGCGAATGAGCAGCTTTTCGCCGCGACCCGAATGGATCGCTATCTGCAAAGTCACCCGATGGCGGCCGATCGTGTTGCCGCGCTGCGCGAGCTTGCGCCGGCCACGCCGAATTTCGGTGCAAAGGACCCGCCGGCACGCCAAGCGCGCCACGATATGATCCGGGCGAAACTCTATGCATTCACCGGCAATCCGTCGGAGATCACGCGCCGCTATCCGAGCTATGACAACTCCCTCCCCGCGCGCTACGCCCGCGCGATCATCGAATATCGGCACGGCAGGCCGGATAGCGCGATCCGGCAGATCGATGCACTGATCGCTGGCGCACCGGGCAATCCTTATTTTCACGAACTGAAAGGCCAAGCCTTGCTCGAAGGTGGGAGGCCCAACGAGGCCATCGGTCCTTTGCGCCGAGCCGTTCAGCTGGCGCCGAACCAGCCGCTCATTCGTGCAATGCTCGGCCATGCCTTGGTTGCGAGCGACAATCCGCGTTTTCTCGATGAAGCCATCAAGGAATTGACCAATTCTACCGCTCGTGACCCCGAGAATTATGAAGGTTTCCGCATTCTCGCGCAGGCTCATGCCCGGAAGGGGGACGAGGGCAATGCCGCTTTGGCTGCAGCGAAGGCTGCATTGATTGCTGGCCAGAATGAAGAGGCTCGTCGCCTCGCACGCCGCGCCACGACCTTGCTGCCACCTTCCAGTCCTGGCCATCGCGTCGCCACCGATATTTTTGAGCAGAAACCCGAACGAAACTCCTGGTGGGGTAACTCTCAACAATGAAGAACGCCCGCACCGCCCATCCGAGGACCAAAACCATGGCCAATTTTGTCCCCCGCCTCGCCGCCTCGGCGCTGGCTCTTAGCCTTCTGGCCATACCGGTTCTTGGGCAGCAACGGCCAAATTTCACGCGCGCGGAAATCGAGGCGATCATCCGCGAGTACATCGTGAAGAACCCGGAAATCTTGCAGGAAGCCGCGGTTGAATTGGAACGCCGGCAAGCCGAAGCTCAAGCCGAGGCTGTGAGAAAATACACCGCAGACCCTAAGAGCCCACTCTATGAATCGCCCCACCACATGGTTGTCGGCAACCCGAAGGGCGATGTCACGCTGGTCGAGTTTTTCGACTACAATTGCGGCTTCTGCAAACGAGGCCTCAAAGACATGATGCGCCTCGTCGAAACTGACAAGAACCTGCGGGTGGTGCTCAAGGATTTCCCGATTCTCTCGGCCGGTTCGCGTGACGCCTCCGCTGTCGCTTTCGCCTACAAAAGACAGGCAACCCCAGAGAATTACTGGAAATTCCACGTGAATCTGATGGGTTTTGAAGGTCGCATCGGCAAAGACGAAGCCATGGGTGTCGCAAAGGACCTTGGCGCGGACATGAAGCGTCTGGAGGCTGATCTCGCCAAACCGGGTTTTGAAGCCGCTTTTGAGGAAACGCGCAACCTCGCGGGTCCGCTCGGTATCACCGGCACGCCGACATACGTCGTGGCAGAAGATGTCGTGGTCGGCGCACGCGGATATGAAGCGCTCGCCACGCGCATCGCCAATTACCGCAAATGCAAGAAGGCGGAATGCTGAGCTCTACGTATTTTCGGGCGGAAAACCGCATTCCCAGCTTTGCATTTCGCGTCAGAAACGACTAGACACCCCCTCCACGGTTGCACTCCCGCTTTGAAATCGGGCGTGTCTCCGCGCGAGGAGTGACAAGAGGGCCATGCGCCAGATCCACGTTCTCAACGGGCCGAACCTGAACCTGCTCGGCCGGCGCGAGCCATCGATTTACGGCGCGACGACGCTCGCCGATATCGAGGCCGAACTGGCTTTGCTGGCAAAACAGGCGGGCGTTGCCCTCACTTTCCGGCAGACCAATTCGGAAGGTGAGCTGGTCACCCAGCTTCAGGATGCCGGCCTTGCCCGCGCCGATGTCATTCTCAATGCCGGCGCCTATACACACACATCGATTGCGATCCGCGATGCGATCAAAGGTTCAGGCGCGCGTGTGATCGAGGTGCATATTTCGAACGTGCATGCGCGTGAAGAATTCCGGCACCATTCCACTATCTCGGCCGTGGCGGCTGGCATTATCGTAGGCTTCGGAACGGCCGGCTACCGGCTCGCTTTCCAAGCACTGATCGATATGCCGGTGAACGCTTGACCCGACCCCAATCCAGACCTGACCCCATGAAGGCGAAAACCCCGATGGCCAAAGAGATGCCGATCGATCCGAGCTTTATCCGCGAAATCGCGGCGCTCATTTCGGAAACCGACCTGACCGAGATCGAAGTCGCCAAAGGCGATCTGAAAATCCGCGTGGCGCGACAGATCACCATGCAGGCTGCTCCTGTCCAGCACATGGTGGCGGCGCCTGTCGCATCGCCTGCGGTGGCAGCGGTTGCCGCTCCTGCGGCTGCTGCGCCGTCTGGAGCAGCGGATCTGTCAGCCCATCCGGGCGCGGTGCGTTCGCCCATGGTAGGCACGGCTTACCTGCGCCCTTCACCCGGTGCCAACCCCTTCATTGAAGTCGGGACGGTCGTGAAAGCCGGCGACAAAATTATGCTCGTCGAAGCCATGAAAACCTTCAACGAAATCAACGCACCGCGCGCCGGCACTGTGACGCATATCTTTGTCGAAGACGGCATACCCGTGGAATATGGCGAACCCCTCGTCGTGATCGAGTAAGAATTATCTTTTTATCGCATTTTCTTCACGCGAACCGGTATCCACTTCGCTTGAAAATGCTCTTGAGGAGCGCGCATGTTTGACAAGGTTCTGATCGCCAACCGCGGCGAGATCGCCCTGCGCATCCTGCGCGCCTGTAAGGAATTGGGCATCGCGACGGTTGCTGTGCATTCCACAGCCGACGCCGATGCGATGCATGTCAAACTCGCGGATGAGAGCGTGTGCATCGGCCCGCCCTCCCCACGCGACAGTTATCTCAACATCCCATCGATCATCGCGGCCTGCGAGATCACAGGGGCAGATGCGGTGCATCCTGGTTACGGATTTCTGAGCGAGAATGCGCGCTTCGCCGAGGTGCTGGAGCAGCACAAGATCGCCTTCATTGGCCCCACCTCCGAGCACATCCGCACGATGGGCGACAAGATCGAAGCCAAGCGCACCGCGAAGGCGCTCGGCATCCCGGTCGTGCCCGGTTCCGAAGGTGGCATCACCGAGGATGTCGAGGCGAAGCGCGTTGCGGCGGAAATCGGTTACCCGGTGATTGTGAAAGCTGCAGCGGGCGGCGGCGGGCGCGGCATGAAGGTCGCGCGCACCGAAGCGGATCTCGTCGAAGCTCTGCAAACCGCACGCATCGAGGCCAAGGCCGCATTCGGCGATGACGCTGTCTATCTCGAGAAATACCTCGAGAAGCCGAGGCATATCGAAATTCAGGTGCTGGGCGACGGCAAGGGTGGCGCAATCCATCTCGTTGAACGCGATTGCTCTCTCCAACGCCGTCATCAGAAGGTTTGGGAGGAAGGCCCCTCGCCCGCCCTCAACCCGGATCAGCGTGAGAAAATCGGCACCATCGTCGCCGATGCGATGAAAAAACTAGGGTATCGCGGCGCCGGCACCATCGAGTTCCTTTACGAGAATGGCGAGTTCTATTTCATCGAGATGAACACGCGTATTCAGGTCGAGCATCCGGTCACCGAGATGATCACCGGCATCGATCTCGTGAACGAGCAGATCAAGGTTGCCTCCGGTGCCGGACTTTCGGTGAAGCAGAAGGACGTGAAGGTGAATGGCCACGCGATCGAATGTCGCGTCAACGCCGAGCACCCTGCAACCTTCCGCCCCTCGCCCGGCCTCGTGAGCTATTTCCACCCGCCCGGAGGCCTTGGCGTGCGCGTCGATTCGGCGGTCTATCAAGGCTACCGCATCCCGCCGCATTACGATTCGCTGGTGGCCAAGCTCATCGTGCATGGCCGCACCCGCACGGAATGCCTGATGCGCTTGCGCCGGGCGCTTGACGAATTCATCGTGGACGGCATCGAAACCACGCTTCCGCTGTTCCGGACGCTGGTGCGTAACCCCGATATCCAGAACGGGCTGTATGACATCCACTGGCTTGAGAAGTTCCTCAAGAACGGCGGGATGGACGAACCCGCCTGAGGCCGGTTACCAATCCTCACATGAGTGAGGATTTTCCCGTTACGCCTGACATCCTGCTCCGGGCTTATGCCGCCGGGGTTTTCCCGATGGCCGAGAGCGCGGATGATCCTGGCCTGCACTGGATCGAGCCGAAGCAGCGCGGCATCATCCCGTTCGACGACTTCCACCTTTCGACAAAACTCGCGCGGCTTGTCCGCCAGCACGACTACACGATCGAGGCCGATCGCGATTTCGATGCGGTCATCGCCGCTTGTGCCGCTCCACGAGGCGACGAGCGTGAAACGTGGATCAATGCCCCGATCCGTCGCCTCTATCGCGAGCTGTTCGCAAATGGGTTCTGCCACACGATCGAGGTGAGACGCGGCGATGCGCTGGTCGGCGGGCTTTATGGTGTCGCGATCGGTGCAGCGTTCTTTGGCGAGAGCATGTTCCATCGTGAGCGCGATTGTTCGAAACTCGCGCTCGTCCATCTCGTCGCGCGGCTGAAAGCGGGGGGATATCGCCTGCTTGATACTCAGTTCGTCACCAACCACCTGCGCCAATTCGGGGCGATTGAAATTCCCCGTGCGCGCTACCGCCAATTGCTGGAACAGGCGATCCGCCAGCCAGCAGATTTCGCGATCTGGCCGAAGAACGAGACGCCGTTGGCGGAAGATGTATTCGCCCAACTCGCGCGCTGAGAGCCTTTAGCGGTTTCCACCGCCGGCGGGATCACGGAAAACCGGCGGCTGGTTCGTTGGGAAGAAGCGCTGTTGCGGTGCTGCGCGCGGCGGCTGCACATTGCCCGGCGGTAGGGGTGCGCCGGTC
>JBOFZC010000007.1:0-1931 GCA_051654985.1 Rhabdaerophilum sp.
GCGTGCATATCCTCTTCACGGATAACCGCCACGCCGAAACGAAAACCATCGACCTTTATTACGAAGGCGGGCTTGAGGCCTTTGTTCGCTATCTCGATCGCGCGAAATCGCCGCTGATTTCGAAGCCGGTGATGGTGAAAAAAGAGCAGGACGGCATCACCATCGAAGCTGCGCTCTGGTGGAATGACAGCTACCATGAAAGCGTGCTGTGCTTCACGAACAACATTCCCCAGCGCGATGGCGGCACGCATCTCGCGGGCTTTCGTGGCGCGCTGACACGGCAGATTGTCTCTTACGCCGACCAGAGTGGCATCTCGAAAAAAGAGAAGGTGTCGCTCACTGGCGAGGATTGTCGCGAAGGGCTGACGGCCGTTCTCTCCGTGAAAGTGCCGGATCCGAAATTCTCGAGCCAGACCAAGGACAAGCTTGTCTCCTCCGAGGTGCGTCCCGTGGTCGAAGGCGTACTGAACGAGGCGCTTGCGACCTGGCTCGAAGAAAACCCGGCTGAGGCGCGCAACATCGTCGGCAAGGTCGTGGAAGCTGCGGCTGCGCGCGAAGCCGCACGCAAGGCGCGCGAACTCACGCGGCGCAAGGGTGCGCTCGATATCGCCTCGTTGCCCGGCAAGCTCGCGGATTGTCAGGAGCGCGACCCTTCAAAATGCGAGCTTCTGCTGGTCGAGGGTGACTCGGCAGGTGGCTCTGCCAAGCAGGGTCGTGAGCGACTGTATCAGGCCGTTTTGCCCCTGCGCGGCAAGATTTTGAACGTCGAGCGCGCGCGTTTCGACAAGATGCTCTCGAGCCAGGAAATCGGCACGCTGATCACGGCTCTCGGCACCGGCATCGGGCGCGAGGAGTTCAACCCCGACAAATTGCGCTACCACAAGATCATCATCATGACCGACGCGGATGTCGATGGTTCGCATATCCGCACGCTCTTGCTCACGTTTTTCTTCCGGCAGATGCAGGAGCTGATCGAGCGCGGGCATATCTACATCGCTCAGCCTCCGCTCTATAAAGCGACGCGCGGCAAATCCGAGACGTATCTCAAAGATGAGCGGGCGCTCGAGGATTACCTTGTTGGTGTCGGGCTCGACGGCGCGGTGATGAAACGCGGCGATGGTTCGGAAATCGCCGGCGAGGATTTGCGCCGCGCGATCGACGAGGCCCGGCATATCCGTCAGGTCATGGCAGCGCTTCATTCGCGCTACGATCGCAGGGTTGTGGAACAGGCCGCGATTGCTGGCGCTCTTAGTCTTGCGGTTCTAACGGATTCCGCCCGTGCCGAAGCGGCGGCAACCGAAGTCGCGCGGCGGCTCGATGCCATTTCTGATGATCTCGAGCGCGGCTGGACAGGCTCAGTCGAGGGTGGGGGCTATGTGTTCCGGCGCACTTTGCGTGGGGTGACCGAGGCCGCTGTTCTCGATGCCGGACTCGTGGGCTCAACTGAGGCGCGCAAACTCGACGAGCGTCGCGCCACGCTGCAGGAGAATTTCGCGAAGCCCGCGCGGTTTTTGCGCCGCAATGAGGATCTTGCGGTAGATGGTCCACTGACGCTTTTTGATGCGGTGAGCGCGATCGCGCGGAAAGGCCTCTCGCTCCAGCGCTATAAAGGTCTCGGCGAGATGACCGCCACGCAGCTCTGGGAAACGACGCTCGATCGCAATGTGCGCTCGCTCCTGCAAGTGAAGCTCAAGGATGTGACCGAGGCCGAGGATATTTTCGTGCGCCTGATGGGTGATGTCGTCGAGCCACGTCGTGCCTTCATCCAGGACAATGCGCTGAGCGTGAGCAATCTCGACGTGTGATGATCGGTTCGCGTTCGCGGCACGTATCAAAGTGATGTTGCCGAACGCGCCCCGCCTTCTCGCTTATGCCCTGCCGGCGATTCCGCTCGCGGCGCTTGCCTTGCCGATGACGGTGATCGTCCCCTC
>JBOFZC010000008.1:0-11061 GCA_051654985.1 Rhabdaerophilum sp.
TGGCAGGGCGCGAAAATCCTTCATGGGCGGATACGGAAACCTCGATCGGCGAGCTGAAAGAACGCATCGCGAAAACGCTGGCCTTCGTGAATGCCGTGCCGGATGGCGAGCTTGATGGCTCGGAAACCCGCACCATCACTATGAAAATCCGCGGCACAGAAATGAGTTGGCCTGGCACAACCTATCTCGCCCATGTAGCCTTGCCGAATTTCTATTTCCACCTCACCGCGGCCTATTCCATCCTGCGTCATGGCGGCGTGGATATTGGAAAGAACGATTTCCTCGGCCGGAACTGAACGATAGGGTGACGTGATCCGCGAAGACGCGGCTTGAGAGTAAGGTCGATCCATGTCGAATGAAAAAACCGGCGAACACCGGATCAGCACACCGGTTCCGGTTCAAATCGAAGCCCCGGATGCGATGCTCTCGGCCGTGCGCTACGTGCTCGAAGGTGAATACGAGAGCCATCACGATGGCACTGATCTCGATATCCTTGATATCGGGGCGAATGTCGGCTCGTTCGCGCTCTGGGCCGTGCGGCGTTGGCCCGGTAGTCGTGTCCGATGCTTCGAGCCCAATCCCGAAACTTTTGCGATCCTGAAGCGCAACATCGCGGGCTATGGCCTCATCCAGCCCAGCAATGCGGCGGTCTACCCCTCGGAGAATGCACGCGAGGCCTTCTTCAGCCGCTATGCCGGTGACGGCGAAGCCGGGCTGACGCGCTATATCGGCGATACGTTCCGCGAAGGCGTGATCGAGCCGAGTTTCGAAGTGGATATCATCCGTCCCGAGGCTTTGGGCTCAGCCGATCTTGTCAAAATCGACATCGAAGGTGGCGAGGCTGAAGTGCTGGCGGCGCTGGATTTGTCGCGCACGGCTCTTGTTCTCGCAGAGTTCCAGAACCGCAAGGCGCGCCTCACGATGCAGGCGGTGTTTCGGGATAGTGGCTTCGAGGCGGTGCTCGATGAGGAATGCCCCTGGGACCCGATCCTCGATTACATGGATTACAAGCGAGAGCTGATCGGCGATATCTATGGCCGCATGTTCTATCGCCGGAAGGGGCAAAAGCGGCTCGTGCACCGCCCATCTTGAATTGTTAAGATAGGTCAGGCATCCTGACCCAAATCCGGTGCGAACAAGCCGGTTCTCGGGAAGGAAATGATCCATGCGCCTTTCGGCTGAAGCTGTGGCCGCCGCCACGCTCGAGTTTCAACGCCGGTTCGGCAATCGTGCTGTCACCAGCCAGGCCGTGCGCGAGCAGCATGCGCACACCACAACCTGGATCGAGAACCAACCGCCGGATATCGTCGTTTTCGCCGAGAGCCAGGATGACGTGCAGGATGCGGTGAAAATCGCGGTAGCGCACAAGATGCCCATCATCCCCTTCGGCACCGGCTCATCGCTCGAAGGGCATGTGAATGCGCCGATGGGCGGTGTATCGATCGATCTCAACGGCATGAAAAAGATCATCGCCGTTCACCCCGAGGATCTGGATTGCGTCGTCGAACCGGGTGTGACGCGCAAGGAACTCAACGATTATCTCAAAAGCTCCGGCCTGTTCTTCCCGATCGATCCCGGTGCCGATGCCTCGATCGGCGGCATGGTCGCGACCCGCGCTTCGGGCACCAATGCCGTGCGTTACGGCACGATGAAAGACAACGTGCTCGCACTCGAAGCCGTGTTGCCCAATGGCGAAATCCTCGTCACCGCGCGCCGCGCCAAGAAAACCAGTGCTGGTTATGACCTTACCCGCCTGCTCGTGGGCTCCGAGGGCACGCTTGGCGTCATCACGAAAATCACGCTGAAACTTTCGGGGCTGCCGGAAGCGGTTTCGGGCGGGGTTTGTCCGTTTCCGGATGTGGAATCGGCGGCGAATGCCACGATTCTCACCATCCAGTCCGGCCTTCCGGTGGCGCGCATCGAACTTCTCGATGAAGTGCAAGTGAGGGCCTGCAACGCCTATTCCAAGCTGAACCTGCCCGAACAGCCCATTCTTTTTGTCGAGTTTCACGGCACCGAGGCCAGCGTCGCCGAGCAGAGCGAACGCTTCGGTGAAATTGCGGCGGAATGCGGCGGCGGCACCTTCGAATGGGCGACAAAGCCGGAGGATCGCACGAAGCTTTGGCAGGCCCGTCACGATGCCTATTGGGCCGCAACCACTCTGCGTCCGGGTGCCAAAGGCATTTCTACCGATGTCTGCGTGCCAATTTCACGTCTCGCGGAATGTGTCGCCGAAACCAAGGCAGATATCGTTGCCTCTGGTCTCATTGCCCCGATTGTCGGGCATGTCGGCGACGGCAATTTCCACTGTCTGCCGCTGATCGATATGTCGAGCGAGTCTGAAATCGCGAATGCCAAGGCCTTTATCACAAGGCTCGTTGAGCGCGCGCTTGCGATGGAAGGCACCTGCACCGGCGAGCATGGCGTGGGGCAGGGCAAGATGAAGTATCTCGAGCCCGAACTCGGCAAACCCGCACTCGACACCATGCGCTTGATCAAGCATGCGTTTGACCCCCTTAATCTGATGAACCCGGGTAAAATCGTCAGTTCCAGCGTCTGAGGACGATACAGCCCTTGGAAAAATTCGCTGTCACGATTGGGCCGTGTTCAGCGCCTATGAACGCGCTACATTGAGCGGAGGAATCAAAGGGCTGCGGCGGTCCGCTACAGTCCAGGGAACGGGCGCGCATCTTTTGCGGATTTTACGAGAAAGTCTCACGGCGATAGCGGCGCTGGTTGTGCTGGCGCTGATCGGGCTTGCCGTTGCGCCGCACTTTATCGACTGGAACGCGCATCGCGACCGTCTCTCGGCTTATCTGAGCGAGAAAACGGGGCGGAATCTGCGTCTCACGGGCGATATTCGCCTCAGTCTGCTGCCGACACCCGAACTCGACGCCGATCTGGTGACGATGGGGCCCGACGATCGCCCACTCGTGAGCATAGGCAGGCTCACGGTGTCGCTCTCGCCGCTCTCGCTCGCGCGGGGAGTGGTGCAAATCAACACAGCTCGGGCCGACAACGTTGTTCTCAGGGCCGAACTGGCCGACTTGCCCATGACCGCCAAACCGGATTCATCACTCAAAATCGGGATCGACCGGCTGGATCTGCGCGGCCTCACTCTCCTTGAGGCTGGCACCGAGAAGGCACTTCTCAGCGCGCTAGATCTTGTGCTCGAAGCGCCTGATCTCGCCGGACCGTTCCGATTTGAGGTGACGGATCGTGCCGCTGGCCGTGAGATGCGTGGACAGGCAGGCAAGATCGAGCAGGGCCGCGCGCGGCTGCGCGCTACGATTGAAGATCATCGTCTCGCTGCACGCTTCAGCCTGGAGGGCTGGCTTGGGTTGCCAGGAGAGGCCACGCGCCCGCTTTTTGATGGCTCTGTGCAGTTCAGTGGCAATCCTGTCTTCGGTGCAATCGCCGATGGTGCGCAAATCCCGTTCGATGGGCAGGCACGCTTGGTGGTTGTCGCAGGCCAGGCGATTGCTGATCCCATCACCTTGACGCTCGGCGCGGCGGATCGCGCGATGGCGATGAACGGCAAGGCCTTCTTCGATCTCGCGCCAGCGCGCCCGCACTTGCGGCTCGAGATTGCTGGGCGACGGTTTGATCTCTCTCGCTACTTTGCAGAGGGGCCGGACGGCACCAAAGAGCGCGACCGGCTGCGCCATGCCGCCGAGGGGTTGGCAAAACTGGGGTTAGCCGGCGGACCCTCGTTGCCGCTGGATATTGATGCCGATATCGCCATCGGCGCAGTGCAAATCAGTGGCATCAATGTTCAAGACTTACGCCTTGCTTTGGCGCGCAAGGAGAGCGGGTTCAGAATCGGGACGATTGAGGCGCGGTTGCCCGGCGGTGCAGAACTGGCATTCCGAAGCAACGCGCAGAGCACGGCGTTGCTCGATGGCGAGATTTCGCTCGCGGCCGGCGATTTGTCGGCCTTTCTTCAGGCGATTGGCGTGGCGCGCCCGGCGGGTCTGCCCGCTTCGGTGAGTTTGCGATCCGGCCTTGTTTCCGAGGGCGCGAGCCTGTTGATGCCCCGATTTCGCATCACGAGCCCTTCGGGGGATCTCGCAGGCGAGATGCGATTGGATATGCCAGTGGCGGGCGGGCGCAACACACCCCATCTGGGTTTCACCCTGAGTGCCGACCGCTTTGATGCCAGGCTTCTGGCTCTTGGCGATCCCTTCCGGGCAGGAGGCGGGACATCCGATTTCGCCCTCGGCGGGCGGTTAGCCATCCGTGATCTGGTCTATGACGGGCGCGGTATTGGCGGGGTGCGTCTCGCGTTCAGCCGCGAAGGTCAGCGCGCCCGTCTGGATGAGCTGGTGCTCAGCGGGCGTTCGGGCGAGGAACTCAAGCTCTCCGGCCAATTCGCTGAGGGCACGGTGCAGGCCACTGCAAAACTCGATGCAGAGCGTCTGGGCGATCTCGCGCAGATCGCACAGGCGATCTTTCCCGGTGCGCTCACGCGCGGCATTGTCGAGCGGGCCGAGCGTCTGGCGCCGGCTCTGGCGGTTGCCAATATCCGCATTGAGAACAAGGCGGGAGAAAGCATCTGGGATATCCAGTCAGAGGGGCGGCTGGGTGGCACCAATCTGACGGTGAAAACCCAATCCGAACTCAAGGGCAACGACCTGCAACTCAACCTGAGGGCTGAGGCGACGAACGCGGATGGCGCGCGCCTGCTGAGCCAGATCGGGGGGGGCGAAACGGGCGGTCTTGCCGGCGCCGGACGCGTGCAATTGCACCTCGAAGGCAATCCGCGCCGACACATGAACACCAAACTCGAAATGGCTCTGGCCGGGCTGGACCTGAAAGCGGATGGGCTCGTCGATATTTTTCGCGCAGCCCCCTTCGACGGCACATTCCGGCTTGAGGCGGTGGATATTGCGCCAATCTATCGCGCGCTCGGCGGTGGTGCGCCTTCGGTGCCGAATGGGACACCCGCACGGATTGCCGGGCGCTATTTCGCCGAAACACGCAAGCTCACGCTCACAGCGTTTGATGCGACCGTCGGCCCGAACAAAGTCGCGGGTGAAATCTCGTTCGACTTTGCCCGTGCTGGGCAGGTTGCGGGTCAGCTTCAGATGGGCGAGTTGCGGCTGGAAACTCTGCTCTCGCCGGCTTTCCAGCCAGCCGATGCAAGCGCTGCAGAAGGGGCACGCCCCTTGCAGCGTGGTGTCCGACCCTTCCTGGCCGGCGACCTCTGGATCGAGGCCAAAAGCCTGCGCATCGGCGATGGTCTGGCCCTGGATGAGCCCAAATTTGTGCTGCGTTTCGCGCCGGATCTCGCCGCGATTGAGGGGCTAGAGGCCGAGAAGGGCGAGGCGCGGCTCGCTTCGACGATCACCCTCTCACGGCGTGAAGACAAACTCGAGGCAGCGGGGCGTTTTTCGTTCTCGCGCCTTGCATTGCCCGGAACAAGCGGCCGAATTACCGGCGAATTTCCGTTCACGAGCCAGGGGGGGACAATTCCGGAATTGCTCGCGAGCTTTTCCGGGGCGGGTCGCGTAAAGGCCGAAGGGTTTATCGTTTCCGCTGCCGAAGCCGGAGCCTTGGCGCGCGTGCTCAATCGCTCCACGAACGAGCTTCAACCACTCAATGAAAATCGGATTGGCGGGCTCATCGAGCAGGAAATGCGCGCGGGGACGTTGGCTTTGCCGGCACTCTCGATGCCGATCACCATCATCGGCGGTGTCGCGCGCATCTCTGCGCCAACTTTCGAAGCCGGGGGCGGGGCCGAGCGGGCGCAGGTTCAGCCGAGCCTCGTGATCGATCTTCCGAAGGCGCAATACGAAGCGCGGTTGGGTCTGAGGCTTGTCAATCCGCCCAAGCAATGGCGCGGGGCCCTGCCCGAGACCGCATTGTTCTGGAGCGGTCGTGTCGGCTTGCCGCCGAGCGAGCCGCGCCGAAATCTTTCCGTGTCGTCGCTACTCAACGGATTGTTGGCCATCAACCTTCAGCGTGACCTTGAAACCATCGAGGGCTTTGAGGAGGATAACCGCGAACGTGCCTTTTTCTTGCGCCGCTCTCGCTCGGACGCCCAGCGGGATCGTGCGCGCGACCCTTTGTTGCCGCTCATTCTTGAGCCACGGTAAGTCTCACCCCGCTACTTTCCATGAGATTGGAGAGCAGATGCACGCGGATGGCGGAGGAAAGATTGGTGCCGCTCCGCGCGCGATCGATCCGCTCGACGAGGGCTGGGATGCTTAACCCCTCAGTCTGAGCCTCTGCCTGGAGGAGCCGCCAGAACGGCTCTTCCAACGATATTGAGGTGCGATGCCCGGCAATCGACAGCGAACGCTTGATGATGCCAGACATCGCAGAGTCCAGACCTCAATTCGCGAGCAGTTCGCGGTATTTCTTCACTTCGGCCTCGACGAAACTCTTCACGTAAGCCGGATCGAACTCCTCGCCGGAAGCGGGGAAACTCGCAAGTTCAGTGAGGCGCTTGGTCACCTTCTCGCTCGCGACTGCTTTGCGCAAAGCGGCGTTCAACACGCTGATGACGGCATCCGGCGTGCCTGCAGGCGCAAAGAGCGCATTCCAACCCTCGTTGGTGAAAGCGGGCAGGCCGGCCTCGGTTGCGGTTGGCACATTGGGGAGAATTTCGGCGCGTTTGCGGCTGGCGATCACGAGGCCATGCACCTTGCCCCCGTTGATCGAGCCGGCAACTGAGGTCGCGGCATCACACACGCCATCCACATGCCCGCCCATCGCGTCGTTGAGCGCTGGCCCCGCACCGCGATAGCCGATGAGTTCAACATTCACTTGTGCGGCTTGCAGAAACAGTTTGCAGATCAGGAAATTCGACGAACCTACACCGGCATGCCCCAAAGTCACCTTGCCCGGATTGGCTTTGGCGTATTCGATGAAGCTTTTCACATCTTTGGCCGGAAAGGCGTTTTTCACCGCGATGATTGGCAGGGTTTTCGCGATCATGCCAATCGGCTTGAAGCTGTCTGTGGTGAATTTCAGATCCTTGTGGATCGTATAGGTCGCGGCATTGGTACCGGCATTGCCGATCACCAACGTGTAGCCATCGGGCGGTGCGGCCATGGCGCGGGTCAGCGCGGTCGAGCCGCCAGCACCACCGATGTTTTCGATGAGAATGCGCTGGTTGAGCACTTGCCCCATCTCATCTGCAGCGATGCGCGCGATAATGTCGGAGGTGCCGCCCGCCGCAAAGGGCACGATCAAGGTGATCTGCTTGTCAGGGAAGTTCTGGGCTGAAGCCGTACTGGCGATCGCAGCAAAAGCGAGTGCGGATAAAAAGCGACGCATGGTTCTCTCCCCGTGGGCGGGCTTCTCTGGCCCGGCTCAATCCCGTCAAGGCTAGGGGGACTTGCCTGGCGAGGCAACGGACAATTCGTCACCTCAGAGGTGTTCGATCAGGTCTAAGGTTCATCCCGCTTGGTCGGATTGATCGGGGGCGGGCCGACACCTTCGATCCGCCCGGACTCATGCGTGGCATCGGAGCGGTTTTTTTCCGCGCGTCGCGCGTTTTTCTCGGCCTTAGTCTGGCCGAATTTCGCGCGATTTTCCTGCGCCTGCTTTTCCGCTTCGGAGCGCGCCTTGGCCTTGCGGAACATGCGCAGGTTGATGACGTTCTCGCTCATCCGTGATTTCCTTTTGACTGAAAACAGCTTCATGGAAACTGAGCGATCCAACAGCACATTTCAACCGGAGCCCAGATCATGCGCAGATTTTTCCTGCTTCTGAGCCATCTCACGTTTCTCGCGGCGGGGTTTGCGCTCGGCATCTACATGTTGCCCATTCTCGTCGCCGAGAAGGCGCCACTGCCCACGGCGGTACTCGATGTGGAACGCGCAGCGAGTTTTCGTGGGGATTTCCGTCGTGATCTCAAGGGTTCAGATATGCTGCATTGGGGTGAGGGCGAGGTTCTGGTCGCACCCAAAGCCATCGCCCATCGCGGCAAGCTGTCGCCGGGGCCGGATTTCAAGCTCTATCTCGCCCCTGATTTCGTGGATGACGAGGAGAGCTTCCTGAAAATCAAAGAAAAATCCCTCCGCATCGGAGATGTGAAGGGATTTTCGGGCTTTCTGCTCCCAGTGCCTGAGGGGACTGATTTAACCCGCTACACCACGGTGGTGATCTGGTGCGAGGCTTTTGGCCAGTTCATCTCGGCGGCGAAATATCGCTGAGAGGGCGTGTTTAGCCCGGCCCGATCATCTTGGCGGGGTCGACAATCGCGTCGAAATCCTCGCCCGAAATGCCGAGCGCGATGGCTTCCTCGCGCAGGGTGGTGCCATTCTTATGGGCGTATTTCGCGACCTTCGCCGCGAGATCGTAGCCGTACTTTTCCTTGAGCGGCGTCACCAGCATCAGTGAATTCGTGAGACCGCGCGCGATGTTATCGAGGCGCGGCTCAATGCCCACGACGCAATTGTCGGTGAACGAAATCGCGGCATCGCCAAGCAATTTCACCGATTGCAGGAAATTATAAGCCATCATCGGGTTGAAGACGTTCAGCTCGAAATGCCCCTGCGAGCCCGCAAAGCCAATCGCGGCGTTGTTACCGTGAATATGCGCTGCGACCTGCGTGAGCGCCTCGCATTGGGTTGGGTTGACCTTGCCCGGCATGATGGACGAACCCGGCTCATTTTCGGGCAAAGCGAGTTCGCCAAGGCCCGAACGCGGGCCCGAGCCGAGGAAGCGGATATCATTCGCGATCTTGAAGCAGCTCATCGCCACGGTGGTGATCGCGCCATGGGTCATCACCATGGCATCGTGGGCGGCGAGCGCCTCGAACTTGTTCGGTGCTGAAGTGAACTTGAGGCCGGTGATCGCAGCAATGCGTTCGGCGACCTTCTCCGCAAAACCGATGGGTGAGGCGAGGCCGGTGCCCACCGCCGTGCCGCCCTGCGCGAGTTCCATCAGCATCGGCAAAGTCATCTCGATGCGGGCGATCCCGTTCTCGATCTGCTTGGCGTAGCCCGAGAATTCCTGGCCCAGGGTGACTGGTGTCGCATCCTGCGTATGCGTGCGGCCAATCTTGATGATCGACGCCCATGCCTTCGCCTTGGAATCGAGCGCGTTGTGCAGATGCTTCAGGGCGGGGAGCAGTTGCTCCACCACTTCCGCCGCGCAAGCAATGTGCATCGCGGTGGGGAAGGTGTCGTTCGAAGATTGGCTCATATTGACGTGATCATTGGGGTGAACCGGCTTCTTCGAGCCCATCTCGCCGCCCATCATCTCGATCGCGCGGTTGGAGATCACCTCATTGGCATTCATGTTCGATTGCGTGCCGGAACCGGTCTGCCACACCACGAGCGGGAAATGCGCATCGAGTTTGCCGTCGATAACTTCCTGCGCGGCCTGGATGATGGTTGCGCCCAGTTCTCTATCAAGCTTGCCGAGCGCCATATTGGCTTCCGCGGCCGCGCGCTTGACCACGCCCAACGCCTTGATGATGGGTTTGGGTTGCTTTTCCCAACCGATCTTGAAGTTGCCGAGGCTGCGCTCCGCCTGCGCACCCCAATAGGCGGTGCTCTCCACCTCGATCGGGCCAAAGGTGTCAGTTTCAGTGCGGGTTGCCATGCGGAAAGCGCCTTCTCAAACGGAGGAAATCGGAATGAGCCGGGTTCTAGCGGAGGGGATGCCGGCGGGCAATCGGCGGATTGTCGATTGCTTCGTTCTGATGCCTGTTGCACTCTTCATCCAAGAGCCGAAACTGGCCGCAACTGACAGGGGAGAAAATGCCATGATGAACAGATTAGCTCGGAAGCATATGGCCTCCATGGTTTTTGCGATCATGGCCGCAGTTTTTGCAGTGCCCGCGACGGCACAGCAATCTTCCATGCCGCAAACCAAACCGAAGCTCTCGAATTCCGGTGTTGTTCAGCCCGCTTCCATGATGTGGGTCGGCAACAGCTTCTTTTATTACAACAACTCGATGCATGGCCACGTGACGAGCCTGCTGCGTGCGGCGACGCCGGGTCAGGCTTTCCGCCAATCCTCGGTGACGATTGGCGGCTCAGGTTTTGGCTGGCACGATATGGAATCGCTGCTCCGCCCCAACGCGATCGGCAGCTATTCGTTCGTGGGCGATAACGAGGTCAGGTTTAACAAGCTCGACAAGCTGTTTGACCTCGTGATGATGATGGATTGCTCGCAATGTCCGGTTCATCCGCAGCTCGCGAGCGTTTTCACGAGCTATGCGAAATCCTACAGTGACACGATCCGCAAGAATGGCGGTAAGCCGGTTTTCTTTATGTCCTGGGCCTATTCCGACAAGCCTGAGATGACGCTGGAGCTGGCGGAGGCCTATATCAAGGCTGCGAATGACAATGATGCCTATGTTATTCCGGCGGGCCTCGCTTTTGCGCGCTCCATTGCGAAAAGGCCGGATATCAATCTCTACGTGGCCGACAAACGGCACCCGAGCCTTGCGGGCACTTATCTCGGTGCGGCAACGGTCTATGCTGCCCTGTTCAAGGCTTCACCTGTTGGCCTGAAATACACGGCGGGCCTGCCGCCGGAAGTCGCAACGCATCTTCAGGAAATGGCTTGGGAAACGGTGCAGGCCTTCTATCCCTGAGGTTTGTGCTTGCCGCTCTCACTCCGCCTTGATGCCGGTTTTCTTCACAAGCTCGGTCAGCATGGCGCGGTCGGCGGCCATGAAGCGGCCAGTCTCCTGGGGTGACCAAACCGCCGGTTCAATGGAAAGCTGCTCGTATCGCTGTTTCAGCGCCGGGGCGGCGAGGGCTTTGGCCATTGCAGTACTCAGGGCGGTGATTGTCGCGGGTGGCGTTCCCGCAGGCGCAACGAACGAGGCCCAGCCGGGATAGACGAGATCAACGCCCTGTTCTTTCATCGTCGGAAGATTGGGCAATTGCGGCTGGCGTGTCGCGGTGGTGAGCGCCAGCGCCTTCACCTTCTGCGCCTGAATGTTGCCCAGACTCGCGGCGAGGCTGTCGATCATCGCATGAACCTGCCCGCTCATCAGATCCGTGGCGGCCAATGCCGCCCCGCGATAGGGCACATGCTGCAGCTGGATGCCCGCAGCCTGCGCCAGCAATTCGAACACCAGATGATTGG
>JBOFZC010000009.1:0-2106 GCA_051654985.1 Rhabdaerophilum sp.
AAAGCCATGCTCGGCCGTGAACGCGAGCGCCAGCGCCGGCTCGGCCAGAAGGCCCCGCGATCGGTTCAGCTTGGCGTGATGCTGGAAGTCCCCTCGCTGCTCTTTGATCTCGACCGCATCTTCGAGCGTGCGGATTTCATCTCGATCGGCACCAACGACCTGATGCAATTCATGTTCGCCGCGGATCGCGACAATGCGATGGTTTCGAGCCGCTTTGATGCGTTGCATCCCTCGTTTCTGCGCGCACTGAAAGGTGTTGCGGATCGCGCAAAAGCTACCGGCGTGCCGGTTTCGATCTGCGGAGAAATTGCAGGCCGCCCGGCTGAAGCTCTGGCGTTGATCGGCCTCGGTTTTCGCTCTTTTTCGGTGTCGCCCTCGGGTATCGGCCCGTTCAAGGCGATGCTGCATGGCCTTGATGTCGCCGCCGTTGAGCCGGTCATCGCCGAGGCGATGGCAAGCGGCTTCGAAGCCGCGACCCTTCGTCAAAAACTCAAGCCTTTCCTGCCAAAAGGCGAATGAGCGATATCGTTCTCCCCCGTGAGAAACTTGAAGCCATCGCCGCCAAATACGCGGAGTTGCAGGAGAAACTCGGCTCCGCGAGCGATCCGCAAGCCATTGTCGCGCTCTCAAAAGAGAGTGCTCAATTGGCGCCCCTGGTCGAAACCATCGCTGCCGAAAAGCGCGTCGCCGCCGACCTCGCCTCGACCCGCGAGATGCTCGCGGATGCCACGACCGATGCCGAAATGCGCGCCATGGCCGAGGAGGAACTCGCCCAGCTCGAAACTGAGCATGAGCGTCTGACACAATCCATCCGCCTTGGCCTGCTGCCGCGTGATTCCGCCGATGACCGCTCGGTTATTCTTGAAGTGCGCGCCGGAACTGGCGGGGATGAGGCCTCGCTCTTCGCGGGCGTGCTGTTTCGCATGTATGCGCGCTATGCCGAGCTCAATCGCTGGAAGGTGGAAATCCTCTCAGCCAATGAGGGCGCCATGGGCGGCTACAAAGAAATCGTCGCCGAAATCCACGGCGAGGGTGTGTTTGCGCGGCTCAAATTCGAATCTGGTGTTCATCGCGTGCAACGCGTGCCCGAAACGGAAGCGCAGGGGCGTATTCACACGTCCGCCGCAACTGTCGCTGTGCTTCCGCTCGCTGGTGAGGTCGATGTTGTCATCAACGATGCTGATCTTCGCATCGAAACCATGCGGTCGCAGGGCGCGGGCGGCCAGCACGTGAACAAGACCGAATCCGCTGTGCGCATCACGCATATCCCCTCCGGGCTCGCAGTGGTTGTGCAAGAGGAGCGCTCGCAGCACAAGAACAAGGCCCGGGCGATGGATATCCTGCGCTCGCGCCTGTTTGATCTCGAAAGACAACGCCTCGCCGATGCGCGTGCAGCGGATCGCAAGGGGCAGATCGGCTCGGGCGACCGCTCCGAGCGCATCCGCACCTACAATTTTCCGCAGGGGCGCGTGACCGACCATCGCATCAATCTCACGCTCTACAAGATCGAGGCGATCGTCGAGGGCGGTGGGTTGGATGAACTGCTTTCCGCTTTGATCACCGAGCATCAGGCGCGGCTTCTCGCCGGTGAGGAGGCGTGAGCGCGCCGGTTTTCACGCCAAATGAAAGCCGTGAAACGGCTTTGGCGCGCGTCGCTGCTGCCCTGGGTGAAGCCGGGATCGAGGAATCCCAGCGCGAGGCGCGGTTGCTTTTGTGTGCTGCGCTTGACCTGTCCCTCGCCAGCCTCATCACGCGTGGCGATGAACCCTTGGATGAGGGCGCTGCTCGTCTCTCACAATGGCTTGCGCGGCGTCTGAACCGCGAGCCGCTGTCGCGCATCCGCGGCAGCCGCGAGTTTTATGGTCGCTGTTTTGAGACCTCGCCCGCTGTTCTCGATCCGCGCCCGGAGACCGAGCTTCTGGTGGATGCGGCACTGGCAAAACTGCGCGAGGCGAGTCTCACCAGCCCCCGCATTCTCGATCTCGGCACGGGCAGTGGTGCGATCATCGTGAGCCTGCTCGCCGAGCTTGCTGATGCGCAGGGCGTTGCAGTGGATATCTCCAATGATGCTCTCGAAATCGCCGCACGCAATGCCTCAACCCATGG
>JBOFZC010000010.1:0-11715 GCA_051654985.1 Rhabdaerophilum sp.
TGACGGATCGGCAGCCCTTGGGCGAGATGAATGAGCCGCGCGGTTTCCTCCAGCTCTTCCATCGCGAAAACCGCGGCTTCCAGCGTGGAACTCGCGACCACCGGTCCGTGATTGGCGATCAGGATTGCGGGATGATCCGACGCTTTAGCTAAAATATGCGGCACAATCTCAGCCGAGCCCGGTGCGGAATAGGGGATGACCGGCACTCTTCCCACGCGCATCACCACATAGGGCGTGATCGGAGGAATAGCGTCCGCGGGGTCGATATCAGCGCGGCAGGAGAGCAGGGTGGAATAGGTCGAATGCAGGTGCACCACGGCTTTCGCCTGCGGGCGCGCCACATAGAAAGCGGCATGCAGCGGCCATTCCTTGGTGGGCGCATCACCGGAAATGTGCCGCCCTTCGGTATCCATTTCTGAGAGACGCCCAGCCTCGAGAAACCCGAGGCAGGCATTGGTGGGTGTCACGAGGAAGCCACCATCCGGCAGGCGAAGCGAGATATTGCCTGAAGAGCCCGGCGTCAGCCCTCGCTCGAACAGCGAACGCGACCAACGAACGAGATCAGCGCGGAGTGTGGCCCCGTTCATAGCAACGGGGTCTCCAGGGCGCGGAACGCTTTGTCATAAAAATCCTCCGAGCCAAAATTCCCAGATTTCAGCACCAACCCAAAGGCTTGATTGTCGGCGGAGAGAACAGGCACACCGGGATCAATCTCCGGGCCGATCGCCAGATGCGATACCCCGAGCGCGGACACTACCGCTCCTGAGGTCTCTCCACCACCAACAACCAACCGCATGACACCGGCCTGTATGATATTGCGGGCGATATCAGCCATGAAAGCCTCGATGGCGCCCGCCACTTTGTCGCGTCCGTGTCGGTTTTGCGCTTCCCTCACCACTGCAGGATCGGCGGAGGAATAGACCATTGGACCTTGATCGAGATGATCAAGCACCCAGCGCGTCACATCGGGCACAGTCTGCGATTTGTCCATCACGGCATCCGGGCGCAGGGCGAGAGTGGGATGTGTCTTCGCAAAGGCAGCGACCTGCTTCAAGGATTGCGCTGAACACGAGCCGGACAGTGCAACACCCCCGCCCGAAAAGCCTCGGAAGGCCCCGCCGCGCCCCTCGATCAGCCCAGATTTCATGAAATTCTCCGGCAATCCGAGTGCGATGCCGGAGCCGCCTGTGATGAGCTTGTCGCCCGCGATCGCCTCGCCGATGGCGCGTAGATCAGAATCGGACAGCGCGTCGGTGACAATCAGCCGTCGGCCGGATTTGGCCTCGGTATTGAGCGCCGCGCGGATCGCGGCCGAGCCTTGCCGAACCGTCTGGAAGGGCACCAGCCCGATCTCGCCCTTGGTCTGCCGCCTCAACCAGCGGCGGATATCCGGATCACTCATCGGCGTCAGCGGATGATCGCGCATGCCAGTTTCGGAGAGAAGCCGGTCGCCCACGAAGAGATGGCCGTTATAAAGCGTGCGTCCTGTCGCCGGAAAAACCGGGCAAACCACAGCCGAGCCACCGAGTTTATCGAGCAAAGCCTCGGCCACCGGGCCGATATTGCCCTCGGGCGTGGAGTCGAAGGTCGAGCAATATTTGAACAGGATCTGCCGGCAGCCCTGCGCCAACAGCCAATCGCAGGCGCTCAGCGACTGCGCGACAGCCCCTGCCGCGGGAATGGTGCGGCTTTTCAGTGAAACAACACCCGCCTCGCAATCCGCACTCGCCTTGCGGGAGGGGATGCCGACAAATTGCGTCACTGCCATCCCGCCTTTGGCGAGCGTATTGGCGATATCGCTCCCGCCCGTGAAATCATCCGCAATAACGCCAAGGAGCATCGCTGAGCTTACCTGATAAAGTTGCCGCCGAGTTCGTCGGCGATGTGGGCGTGAATAATCTCGTCGAAACTCTTTTCTGCGGTGAAGCCCAGCGAAAGCGCGCGCTGTGGGTCAAAGCTGCGGGGCCATCCCGCAACGATGCGCGCAATGGTTTCATCAGGCTCGCGATGGATACGTCTCGCGACACTGTCGCCCGCGACACGGCGCAAGGCCGCGATCTGTTCACCAACCGTCGCAGCTACACCCGGCAGTGCGAAGCTGCGCCTTTGGCCCAGCGAGCTGGTATCCAGCCCCGCGGCATGGACAAGGAACCCGATTGCCGCGCGTGGGCTCGCGAACCAATGGCGCACATCGTCAGAGACGGGTAGCACCGCTTCTAACCCCGCGAGGGGTTCACGAATGATGCCCGAGAAAAAGCCCGAGGCAGCTTTGTTCGGCTTGCCCGGTCGCACACAGATCGTGGGCAAGCGCAGGCCGACCCCATCGAGGATACCGCGCCGGCTGTAATCGGCCAGCAGAAGCTCGCCCATCGCCTTTTGCGCGCCGTAGCTTGTGAGCGGCGTGAGGTTGAAATCGTCTGGGATTGGCTCGGGATAGGGTGCGCCGTAAACTGCGATCGAGGAGGTAAAAACCACGCGCGGGCAATAACCATCGCCGATGGCCCGGATCGCTTCGAAAAGCTTCATCGTGCCATCGAGATTGACGTGATATCCGAGTTCAAAATTCGCTTCGGCTTCGCCCGAAACCACCGCTGCGAGATGGATGATCATCTCGGGCCGTGCCGTAACCAGCTTCGCTGCGGAATCACCCTGGGCGAGGTCACCCGAGGCTGTTTCAACTGGGATGGTCAGGGCCGCTGGAGCAACAGGTGGAACGATATCGTGCAAGGTGAGCCGCGAGACCTCGCGGCCCGCAAGCGCACCCTCCGCCGCGATCCGGTCCACCAATTTGCGGCCGAGCATGCCGGCCGCCCCGAGGATCAACACATGCATAGCGCAAATTACCTCAATTCATGGGCTTCAGATGGCCTGGCCATGCCACGACCCGCTGCAACTGTTCGCCAAGACCTTCCACAGAAAGCTTCATTGTATCGCCAGCCTTGAGATAGCGCGGGGGCTTGAAGCCCAGACCAACCCCCGGAGGTGTGCCTGTTGTGATCACATCGCCTGGATTGAGCACCATGTAACGGCTGACATCGGCAATCAACCGACGGATTGTGAAAATCATCGTGTGTGTGTGCGCGTTCTGGATGCGCTTCTCGTTCACATCCATCCATAGCGAGAGGTTTTGCGGGTCTGGCACCTCATCCGGGGTCACGAGCCACGGGCCGAGTGGCGCGAACGTCGGGAAGCACTTGCCCTTGACCCACTGCCCTTCGCGCTCAAGCTGATATTCGCGTTCCGAAACGTCGTTGCAGATGCAATAGCCAGCAATAGCCTCCAACGCCTTCTCTTCGGAGGTCATGAAAGTTTTCCGACCGATAATGAAGGCGAGCTCCACTTCCCAATCGGATTTCACAGAACCGGGAGGTAACACCACGTCGTCGTAAGGCCCGGAGAGGCTGGATGGCGCCTTGTTGAAAATGATCGGCTCTTTCGGGATCGCGGCATCGGTTTCGGTCGCATGCTCGGCATAGTTCAGGCCGATCGCAATGAAATTCCCTGTGCGCGCAATACACGAGCCGATACGCACTTTTTTGCGTACAACAGGCAGTTTCGCGACATTGATACTGGTTCGGATCGCCTCCAGGCGCCCGGCAGCAATGGTTTCGGGCGTGATGTCGTCGATCAGGCCAGAGAGATCGCGGATGCGGCCTTTGCTGTCGAGCACGCCAGGTTTTTCCTGGCCAAGTGGGCCAAAACGCAGGAATTTCATAGGTCTATCCTTCTTGAGATTAATTGAGAAAATCAGGCCGTCTCTTACGGCGCAAAGGGCGGAGCGATGCCGAAGAAATCGGTCAAGCGGGAAATCTGCCCGCGCATCATTTCGCGGCCGCGCACGGTGACGCAGCCGCTCTCCTCAGCGAGGGCGAGGAGCGGTGTCGTTTCCGGCTTCACAATCGCATCAAACACCGTGAGCGAAGGGGCGAAGCTTTTTGCCTCGATCGGAAGGCGCGCATCCTCCAGCATGCCGACAGGGGAGGCATTGAGCAGGATGTCATAACCTTCATGAAGCGGATCGCCGGTTTCCACCCCGATATTCCCATCGACAGAGAGCACCTTGCCCGCGAGGTCACCCACACGCGCCGCATCGAGGTCAAACAGGCGCATATGTTCTGGTGCTTCATGTGCAATCGCGATCGCGATTGCGGAGCCGGCACCCCCGGCACCGATCAGCATCACGCGCTTGCCGGTGAAGAGAATTCCACGCCTTCGAAAGCCTTCGACACAACCGATACCGTCGAAAATCTCTGCCTTCCAGCCCCCGCTTGACTTACGCGCCAGCGCATTGATCGCACCAACAATGCGTGCATTCGGACCGATATCATCCGTCAGCTCCATCGCGCGTTGCTTGAAGGGAATGGTGAAAATCAGCCCGTCGAGATTGGGCATTTTCATCAGAGAAGGAACGACCCTATCGAAATCCTCCGGCAGCACATGAAACGGGAGCAAAATCGCCTCCGCGCCACGTGTTGTGAACTCAGCTGTGAACATCTCGGGCGAGCGCACCTGCTCGATCGGATGACCAACAATGCCATAGAGCCGCGTGCGGCCTGAAACGTAATCCACCTGTTCGGCCATCAATGGCCCCCCTTGCTTGGATGGGCCGGGGAGATGCCGAAGCGCGACGCGATCAGGCGACCTGCGCGTTCTTGTAGGTCCGGACCGGCCAGATTTCGGAAAGCCTCTCGGCGGTTTCTAGCAGCGGATCGCGGAAGCTCACGAGAGTCTCGCGCGAGAGGCGGAAGCTCGGCCCACCGATTGAGATGGCACCGACGACGGGGCGCTTCGCTTGCGAAAAATCGCGCACCACAGTCGCGACCGCCGAGATGCCAGCCTCGGCCTCCTCCTCGACGATCGCAAAGCCCCGCTCGCGCGTAAACCGCAGCTGTTCGCGCAATTCCGGAATAGAACGCAAAGCCCTGGGCCCCACCAATTCGCCCTGGAATCCGCGCTCCTCGACGAGTTTGACGGCCCAATCCTCCGGCAAGGTCGAGAGCCAGGCCTTGCCCATCGCCGTGGCGTGAAGGGGCACATCCCGCCCCGATATTGGGTCGTAGCGGATGGAGTTGCGCGCACCCTGGGCCTTTGCGACCCAGGTTAGATGCTCGTTCTCGAGCAATGCAAGGCGCACCAACTCGCCCACTTTGCCTGCGAGATCTTCCAGCAAGGGCTGGCAGGTCTCTGTAAGGTTCGTGGCCTCCAAGAGGCGTAACCCCAGGGCTGCGAGCAGCATGGTCGGCGCATAGCGCTCTGTGATCGGGTCCTGGCGCAGATAGCGTTTCTGGACGAGCACCGTCAGCAACCGATGCGTGGCGCTGACGGGCAATTCGAGGCGTTGCGCGATCAAACTCATCGGCATGCCGGCCGGTTCGTCGATCAACAATTCGAGGATCGAGAGACAGCGTTCTGCGGAAGGCGCGCTGAAATTCGTCACGTGAAAGCTCCCGATATGCGTTGCTGGAAATTCCAGAATGGATTTCCACCTTATGGGCGGCGTTCAGGCGGTCAAGGCAGGCGGTGCGCATCATTTCACCGCCCGAGGATCAGGTTGGGAAGCCACAATGTCAGCGGCGGCCAGATGGTGATCGCAGCCAGCACAACCAACAGCGGGATGAGCCAGGGCAGGATAGCCCTCGACATTGTCTCAAACGACACTTCCGCTATCCGCGTCACAACGAACAGAACCACCCCGATCGGCGGATGAATGGTGCCGAGAATGAGGTTCAGGATCATGATAACCCCAAACTGCACCGGATCGATGCCATAGGCGATCGCGGCCGGAACCAGAATCGGGATCAGGATCAGAAGGGCCGCCAAGGCTTCCATGAAGCAACCGACCACCAGAAGCAGCAGGTTGACCATCAACAAGAAGACGAGCGGGCTCTCAATTGTCGCAGCGAGCCAGGGCGCTACGGTCTGCGGCAGGCGCGAGACCGACATACACCAGCCCAGCGCACCAGCCGCCATCACCAGCACCATCACAAGGCCGGTGGTTTCGATCGTCTCCATCAGGATGCCGGGAATCTGCTTCCATTCGAGGGTGCGATACACCACAAACCCGAGGAACAATGCGTAGAGGCAGGCTGCTGCCGCGGCCTCGGTGGGTGTGAAGATGCCGGAAAACATGCCGCCCAGAAGCAGAGCGGGTGTGCAAAGCGCGAAGAAGCTCGACAGGAATGTCTTGGCAATGTTGAGGAAGCCGCCGAAGGGCTGGCGCGCCATGCCTTCCTTGCGGGCGACGTAAGCCACCATCACCATCAACGACAGGCCCATCAGGAGGCCGGGGATCACCCCGCCCATGAAAAGCCGCCCGATCGAGACATCCGCTGTCACCCCGTAGATCACCATGGGTAGCGAGGGGGGAATGATTGGGCCGATCGTAGCGGCTGCTGCTGTGATCGAGGCCGCAGTTTCAGGCTTGTAGCCGGCTTTCTTCATAGCGCGGATTTCAATCGCGCCAGAGCCAGCGGCATCGGCCACAGCCGAACCGACCATGCCCGCAAAGATAATCGATGTGAGCACGCTCGCATGCGCGTAACCGCCACGCACCCAGCCAATGACTGCGCTGGCGAATTCGACAATACGGTCGGTTACTTTGGCCGCTGTGAGGATATGCCCCATCAGGATGAAGAGTGGTGCCGCAATCAGCGGGAACGAATTCATCGAACCTGCCATCTTTTGTGGCAGAATCCCGAGCGGCAGGCCTCCGAACCAGAGGAAGGCGAGCGCAGCGAGCGCCATCGAGATATAGAGCGGCAACCCGGCAAGGATGGTTAGGAGCCAAGCACCAGAAATTTTCAACATCATCCCGATCATGGCTCGATCCTTTCGAGATGGGCCTCTGGCCCGCTGCGCCAAACATCATAGAGATCCAGCATGGCCTGCCCAAAGGTTACGAGACCGGCCGGGATCACTGGCGCGTATAGCCAGCTTGTCGCGAAGCCGAGCGTGATGGTCGGCACGTCAGAATTGACCTTCCAGAGATGCACACCCTGATAGGCAATGAGCAGCCCGATCCCCGCTGCGACGCCTAGAAACACTGTCTCCAGCAATCGGCGCGGCAGCCCAGGTAACATGTTGTTGAAAAATCGGATGCGGATATGCGCCGCGCGGCGTGTCGCGACCATCCAACCGAACATAGAAACCCAAACCATGAGGTAGCTCGCGGCCTCGTCGGTCCAGATAAATGGCTCTCCCAACGCACGGGAAACGATGCCGGCTGTCACCACAAAAAGCAGTGCCAAAAGAAGGGTGCAGGCGATCGAGCCAATGGCCTGATCAAACCGCCGAAGCAGAGGAAAAGACATGATATTTCTCCGGAAGCGGTGGACCGGAACATCCGGTCCACCCTTCATTCAAGCTCACATGTTTTGAAGGCGATCCCACATGCCCTTGCCCCACTTCTCTTCGAAGCGCTTGGGCAGGTCGGCGAGCACGGGTTTGCGGAAGCTTTCGAGATCGGGCTCGATCACGGTCATGCCGGCAGCGCGAAACTGGCCGACAAGGCTCTGTTCCTGGCTGCGCAATTCCTTGTCATGCCATTCGATGCCCTCGCGTAGGGCCGCCTGAACAATTTCCCGATCACCTGCCGCGAGGCCGTTCCACATCCGGTCGCTCGCCACGATCAGGCGCGGCGTGATGATGTGGCTGGTGAGCACGAGGAATTTCTGCACTTCATTGAGTTTCGCCGATTGAATGGTCGGCAAAGGATTTTCCTGACCGTCCACCGCGCCCTGGCTCAGGGCGAGGTAAAGTTCGTTGAAGTTGATTGGTGTCGGGCGCGCACCCCAAGCTTCGGCCATGGCGCGGAACACATCGACCGGCGGCACGCGCAGTTTGAAACCGGCCATATCAGCCACCGAATTGATTGGCTTGTTGCCGGTGGTGAGGTGACGACGGCCATAATAGGTCGCGCCGACAATCCTCAGGCCGCGCCGCTCGACTAGGATCTTGTTGAACTCGCCAACAATGGGCGAAGCCAATGTTTTTGCCATATGAGCGCTGTCACGCCAGACATAAGGTGCCTCGATAATCGAGAGGTTCGAGGCGAATTGTCCGAGAGCGGCGGCGCCTTCTGACACGAAGCCGATTGCGCCGGCGGCGGTCATTTCCACCGTTTCCGACGGGCTGCCGAGCTGACCACCCGGGAAGCCTTGGATGTCGATCCGGCCCGAAGTTTTTTCTTTTACCTGCGCGATCACGCGCTGGATCATCTGCACTTCCGGGTGTGTTGCACCCAGCACGGTTGCCCAGCGCAAAACGGTTTGCGCGGCAGCGGGACGGCCGAGAATGGCCGCTGCTGCAACACCGCCTGAGGCGGCGAGCAGCTTTCTGCGATTGATCAAAAGACGTGTCATGGTTTCGTCTCCTCCATGTCATCCGTTCCAGCGGATGCGCTTAGCCGGCCTTGATGGTGTGAGATTTCAGCAGGGGACCGACACCCCGCCAGATAAAGGTGAGCCAGATTGCGACCGTCATCATCGCCAGGATCAGCGAGAGTGGACGATCGAAAAACGCGACCCAATTTCCGGAAGCTTTCATGACCGAAGACATGAAATGGTCTTCGATCATCCGCCCCAACACGAGGCCGAGAATGACAGGTGCGATCGGGAAACCGTATTCCTCCAACAGGAAGCCGATGACGCCGAAAACCAACATCACGCCGACATCGAAGAAGGAATTGTTGATCGCGTAGGCGCCGAGCATCGCGAAGAGAAAGATGATTGGCATCAAAACGTTGCGTGGCGTGCGTAGGATGCGACCCGAGCCTTTGATGGCGAGCCATGCGAGCGGCCACATGATGATGTTCGCGATGATGAAAGCCCAGAAAATCGCGTAAACAAGCGGGGCCTGCTGCGTGAAAATCTGCGGTCCCGGCGTCAGACCCTTCATATAGAGGATGCCGATTGCCACAGCGGTGACGCTGTCCCCAGGAATGGCGAAAACGAGAGCGGGAATCCAGGCACCGGAGATCGCAGCGTTGTTCGCGGCGCCGGCATCAACCAGCCCTTCCGCGTGGCCCGTTCCAAACTTCTCGGGTTCTTTCGAAAACCGGCGTCCCACGCCGTAGGTCACCCAGGCCGCGATATCCGCGCCGGCTCCGGGCAGGGCTCCAATGAAGGTTCCGATCGAGGACCCGCGCAGCAGGTTCCAGCGATATTTCCACAAAAGCGCACCCTGGCCCTTGAAGATCGGGCCTTCGGCGGAGTGCATCTTGCCCATATGGGCATCGCCACGCAGCGCATAACGCAGGATTTCGCTGAAGGCGAAGAGCCCGATCATCGCCGGGATGAAATTCACGCCATCCAGCAGGTTGGGCGAGCCGAAAGTGAAGCGCTGGTAGCCCACCGCGACATCAATGCCGATGCAGCCCACGAGCAGGCCGATCAACATGGAAATGAAAGCTCTGAGCAAAGAGCTTCCGGCGACAAAAATCGATGCAGTCAGGCCGAGTAGCCCGAGCCAAAGATATTCATAAGAGGAAAACTGCACTGCGAACCGCGCGATGGCCGGCGCGGCGAACATCAGCACTGCCGTCCCGAACAGGCCACCGATCACGCTGGTGGTGACGCAGGTGCCAAGCGCGAAAGCGCCTTGGCCCTTTTTGGTCATCTCATAGGATTCGTCGGTATAGGCGGCGGAAGCCGGCGTTCCCGGAATGCGCATCAGCACGCCGGGAATGTCGCCAGCGAAAATCGCCATCGCGGTCGCGGTCACGATCACTGCAAAAGCCGCAATTGGGTCAAGCGTGAATGTGATCGGCACGAGAAGCGCGATCGCCATTGTGGCGGTGAGGCCAGGCAGCGCGCCCACAACAATGCCGAAGGCCGAGGCCAAAAGCATCATCAGGATGATTTTTGGCTGCAGAAGCTGTGAGAGTGCCGAGATTGAAGCGGTAATCGGGTCCATCAGAGCCATCCTGCAAACGGGGCCAACACACCAAGGGGCAGCGGGATGCGCATGACCTTCACGAAAAACAGATCGAGCAGAATGACGCTCACGACTGAGACCAAAACCGCGCGCCGGAGCGCCACGCCAAAGGCCAGCATCAGGCCGGCAATCGACACGATGCCGACAATCACGAAGCCGAGATCCGACCCAAGCCCAGCGAACAACGCGCACGCAGCGAGAACGGCAAAAACACGAATGCCGGCCTGTTCATGCTTCTGCGGAGCCTCAGGAGCTTCCTTTTTGGAAACACTCGGCATCGTCGCGTTAAAGGCGAGAAGGGCCGTGCAGCCCAGCAAGGCAAACCCCAGGACGATGGGGAAGAGGCCGGGACCCACCGAAAGGCCAGCGAGTTTTGGAAAATTCCAGGCGGTTGCGATGATCGCAACCGAAAGGCTCGCCAGCGCAGCGGCGATGATCAAATCGGGCTTTTTCATGAGGTCACCGGAAGAGAGGAAAGAGGGCAAGGCAGCCCGGGAGGCGCCTTGCCCAAGTCACGGATCGGGAGGGAGGGCCACGATCAGCAACAAACTGAAAAATCAGGACTTCTTGAGCCCCAGAGCGCCCATCACGATGCCCATGTATTTATCGAGGCGGGTCTGCAGCGCTTCGAGATCAGCCGGGCCGCCGTAATTGATGGTGAAGCCGCGTCCCGAGGCGAAATCCTGCCATTCCTTTGTGGCCAGAGCCTTTTTCACTGACTCATCCATGCGGCGCACAATGGCCGGATCAACGCCCTTGGGGCCTTGCAGCGAAATGAAAGAGGTCAGTTCCCAATCGATGCCCTGCTCCTTAACGGTGGCAACATCCTTGAAGCGCGGATTGCGCTGCGGACCCATTACGGCCAGCGCACGCACATCGCCGCTATCGATCAGCGCGACACCCTCGCCCGGCGAGGCCGTGACGATATCCACACCGCCTGCCAGCAATTCCTGGAATGCGCGTGCCGCACCCTGCGAAGGGATCCAGTTGATGTTCTTCACATCCTGCCCGGCTTCCATCAGCAAGCCGCCCATTGCGATATGCCAGATGCCGCCCTGCGAGGTGCCCGAAGCCTTAAACTTGCCCGGGTTCGCCTTTATGTCGGCAATCGCCGATTTAAGGTCTTTCCAAGGGCTGTTCTTCGCCACCATGAAGCCTGCTTCGGTGCGGTTGATCACAGAAACTGGCGTGTAATTCTTGTGCGTCAGCGTGGTCAGGCCTGTCTGATGCATCATGGTGATTTCAGCGGTGACAGCGCCGAATGTATAGCCATCGGGCGCGGCATTCGCGATCGCGGAATGGCCGGTTACACCGTTGCCGCCGGTCTGGTTGATCACGTTGACGGCAACGCCGAGGTCTTTTTCCAGGAAAGTGCCCAGAAGCCGCATATGCGCGTCGGTGCCTCCACCTGCGCCCCATGGCACGATGATGGTGATCGGCCGCGCGGGCCAGGCCTGAGCTAGAGCCGAGCCAGAAACAAAGGGAACAGCGGCCAAGGCGGCCATGCCAGCCAATAGCGAGCGACGAAGCATCATGAGCGTTTCTCCGGTTTTTTATTCTGGAATGATTTTCCAGATTGATATTCGCACTACCTCAATCAGAATTTGGAGTCAACATTCGGGAGTTGCGTCGCGCCGATCGAGATGGGCTGAGTGCCGAGCCGCGACCTGCAGGCTAGCGCATGCCGGCGTGATTGGCTCTTTCAAGACCATTCAACTTATGCAAGCTTCCTGAAAAAGCGCCTTTGCAACGCCGCTTGAGCAGGGAGAGATGCATCATGTC
>JBOFZC010000011.1:0-6695 GCA_051654985.1 Rhabdaerophilum sp.
GGTACATTTAGCGATGGAAAGTTTACGCCGGGTTATCTATGCGAAATTTCTGCGGATTTTAGTGCTTTTCACAGCAATCCGAGGGCTCTGAAGCTCGCATGTCCCTTGCTGCCGATGATCAGGTGATCATGGATAATGAGACCAAGGGCCTCGGCATGCTCAACAATTTCACGTGTCATCTCGATATCAGCGCGCGACGGCGTGGGGTCACCCGAAGGGTGATTGTGCACGAGGATAATCGCTGATGCATTGAGTTGCAGCGCCCGGCGCATGATCTCGCGCGGATAGACGGGGGTGTGATCCACAGTGCCGCGCTGCATCACCTCGTCGCGAATGAGGCCGTTCTTCTTGTCGAGGAAGAGCACCCTCAATTCCTCGATCTCGGCAAAGCCCATGGCGGTGCGGCAATAATCGAGCACGGAATTCCAGGACGAGAGAACCTGTCGTCCCTTGATTGCGCCGAAGCTCAGACGGCGTGCGGCGGCTTCTATCAGTTTGAGGTCATGCACGATCGCGGGGCCGACGCCGGAAACCTCCGCCAGATGCTCGGGCGCCGCAGAGAGCACTTCCGCAAAACTGCCAAAGCGGGCAATCAGCGCTTTTGCAAGTCCTTTGACGTCGGCCCGAGGAATGGAGCGGAAAAGCAGCAATTCCAGAAATTCATAATCGGGAAGGCTGTCCGCCCCCTCAGCGAAACGAGCGCGCAGGCGCTCGCGATGGCCAAGATAATGCGGTTCGGCGATCTTTGGGTTTTTCAGCGCAATCACGCCTTGCGAGGTTTCACCAAGCCCCTTCTTGCGCGCTCGGTTTGTTTTTTGGCTTCTGGGAAGCGAGGAAGCGGCCTCATCATCCGTCATGGCGGATATCAGGATCGCAAGGCTTGCCGCGGAGCCGCGGGCTGCGCCGGAAAATCGAGCCCCTTCGGCGAGAGCGTGAAAATCTCGCAGCCCGTTTCTGTGATACCGATCGAGTGCTCGAACTGTGCCGAAAGCGATCGATCCCGTGTGACGGCCGTCCAGCCATCCGAGAGGATTTTCACATGCGGGCGTCCCAAATTGATCATGGGTTCGATGGTGAAAAACATGCCGGGTTTGAGCACCGCGCCTTCGCCCGCCTTGCCATAATGCAGGATATTGGGCTCATCGTGAAAAAGCTGACCAAGGCCGTGCCCGCAAAAATCACGCACCACCGAGCAGCGCTCAGCCTCAGCATAGGCCTGGATCGCTGCACCGATATCTCCAAGGGTTGCACCGGGTTTTGCGGCAACAATGCCCCGCTCAAGGCTTTCGAACGTGACCTCAACGAGGCGCATGGCTCGGCGAGGGACTTCACCTACGCCATACATACGGCTTGAATCGCCATGCCAGCCATCAACGATGAGCGTGACATCGATGTTGACGATATCACCATCCTTCAGCGGTTTGTCTGAAGGAATGCCGTGGCAAACCACATGGTTGATCGACGTGCAGATCGCGCGTGGATAGCCATGATAAAACAATGGCGCAGGGTAAGCGCCGTGATCGCGCGCGAATTCCATGATGGCCTTGTCAATGGCATCCGTCGTGACACCCGGCTTAACGAGGTTGGCCACCATATCGAGTGCACGCGCGGTCAGCTGGCCTGCTTTGCGCATGCCTTCAAATGCCTCCGGCCCGTGGAGACGGATCGAGCCAGGCTGACGGCGCAGAAGTGTCGAAGTGTCATTCATTGAATTCGGATATCGGGCCTTTGCGACGCTAACGCAAGAGCGTTCCGGGGCCGAATTTGTCGCGCACGCCCGGCGTTCAGCCCTCGCGCGGGCTCGCGTGATTTCGCGCGTGCAATTTTTCGCGTATCAGCCTAAGGGGCTCGCCATGATAGAAAACAGCTCGAATGCCCCGGCTTGGGGCGCTTTTGCGCCGTACGGCACGGTGGCCCGTCTTATCCGCGTCACGCGGGCGTTGCCGCGCACTTGGCTGGGTCGGCGGCTGGGATTTGCGATCCGCAAGGCGGCGATCCTACTGCTCGGCGGCAAGCCGGTAGATCAGGAGAGTCTCGGCGTGCGCTTCCGCCTCGCGCCCTACCGGAATGTCTGTGAGAAGCGGATTCTCTTTGCGCCGCAAGACTTTGACGAGCGCGAGCGCGATTACCTCGCAACACTGATTGGTGATCGCTTCGTGTTTCTCGATATCGGCGCCAATATCGGGGGATATGCGCTGGCTCTGGCTGCCAAGGCGGGCCGGAATGCACGCATTCTGGCCTTTGAGCCGCAACCCGATGTGTTCGACCGCCTCGTATTCAACATTGCGATCAATCCGTTCGGGACGGTGAAGGCGATGGCGCTCGCGGTGGCCGATCGCGATGGCGAGGTGACGCTTTTTCTCGATCCCGCCAATCAGGGCGAGGCGAGCCTGAAGATCGTCAACCAGGGTGGGGCAGGGCGCGTCAAAGTGCCGGCGCGCGCGCTCCAGGGTATCGTGCAGGATGAAGGCCTTGACCATATCGACGCCATGAAGCTCGATGTGGAAGGTGCAGAGGACATCATTCTCCAGCGTTTCCTCACGGATGCGCCGGAAAGCCTCTGGCCGAGGGCGATCGTGCTCGAGCGTGGAGAAAGCCGCTGGAGCCTCGATCTCCTGGGTTTCCTCGAATCCAAGGGCTATCAGCGCATCATGGAGACGCGGAATAACCACGTGCTGGAGCGCCGCACATGAGTGTCACAGCCGCGCTTCTCGTGATCGGTGATGAAATCCTCTCGGGCCGCACGAAGGACAAGAACATCGGCTATATCGCGGAATATCTCACGAATTCCGGCATTGACCTGCGCGAAGTGCGCGTGGTGCCGGATGTCGAGGAAGAGATCGTCAGCGCAATCAACGGGTTGCGTCAGCGTTACACCTATCTTTTCACGACTGGCGGCATCGGCCCAACCCATGACGACATCACCGCCGATTGCGTGGCCAAAGCGTTCGGCGTCTCGATTGACGTTGATCAACGCGCCGTCAACGTCATGCTCGAGCGCTACAAACCGGAAGAGCTCAACGAGGCGCGCCTCAGGATGGCGCGTATTCCTGCTGGTGCTGAACTGATTGACAACCCGATCTCCAAAGCGCCGGGCTTTTTGATCGGCAATGTCATTGTGATGGCCGGTGTGCCGAACATCATGCAAGCCATGCTCGATAACATCGCGCCGCGCCTGAAAACCGGTGCGCGGGTGCTCGCGCGATCCGTCGATGCCGCTGGCCTCGGCGAGGGGATCTATGCGGCGGGGTTGGGAGCGCTCGCGGCGGAACATCCGGGGGTTTCGATCGGCTCCTACCCGGCGTTTCAATCCGGCGGGTTTCGCAACCAGATCGTGCTGCGCTCGCGCGACGCTGCCGCGCTTGATGTCGCAGAAAAGGCTGTGATTGCCTTGATTGCCAGCCTTTCTTCCGACCGGACGCCCCTGTAGAAGAGCAAAAAACACCGGGAGAGAACAATGAATGCCGCGCCCGCTCCGCAAGCCATACCTGAAAAGGCATTTCCAGTTTCCTGGGATCAGTTTCACAGGGATGCGCGTATGCTGGCGTGGCGGCTCGCGGCTTTTGGCCCGTTCAACTCGATTGTGTGCATCACACGCGGCGGGCTTGTGCCGGCAGCCATCATCGCGCGGGAGCTTGAGCTGCGCCTCATAGAGACCGTCTGTATCGCCTCCTACCACAGCTACACTGAGCAGGGCGGATTGCAGGTGCTCAAGGGCATCGATCACGTGATCTCTGGAACCGACGGTGGCAAAGGTGTCCTTGTGCTCGACGACCTCGTGGATACGGGTAAAACCGTGAGAATTGTCCGCGAGATGCTGCCCAATGCGCATTTCGCGACTGTCTATGCCAAGCCGCTCGGGCGCCCGCTCGTGGATACCTTCATCACGGAAGTGAGCCAGGACAGCTGGATCTATTTTCCCTGGGATATGGGCTTCGCTTTCCAACCTCCGATCAAGAATGGCGGCGCGGGTTAAGCCCCGGATAGACAATCCAACCATTTGCGGCTTCAATCCCCCAAACGATAAGAATTTCGGGGGAGACGACCATGCTTCAGACCAGAATGGAGCCGCTTGCGCGCGGCGAGGGCAAGCCATTCTCGCTGCCGACTTATGCCTCAACCGCCGAGGCGCTTCTTGCGGCGCGCGCAAAAGCCGGCGGCAAGGCCGAAGCCGCTGAAGACCCCGAACGCGCGCCTCTGACCTATGACCGCCTCGTGCTCGGCGCACTCGTGCTCGGTCGTGCCCTGACAAAGGAATCCGCAAAAGGCGAGCGCGTTGGCCTGCTGTTGCCGAACGTCAACGGCATGCTGGTGACTCTGTTCGGCCTGTGGTTTCACGCCCGCGTACCGGTCATGTTGAACTTCACGGCCGGGCTCAAAAACCTCAAATCGGCCTGCCGCACGGCAGAGCTGAAAACCATTATTACTTCGCGCCGCTTTATCGATACGGCGAAGCTCGATGAGGTGGTTGCCGGTCTCGCGGAGGGATGCCGGATCGTCTATCTCGAGGACATCCGCAAGGGCATTGGCACCAAGGAAAAACTGATTGGAATCGCCCGCTCGCTTGCTGTGAAATCCATTGCGAAACGCTCAACGAAAAGCGCGGATGACCCGGCGGTGATCCTCTTTACCTCGGGCTCGGAAGGCGAGCCCAAAGGCGTCGTGCTCTCGCACCGGAACCTGATCGCCAATGCCAATCAGATTTTCACCTACGGCGTCGATTTCTTCGAAACGCGCGAGATCTTGTTCAATCCGTTGCCGGCCTTCCATTCCTTTGGCCTTACGGCTGGGACTTTGTTTCCACTTTTCAACGGCTTCAAGGTGGTTTTCTACCCCTCGCCACTGCATTTCAAGCAGGTGCCGAAGCTGATTGGTGAGGCGAAGGCCACCATCCTTCTCGGCACGGATACGTTTCTGACGGGCTATGCCCGCGCGGCCGATGATGGCGATCTCGAAAGCCTCAAACTCATCGTCGCTGGCGCGGAGAAGGTGAAGGACGAGACACGCCGGCTCTGGTCTCATCTTCCGGCCACGATTGTTGAGGGCTATGGCTGCACCGAATGCTCGCCGGTGCTCGCCTGCAATCACCCTTTGACCAACAAGCCCGGTACGGTGGGGGCTGTTCTGCCCGGCGTGGAATGGGAACTCCAGCCGGTGCCCGGCATCGACGAAGGCGGACGTCTTTTTGCGCGTGGCCCGAACATCATGCTCGGCTACATGCTCGCCTCCGAGCCGGGAAAAATCCAGCCGCAAGGCGAATGGCATGACACTGGCGATATCGTGGCGGTGGATGAGATGGGCCGCATCGCCATTCGCGGCCGCGCGAAACGCTTCGCGAAAATCGGCGGCGAAATGGTGAGCCTCGCAGCCGTCGAGACGCTCTGTTCGGGCCTGTGGCCGGAATCGACGCATGTCGCTGTCACGATGCCTGACCCAAAGAAAGGCGAGCAGGTTGTGCTCGTCACGGATCGTCCGGATGCCGATCGTGCGGCCTTGATCGCGCATTTCAAGGCTGAAGGGGCGAGCGAGTTGTTCCTTCCGCGCGCCATTCTCGTGCTCGCTGCCATCCCCGTTCTGGGGTCAGGAAAGATCGATTATGTCGGCACGGCTGAGGTCGCGAAAACCATGCGCGCGATGATCTGAAGCTTACTAGCCTCGGGTCGTCCGCCGAACGCATCAGACCCTCGGCATTTCTGACCCGCTGATAGGTGTATGAGAGAAATTGATTGGAGTTACGCCGAGAACTGGAGAACATTCGCCCGGCACATTGTTCTAACTCAGCCGGATTTTCTCACATGATCACGATTTATGGTGTTTCGCGCTCGCGTGCCTCGCGCAATATCTGGCTGATGAATGAGTTGGAGCAGCCCTACAAGCAGGTGCCGATCATTCAGGCCTATCGCCTTGCGAACCCCGATGCGCCGGATGCTCCGGAGAATACGCGTTCCCCGAGCTTTCTCGCCGTTAACCCCAATGGGCATATCCCCTCAATGCAGGATGGCGCGTTGGTGATGCATGAATCGCTCGCCATCAACCTCTATCTCGCCAAGAAATTCGGTGGGCCCGTCGCGCCAGCCACATTGGCGGAGGAGGGGGAAGTCATCATGTGGACGCTCTGGGCGGCCACCGAAGCCGAGCCCCATGCGATCCAGATCCTCTATCACCGCGTGATGAAACAAGGCGATGAGCGCAAGCCGGAACTTGCCGATGCGGCTGTGATCGCGTTGCGTGCCCCGTTCCGCGTGCTCGATGCGGCTTTGGCAAAAACCGGCTTTCTCGTCGGAGCGCGGTTCACAGTGGCCGATCTCAACGTCGCGGAGGTCATCCGCTACGCACAGGCTGCACCAGAGTTGTTTGAAACGAGCCCTCATCTCAAGGCCTGGCTCGATGCCTGCCAGATCAGGCCCGGTTTCAAGGCCATGATGGACAAGCGCAACACCGAACCGGCCTGACCGAATAGGCCTCAGCGGTTCTGGTCCTTCACACCCGCTCGAGCGCCAGGGCAATGCCTTGCCCTACGCCGATGCACATCGTCGCCAATGCGCGCTTGACGCCACGATCCTGCATCTCGATCGCGGCGGTCAGCGCAAGCCTCGCGCCGGACATGCCGAGCGGGTGGCCCAATGCAATCGCCCCGCCATTCGGATTGATATGCTCTGCATCATCAGGCAGGCCGAGGAGGCGCAGCGACGCCA
>JBOFZC010000012.1:0-3711 GCA_051654985.1 Rhabdaerophilum sp.
GCGCATTCGCTTCCCTTGTATAGGCCGCGAGATGCGCACGAGCGAAGGCTCCGAGCCCGAGATGCACGATCCTCGGGCCCGCAGGGCGCGGCCTTGTCGGCCGCGTCACCGAGGCCGGAAGCGCACCAAGCGTTGTCGGGGAAAGCCGCTCCATGCTCATCAACGGAAAAGTCGCGGAAGCCACAGAGAGATTTCCGGCACGTAGGTCACCAGCAGCAACACCGCGACGCTCGCGCCGTAGAAAGGCCAGATCGTGCGCATGCTCTCGCTGATCGAAACCTTCCCGATGGCACAAGCCACGAACTGCACTGAGCCAACGGGCGGTGTGTTGAGCCCGATCCCGGCATTCAGGATCAGGATCACACCGAAATGGATCGGGTCGACGCCAATCGCTTTCACGACCGGCAGGAAGATCGGGGTGCAGATGATGATCATCGGCGCCATATCCATGAAGGTGCCCAGCACCAGCAGGATGACGTTGATCATCAGCAGGATGATGATCGGGTTGTCCGATATCGATTTCATCAGGCTAATTGTCGCGGCGGGCACCTGCAGGAAAGCCATCAGCCAACCGAACGAGCTTGCGGCTCCGATCACCAGCAGCACCATGGCAGTTGTGCGCACAGCTCCGAGCGTCGCGCCGACAAACCCTGCAAACGAGAGTTGCCGATAGACAAAAATCGTGACCAGCAGCGCATAGATCACGGCGACGCAGGAGGATTCGGTGGCCGTGAAGACACCAGAACGCACACCCCCGAAAATGATTGCGATCAGCAGCAAGCCGGGCGCAGCTGCAACGAGATAACGCAAAACCCGCCACCATCCCGGGAATGGATCGGCTGGATAGCCGCGTTTGACCGCAACGGCCCAGGCCGCAATCATCAACGCCCCGCAGAGCAATAACCCTGGCACGACGCCGGCCGTGAAAAGATCAGCGATCGAAATCGTGCCGCCCGCTGCCAATGAGTAAATGATCATGTTGTGCGATGGCGGGATCAATAGCGCGATGATTGCGGCGTTCGCCGTCACGTTGACAGCATAATCCGGCGCGTAACCGCGCTTGACCATCTGCGGGATCATGATGCCGCCGACCGCCGAGGCATCCGCCACCGCCGAACCGGAAATGCCGCCAAACATAGTGCAGGTGATGACATTGACCTGCCCTAGCCCGCCCCTGAGATGGCCGACTAGCCCGGCAGCGAACTGGATCAACCGATCGGCAATGCCGCCGCGAATCATCAGGTCGCCCGAATAGATGAAAAACGGAATAGCCAGCATCGCAAAGGCATTCATGCCCGTGGACATCTGCTGGAACACCACAACGGGCGGAATGCCCATATAGAGCACTGTCGCGAGCGAGGAGAGCCCGAGACAAAACGCGACCGGAATACCCATGAGCAGGAAAGCTGCGAAGGTACCAAAAAGGATTGCGACCTCCATGGCTCAGGCCTCCGCCGAGTGGCTGCCGCCGAAGATCGGCATGGGGTGAGCTTTCACGCCAGACAATTGCAGCAAGAGCTTCTCGACGCTGAAGAGTGTGATCAGGACACCGCCGACAATGATCGGCACATAATCCCAACCCTTCGAGATGCCGATCATGGCGATCCGATCGCTCCAGACCTTTGCGGCGAGTTGCCAGCCGAAATAGACCATCGCCAAACCGAAAAGCGACACGAGGGCTTCGTTGACGAAAACCAGCAGGCTTTTCCAGGTGCCCTGCGCATAGAACAGCGCAATATCGAACCCCATATGGTCCATCTCGCGCACGCCGACCGCTCCACCGAGCAGGATGAACCACAGCATCAGGAACAGGGATGCCGGCTCGCCCCAGGTCGGCGTGGCATTCAGAACGTAACGCCCGAACACCGTCCAGGCCACGATGACCGTCATGGCCACCAGACCGATCCCGGCCGCAACCAGACAGATCACGCTGAGCCTCGATGCCAGTTTTGTGTAGATCGACGCAAAGCGTTGCATCTGTTCCCTCCCGAAATGAAATCAGGGCGGCCCAAGCGCGAGCCGCCCTGACATTGGATGAAATCGCTTATTTGACCGCCTGAATGCGGGCCACGAGAGCCTTGAGAGCAGCGTCGGTGACAAAGCGATCGTAGACAGGCTTCATTGCATCAATGAAGGGCTGCTTCTCGATCGTGTTGATCACTGCGCCGCCGGCGCGCACCTTGGCTTCAGAAGCCTTTTCGCGTGCATCCCAGAGTTCGCGCATCTTGGCGACGGATTCTTTCGCGGCCGCTTTCACCAGTGCTTGATCTTCCTTGGAGAGCTTATCGAAGCTCCGCTTCGACATCACCAGCACTTCGGGCGAAAGCGAATGCTCGCTGAGCGAGTAGAATTTCGAGACCTCGAAATGCTTGGTCGACTCGAACGACGGCCAGTTGTTTTCTGCGCCATCGATCACCCCTGTCTGGAGCGCCGAGTAGACCTCCCCAAATGCCATCGGGGTTGCGTTCGCACCCAAAGCCGAGACCAGAGCCACGAACATGTCCGATTGCTGGACACGGATCTTCATGCCCTTCATGTCTTCGGGCTTCGTGATAGGGCGCTTTGAATTGTAGAACGAGCGCGAGCCTGAATCGTAAAACGCGAGGCCGACAAGATCGTGCTTCTCGAATTCTTTCAGGATGTCATCGCCGATCGGGCCATCCATCACCGTGCGCATATGCGCAACCGAGCGGAAGATGAACGGCAGCGATGGCACATTCGTCGCCGGGATCAAGTTGTTGAACGGTGCCATGTTGATGCGGTTGATGTCGATCACGCCGAACCGGGTCTGCTCGATCGTGTCCTTCTCATTGCCGAGCTGTGCCGAGTGAAAGACATTGATCTTGATGCGCCCGTTGGTGCGCTGCTCCAGCAGGCCGCTCATATGGCGTACAGCTTCCACCGTCGGATAATCCGTGGGGTGGATATCGGTTGAGCGCAGAACGGTTTGTGCGCTTGCGGGGCTCGCGAGGAGCCCTGCAGCCAGTGCTGTGGCCATGAGGCTGAATTGGCGGCGGGTTGTCATATGCGTTTCCTCCGGTTGGTCCCCCGATGCTTCCCGGGGTGTTTTGATGGATAATAGTCGGCGAAGTGAATTTTACGGGCGGATAAATTCCGCTCGCATGGGGTTGAAGGCGTCGATGAGGCAGCCCGCTTCAAGCGCTTTCGCGCCATGCAGCACATTGCCAGGCACGTAGAAGCTGTCGCCCACGCCGAGTTCGCGGGTTTCCCCTGCAATGGTGATCTCGAAACGGCCGCTCTCGATATAGCTGTTCTGGATATGGGGATGCTGGTGCAGCGGGCCAATTGCGCCGGCCTCAAACACCACGCGCACGAGCATCAGCTCTGGCCCGTGGGCGAGAATTTGGCGCTTCACGCCAGGGTCGGTCGGCTCCCACGGGCATTCGGCCGAATGGGCGAAAGGCGCGCTGTTTTTAGGTTGGCGAAGGGATGTTGGGTTTGTCATCGCGCGAGCCATCCTCCATCGACCGGCAGGATCGCTCCGTGAATGTAATCCGCTGCCGCGCTTGCCAGAAACACCGCTGCGCCGCCAATATCGGTCGGGTTGGCCCAACGGCCCGCTGGGATGCGGGCGAGGATCGCAGCGCTCCGATCCGGATCCGCGCGGAGGGCCTCGGTGTTGTTCGACACCACATATCCCGGTGCGATCGCGTTGACGTTGAGCCCCTTCGCAGCCCATTCGCACGCCAG
>JBOFZC010000013.1:0-9441 GCA_051654985.1 Rhabdaerophilum sp.
GCATGGACTAGCCCCGCCCGAACAACCGTTCGAGATCCGCGCGACTGAGATGGATCGAGGTTGGGCGGCCATGATTGCATTGTGCAGAGGCCGGCGTCGCCTCCATGTCGCGCAAAAGCGCATCCATTTCCTCAATCCGAAGCTTGCGACCCGCGCGCACCGAATGATGGCAGGCAAAGGTTTTGAGCACGTGATCCATTCGGGCCTCAAGCCCCTCAGTGCCGCCCCATTCGGCGAGGGTATCCGCCGTTTCGCGCGCGAGTTTCGTCGGATCGACATGCGCGAGTTGGCCCGGCACTTCGCGGATGAGGATGGTATCCGGCCCAAACGCCTCAAGGGATAGCCCGAGCGGTTCGAGCATAGCGGCCGCGGCGACCAGGCGATCGGCCGAGGCAGGGTCGAGCGTAACCACAGCCGGGATCAACAGCATCTGGCGCGAGAGCGAACCCTCGATGCGAGCGCGTTTCAGGCGCTCATAGACGAGGCGCTCATGCGCGGCATGCTGATCGACCAGCACGATGCCCTCGGCATTTTCTGCAAGAATATAGGTGTCATGCACCTGGGCGCGGGCAAAGCCGAGCGGGGGAATCGCATTGGTTTCGACCGGCGGCGGTGGGGCATAGGTCGCTTGCGGGGCTTCGGCAAAGCCGCGCGCCATCGGTGGTGCTGGAGCGAGCGGAATCGCATCCGCGGAAGGCTCGAAGCGCCTGTAGCCCATGCCGGGCAAAACAGGTGCATGCGGTGGCACACGGAAACGCTCAAGCGCGGCCGCCGGACGACTGACCGAACGATGCCCCTCGCGCGCCAGCGCATCGCGGATCGCGCGCACCATCAGGCCGCGCACAGCCTCACCATTCCGAAAACGCACTTCGAGCTTGCCGGGATGGACATTCACATCAACCATTGCCGGATCAAGCGTCAGAAACAGAGCCACGGTGGGGTGACGCCCGGACACAATCGTATCCGAATAGGCCGCGCGCAAGGCACCGATCAGCACCTTGTCGCGCACCGGGCGGCCATTGACGAAGACATACTGATCAAACGCCGAAGCACGATGCCAAGTGGGGAGCGAGACGAGGCCTGAAAGCCTGACGCTATCGCGTTCTGCGGAAACGGCGACGGCATTCGCCACGAATTCGCGCCCCAGAACGGCCCCGATGCGCCTGTCGCGACCCGATTCATCGACAGTTTCAGCGGAGAAATCAAAACCGCTCAGATGATCACCGGCGAGCGAAAAAGCGACGCCGGGCTCGGCCAAAGCCAGACGACGCATCACCTGTGCCACGGCCTGCGCCTCGGCACGGTCGCCTTTGAGGAACTTCAGCCTTGCGGGCGTGGCGTGAAAGAGATCTTCGACCTCGACACGCGTACCCTTCGAAAGGCTAGCGGGACGCGGAGGCTCGATCTGGCCCGCATCCACACGAATGCGATGGGCAATATCATCCCCGCTCGCCGGACTGCGCGGGCGACTTGTGATCGTAAGCCGCGCCACAGCACCAATGGAGGGCAAGGCCTCGCCGCGAAAGCCGAGAGTGGAAATCTGATCGAGCCTTCCGTCGGAAAGTTTCGATGTGGCGTGACGCTCGATCGCCAGCGCGAGGTCTTCCGGCCCCATGCCCATGCCGTCATCGCTGATGCGGATCAGCCGCCGCCCACCCTGCTCGATCACAACATCAATGCGCCGTGCCTGAGCGTCGATGGCGTTTTCAACGAGTTCTTTGACCGCCGCAGCCGGCCGCTCGATCACCTCACCGGCGGCGATCTGATCAATCAGCAGGGGCGAAAGGCGCTGGATGGACATCGCCTAGGACTAGGACGATTCCTCATCGAAGGCGAGGCAGTTCCCGCGCGTCAGCGCGCCTCAACACGCGCCTTGAGATTGGCTAGCCCGGCTTCAAAATCACGACCGATCATCTTGTCCATGTTCATGAGGAGATCCATGATCTTCGTCATGAGCGGAGCAGGTCCATGGAGGGACCAGATCACCTCGGTCGAATTGCCTTCAGGCTGGAGCGTGAATTCCGCGAAATTCGTGGCCTGAAACGGCTTTTCAAAATCAAGACGCATCGCGACAGAGCTATCGGGAACCGTGCCAGTAATCGTCATGGTGCCGACACCGACTTCCTTGTTCCCTTCCCAACGCAACGATGCGCCGTTGCCCGCGTGAAGAGCACCGAACGTGTTCTTCGCATTCGGGTCTTTCTGGGCCCAGGGCGACCAGGTCTGCCAGGTCTGGAGGTCATTGATGTGAGGGAAAATCGCCTGCGGCGTAGCCGCAATGCGCAACCGCCTGACCACATGGAACGTGTTGGGTTTTGTTGAGGCAATTCCGACAATCGCCCCGATCAGAGCAACCGGGACAAGAAACAAAAACCAGACCCAGCTCATTTACCCCTCCACCGCCACCCGCAAGAGGTGTTCTATCAGATCAAGGAGTCCTATTTATGCATGCATTAAATGTCAACAATGCATGCATAACTTCTTAGCCGGCCAAAGCTTCCTTCTGCTTCTCGGCGCGCTTGCGCTCATTAGGATCGAGGAATTTCTTGCGGATGCGGATGGATTTCGGCGTCACCTCGACGAGCTCATCATCCTGAATCCACGCCAGCGCCTTCTCGAGGGTCATGCGAATCGGCGGGGTGAGGCGCACGGCCTCATCCTTCGAGGTAGTGCGGATATTGGTGAGCTTCTTGCCCTTGAGCACGTTCACTTCAAGGTCGTTATCGCGGTTATGGATGCCGATGATCATGCCCTGATAGACCTTCCAGCCCGGCTCGATGACCATCGGACCGCGATCTTCCAGGTTCCAGAGCGCGTAGGCCACCGCCTCGCCGGCTTCATTGGAGATCAGCACGCCGTTGTTGCGTCCCGCAATCTCGCCTTTATAGGGCTCATAGGCCTTGAAGATGCGGTTCATGATCGCGGTGCCGCGCGTATCAGTGAGCAGTTCCGACTGATAGCCGATCAGACCGCGCGTCGGCGCGTGGAAAACAAGGCGCAAGCGATTGCCGCCCGAGGGTTTCATCTCGATCATCTCGGCCTTGCGCTCAGACATTTTCTGAACGACGACGCCCGAATGCTCTTCATCGACGTCGACGAAGACTTCTTCAATCGGCTCGAGAACCTCGCCGTTCTCGCCCTTCTCATAAACAACGCGTGGGCGCGACACGGCGATCTCAAAGCCTTCCCGGCGCATGGTTTCGATCAGCACCGCGAGCTGCAATTCGCCGCGACCCGAGACGAAGAAACTGTCCTTGTCGGTCGATTCTTCGATTTTGAGCGCAACGTTGCCCTCGGCTTCTTTCAAGAGACGATCGCGGATCACCCGGCTCGTCACCTTGTCGCCTTCGGTGCCCGCGAGCGGGCTGTCATTCACGATGAAGCTCATGGTCACCGTCGGCGGATCGATCGGCTGGGCCGGGATCGCTTCCATCACGTCAGGCGCGCAGAAAGTGTCGGCCACAGTGCCTTTCGAGAGTCCAGCAATGGCGACGATATCGCCGGCCACACCTTCCTCAATCGGCTGACGCTCGATGCCGCGGAAGGCGAGAATTTTCGAAACGCGGCCGGTTTCAATCAAGGTACCATCCCGCGAGAGCGCCTTGATCGGCTGGTTCGGCTTGATCGAGCCCGAGGTGATGCGCCCCGTGATGATGCGGCCGAGGAAGGGGTTGGCTTCGAGAATCGTGCCGATCATCCGGAACGAGCCCTCTTCCACCTTCGCTTCCGGCACATGCGCCAAAACAGTGTCAAAAAGCGGTGCGAGGCCATCATCGGACGAGCCATCGATCGATTTCGCCATCCAGCCATTGCGGCCGGAACCATAGAGGATGGGGAAATCGAGCTGGTCGTCATTGGCATCAAGAGCCACGAAGAGATCGAAGACCTCGTTGATCACTTCCTGCGAACGCGCGTCGGGACGATCGACCTTGTTCACCGCGACGATGGGGCGCAGGCCGAGCTTCAGCGCCTTCGAGACGACGAATTTCGTCTGCGGCATCGGGCCTTCGGCAGCATCGACAAGAACCACCACGCCGTCGACCATGTTCAGAATGCGCTCGACCTCACCGCCGAAATCGGCGTGGCCCGGCGTGTCGACGATGTTGATGCGGGTGTCTTTCCAGACGATCGAGGTGCATTTCGCCAAGATCGTGATGCCGCGCTCTTTTTCGAGGTCGTTCGAGTCCATCACGCGCTCGATGATGCGCTGATTGTCGCGGAAGGCGCCGGACTGGGCGAGCATCTTGTCGACGAGCGTGGTTTTGCCGTGATCGACGTGCGCGATGATGGCGATGTTGCGCATGGACATGGGGATTGTTTCCGCTTTCGGAGCATCCCGCTGACGGCATCAGCCGGGCGGGGTCAAAACAGGCAATTCGCCATCATCGGCGGCGCAATCTCTTGCGCGACCCGAGCGATCCGAAAAAGGCGGGATCATTCAATAATGTGGCGAGGGTTCGGGCGTGGCGATACCCGAATCCACGCTGCACCGCAACCTTAAACGGTTCAGGAGACCGACGAAACGACCGCAACAGGCGGTTTTTCGACTGGGGTGGCGTGCACCAGCGCTTGCCGGCGACTGGCCAAGGTGTGGCGGAACTCGGAAATCAGCAGGGCCACGGCAGCAATCTGGCTCGTATCACCTCGCCTGCTCGTGGAAATGCGCAACAATTTCCCGATGACGATTTCCGCATCGTCTTCGATGGATTCGAGAAGTGCGGCATTCTCGGCCACCCTCACGCGATCCATTTGCGAGACGAGATCACGCATGAGTTTATCGGGAGCCACCGTCTCGGGGCGGCGCGACATCGTGGAAAACAGGGCCGCCAGTGCCGAACCCAGCAACGAAAACCCCATGATGCCGAGATAGAGATAATCCCCGTAGCGCTCGAAGAAGGTTTTCGTCTCGCCATCAATGTAGGCAACAGCGCCGGGATGGTTCGGCAGCCGGACCGCGCGATCCTCGGTCGAGGGCAAGTCAATCTGGTTCGCTGCGGGCACTTCGCGCACAATCTGGGGCCTCAGGGTCACAAGCAGCCGCGTGAGTTCGGACACGACAGGCTCGGAAAGTTCGTTTTTCGCGACGAGACGATGAGTCACCGCGAGCGTCGTCAAAGCTGAATCGGGCAGAACCGGGTTGGCCCCGAACGCTCCACGCACGATCTCAACCGTATCCAGTGCCGGGTGATCCGCGAGCAAAGCCTCGGCCTCGGCCACGACCAAGAGACCGGGCGCTTGTCCCTCGACACGGGGAAAGGTCTGCAAAGCTGTCCGCACCATACGCTCGGCGAGCGGGGTCACGAAAAACAGCGCGTCAAACTTCCCGTCCTGCACGCCTTGGCGCATCTCATCCGGCGTGCCGGAAACCTTCGTGATATCCTGCGGCGTGAGATCGTGCTGCGCCAGGATTTGGGTGAGAATGCGCTCATTGGCGGCACTCGCGCGCACAAGACCGATCGTTCGGCCCTTCAGTCCGGAGATCTGCGTCAAACCGCTGCCGGGGCGCGTGAGGAAAAACGCCGCCTCGCGCCGCATGATCGCCACGGTGGAGGCCTTGGTGGGGATACCGATATCGGAGCGCACCACAGCAAGATCGACCTGCCCGGCTTCGAGCTTGGCTGCGGCATCGGCCGGGCTTTCCGACAGCACCAACCGCAGGCGGATATCCGCCCGCTCACGCTGCAGCGCCTGAACATAGCCGACGATCACCCGGACATCGCTGGAGCCGACAGGCCCAGCGGCGATCCGCAGAACAGTGGGACGGAACCAATAGGCGGCGACGGCGGCAACAACCGCGACGCCGACAAGCGTGGCAGCGACGAATTTTAGCCTCTGGCGCATCGGCGCAGTCTCTCCCGTTCTGATCTGCGGTCAAGCGGGACGAATGCGGCGGAATGAAGAAGGGGAGCCAAGGCTCCGCCTCTACCCCTTAAATCCCGGCCTTCCGACGACGCATCTCCAAGGTACGCAACCGCAAGGCATTGAGGCGGATAAAGCCCTGGGCATCGCGGTGATCATAGGCCACAGCCCCTTCCTCGAAGGTGACGAGTTCCTGATCATAAAGCGAGAACGGGCTTTCGCGGCCAATCACCGTCACATTGCCCTTGTAGAGCTTGAGCGTGACGCGCCCCGTGACATGTTCCTGAGACTTGTCGCACAAAGCCTGGATCATCTCGCGCTCGGGCGTGAACCAGAACCCATAATAGACGAGCTCGGCATAGCGCGGCATGAGGCTTTCCTTCAGATGCATCGCCTCGCGATCGAGGGTAATGCTCTCGATGCCGCGATGCGCCTGATGCAGGATCGTGCCGCCCGGCGTCTCGTAAATGCCGCGTGATTTCATGCCGACGAAGCGGTTTTCCACGAGATCGAGCCGGCCGATGCCGTTAGCCTTGCCCAGCTCATTGAGCTTAGTCAGCAGCGTTGCCGGCGACATGGAAACGCCATCAATCGCCACGGCATCACCTCTCACGAAATCCACGGTGATCACTGTCGCCTTGTCGGGCGCAGCTTCAGGCGCAATGGTGCGCATATAGACCATCTCGGGCGCTTCGACCGCCGGGTCTTCCAGCACTTTGCCCTCGGATGAGGAGTGCAAGAGGTTGGCATCCACCGAGAACGGGGCTTCGCCGTATTTGTCTTTCGCAATCGGAATTTGATGGCTTTCGGCGAAAGCGATGAGCTTCGTGCGGCTTGAGAGGTCCCATTCGCGCCACGGCGCGATGATCTTGATCGAAGGCTCCATCGCGTAATAGGCGAGCTCAAAACGGACCTGATCATTGCCCTTGCCGGTCGCACCATGGCACACCGCATCGGCGCCGACCTGGCGCGCGATCTCGATCTGGCGCTTGGCAATCAGCGGTCGCGCGATCGAGGTGCCGAGCAGATACTGGCCCTCGTAAAGCGCGTTCATCCTGAACATAGGGAAGACGAAATCGCGCGTGAATTCTTCGCGCAGGTCGTCGATGAAAACGTTCTCAGGCTTCACACCCAGCAGCAAGGCCTTGTCTCGCGCCGGACCAAGCTCTTCGCCCTGGCCAAGATCGGCGGTGAAGGTGACGATCTCGCAGCCATAGGTGGTCTGCAGCCATTTGAGAATGACGGAAGTATCGAGACCGCCGGAATAGGCGAGAACGACTTTCTTGATATCGGATTTGGCCATGTGGTTTGCCCGGATCGCATGCGGGACGAGAGGCCGACGATACGGCTTGCATTCCCAAGGAAGGTTGGGGCTTCTATAAAAGGTCGCGACAGGCTTGCAACCGGGCAATGCCCGCAAAGTTTTGATGGATTGATGCTTTCACCTGATGAATTAACCCGTTTCGCCCGTCACATCGTGTTGCGCCATATCGGCGGGCCGGGCCAGCAGCGCCTGCGCGCAGCGAAAGTGCTGGTGATCGGTGCGGGCGGGCTCGGCTCCCCGCTGTTGCTTTATCTGGCCGCGGCTGGCGTCGGCACGCTTGGGATTGTCGATGACGACACGGTATCGCTCTCGAACCTCCAGCGGCAGGTGATCCATGCCGCTGAGGATATCGGGCGAGCGAAGGTGGAGAGCGCAAATGAAGCCATCCGCGCACTCGATCCCGCCATTCGCGTTGTGCCGCATGCGATGCGGCTGACACCAGACAATGTCGCAGGGCTCATCGCGGATTACGATGTGATTGCCGATGGTTCAGACAATTTCGACACGCGGTACACCCTCGCCGATGCTTGCGCGATCGCGAAGAAGCCGCTGGTGACAGCCGCGGTAAACGAGATGCACGGCTCGCTCACTACGCTTCGTCCGTTCGAGGCGCGGGCGGATGGTTCGCCCAGCCCGCATTATCGCGATCTCTACCCCGAGAAACCGCCTGCCGGAGCCATTCCCACTTGCTCCGAAGCGGGAGTGCTGGGTGCACTTTGCGGCGTGATGGGGTCGTTGCAGGCCATTGAGGTGATCCGGCAGATCACGCCCTTCGGCACCCCGCTCGTGGGAAAAATCATGATGGTCGATGCGCTCGATATGCGCTTCGAGACGTTTGAGTATTAATGCACTTTCATGCGAAGTGGGGTGCGGTTCGCGTGAAGAACCGCAGGACCGCGCAAGCGAATATGCGTCAATAACAAAAAAAACTTAGCGCCGCCGCTTTTTGGCAGGAGCTGCCCTGCGCGAACCGGCCCAGGGGTCAATCGTGGCGCTGACACGACGGCCGGTTGAACGGCGGATATTCACGCCGGAATTGTCCTGCACCTGCGGCGCAATCTGGTTGCGGCGGCGGGCCGGAACGCTCGCCTCGGGGTCGGCACCGCCAGTGCCGCCAGCACGGCGGCCACCACGAGCAGCCTGTCCCGGCGCTTGTTTCGCGAGGCATTCATTGTACTGGAACGGGTTCTGGATGGCGTCGCAATTCGAGGCGGCAAGAGCGGGAAGTGGCGTGGAGATCACTGCGAAAACAGCCACGAAAAATCCTGCAACCCCGCTGATCGAGAATACCGCCACGCGACCCATCACCAACAACCTCTTCCCTCTCAGGCGCGGAGAACCGCGCCGGTCTTCGCCTGCACTTCACCAACGAGCTTCATTGAGAAAGCCTCAATTTCCGCGTCTGTCAGTGTCTTCTCGCGCGGCTGCAACGTCACAGCCACCCCTAGCGAAACCTTGCCCGGCTCAATGCCCTTGCCGGAATACCGATCAAAGATTGATACATCCGAAACCAGGGTCCGATCGATGCCCCGCGCGATTTTCATGATCGCCTCAGCTTCGACGGTCTGATCCACAAGGAAGGCGAAATCACGGCTGACCGGCTGGAAGGCCGAGAGATCGAGTTTCGCTTTGGCCTTTGTGGGCTTCTTTTTGGGAGCCGGCAAGGCATCGAGGTTGATCTCGAACATCATCACACGACCCTCAGCGCCCAAAGTCTCCGCCGCGCGCGGATGCAACTCGCCAAAACACCCAATGAGGTTCGGGCCGAAACCCAGTGTCGCCGAGCGCCCTGGGTGCAGGAAGCTCGGGCCGCCGGCCTTCACCTGCAGGCCACCGGTGGGAATATTCAGGGCGGCGAGAAGCGCCATCACATCGGCCTTCACATCGTCGAGCGAAACCTCGGCAGACCCGGACCAATGGCGCGATCCCCCCGCAAGGCCACGCCGCAAACCGGCGGCTGCCATGCGCTGATCGTTCTCGCCCGCGCCAAGGAAAATCTGCCCGACTTCAAACAGCGAGACGTCTGCATAGCCACGATCAGCATTGCGATTGGCGGCACTCACGAGGCCCGGCAAGAGGCTAGGGCGCATATCCGAGAGATCGGAGGCGATGGGGTTCGCGAGTTTAAGCTCTGGCTTGCCACCACCCATCAGCTTCGCTTGCGCCTCGGGGATGAACGACCATGTGACCGCCTCAACCATACCACGCAAGGCCAGCGCCCGTTTGGCGAGGCGCGTGCGGGTCTGCAGCAAGGTGAG
>JBOFZC010000014.1:0-17762 GCA_051654985.1 Rhabdaerophilum sp.
TCTGTTTCGTGCGTCCCCTGCGGATTGCTCCGCCTGATACGGGTCGTTGCCCTGAAACGCCAAAACGAAAAGGCGCGGTTCTCCGCCGCGCTTTTTTGGGAAGCGTGGCATTACGGGCCGCACGCAGGAGTGTCAAGGCAAAATGGCTTCTTTTACGCCCTTTCGCGCGCCCGCCGCCCGTAGAGCAGCGCAACGATCGCGCAGAGCTTGATCAGCACAGCGAAAGCACAGACCATCGCGACCTCCGACAGCGGAGAGTTCGCTCGCATGCCGAAGCTTCGCGCGAGACCAAACATTGCTGGGGCGAAAGCATAGGCCGCCTGCGCCAGAGCGATAACGAGCGCCACGGCACGGATCATATCCTCCTTCGCAAATTCCTTCTGGGCAATGAGCGGCGGCAGCGAGGTCGCGTTCCCGAGCCCGAAACCGACGAGCAAAACCCCGGCTATGATCAGCGCGGGAACCTGCCCGGCCGAAAACCACAGGAGGAGAATACCCAGGATCTGGATGCCGTAGCTCGCCGCGGCTGCGATGCGGCGATCCGCGCCCTCCGGCATCAACCAGCCGAAAGAGGTCCGCCCCGCAATTGCAGAGGCTGTCGCGAGACCGGTGAGGATGCCAGCACCGCCCTCGCCCAGGGCAGGCACGATCAGCGAGAACAGGTGCGACAAAAGCCCGATCTGCGCAAAGAGACCGAGGGCCATGCCCATCGCGAGCGTGCGAAACTTGATATCCCGCCAGAGCGCTCCACCCTCCAGGCGCGGCGCATGCACAACTGCGCCGGCAGCCACAGGCGAAGCGGGAGCATCGGCACCATCCGGCTGTTGCCCGAGCATCGCAGGCGTCACGGAGAATACCGCAAAACTCAACCACCAGATGATGAGGATTGCCACCACTCCTATGATCAATGTGGCCTTGGCAAACCCGAATTGCCCAATCAGCAACACCCAGAGCGGTGAAAAGATAATGCCGCCGAAGCTTGCTCCATTATAGGCCGTCGACAATGCCTTGGGCCGCTGACGCACAAACCAGGGCGCGAGCAGCGCGTTGATAGCCGCTGCGGCCATCGTCACCCAACCGCAGCCGCTGAGGATTGTCGCGAGGAAGAGTTGCCAGGGCGCTTCGGCCTGGCTCCAGCCGTACAACCCGAGAACCAGCGCCACGACACCAACCCGCGCGATATTTGGCAGCCCAAACCGCTGATAAAGTTTCGGCAATCGCGCCACGACCAGCGCACCGCAGAGGTAGTGAACCGTCACGGCCGCCGAAACCACCTCGATCGACCATCCCCGCGCCTCGCGCACAGCATGCAGATAAACCGGAGTGCCGTAGAAACCGAGGCCCCAGCCAAATATCGCGAGCACGAAGGCCCCACCAACCACGCGCCAGCCAAAAAACTGTTTTTCGCCCTGCATCATATTTCCCTCCTGCGCCTCGCATCTCAACAAGCCGCAGAATGCACGGGCAGACACCCACGATGCTACGATGAGGACCGTGGTATCGTGCCTTGCGTGAGCACGGCAGGCGCGGGATAATCCGCCCTATGCGACACGGACCAGACATTGCCCGCCTTGCCTCGCTGATCGGCGACCCCGCCCGCGCCAATATCCTCGGCGCGTTGATGAGCGGCATGGCCCTGACTTCAAGCGAACTCGCGCAGGAAGCGGGCGTTACGCCGCAGACCATCGCGTCGCATCTCGGAAAACTGGCGGATGCCGGGCTGATCATCGCCCGACAGCAGGGGCGGCATCGCTATTGGGCGCTGGCCGATGCCGAGGTCGCGCGGCTTCTCGAAGGCATTATGGGGCTCGCCGGGCATCTCGGCACCACGCGCACTCGCCCCGGCCCGAGGGATCCACAACTGCGCAAGGCGCGGATCTGCTACGATCATCTCGCCGGCGAATTTGGTGTGCAGCTGCATGAAGCGGCCATTGCCGTGGGCGCCCTGCGGGCCGGCGCGGATGGCCTCGTGCCGGGCGAGAAGGCCAATGCCTTTTTCGCTCCTCTCGGCATTCAGTGCGAGGAACTCACTCGAGGCAGACGGATCTTCTGCCGTGAATGCCTCGATTGGAGCATGCGTCGTTCTCACCTCGCGGGAGCACTCGGTGCGGCGTGCCTTTCCCGTATTCTCGCGCTCGGCTGGGCGCGGCGCGAAGCGCAATCGCGGGTGATCGCCTTCACACCCGACGGCGAGCGACGATTTCTCAGCCTTTTCGATCGCGCCGGGCTGGGTTGAAGCCGAACCGCTCCATCACCCCTTGCGCTTGTGCCCCGGCTTCTGTATCTCGCCCCCCTGACCAGCGCATCAAAGCGTTCCACGGAGAGGTGGCAGAGTGGTCGATCGCACCGCACTCGAAATGCGGAGTTCTCGCAAGGGAACCGGGGGTTCAAATCCCTCCCTCTCCGCCATTTATCTCAATAAACTATTGAAAAATAACAGAAATTAAATCTGATAGATTTCAACCCTAACGCTAGCCCTAACCTGATACTTTCTCGCCTTTGCGCTGCAATTCAACTGCGCTTTCCGTTTTCGCCCTCATAGCTGCCGTGAGGTTCCCAAAGCGCGACGACCTCTGAAGTTCGGTATTCGAACCTGCCGCATGGCTTTTCAGGTTTGGTCCGCAAAGGTCGCTCAAAGGAAATTCTGCGGTTCAAGGGCTGGTGCCGCTCTAGTCCGCGCTCTGGTCAGGGGTTAACCCCTTTTCCGCTCCGCTCCGGTCCGCTCCCTTACTAGGTAAGGGGAGCGGAGCGCGGAGGCGGATAGCGGCGGCGCTCTAGTCGCTCCGCTCCGTTTTTGAACCGGAGCGCCTTAGAAGGGTGCCTTGGCAATCGCAGAGCCCGCCCACGGCTTCCCGTTGACGTTATAGTTATGGGGAAAACCACCAAGCTCCGTACAAACAGCAGCCTCCTCTTGCTTCGTGAGCGACAATTTCTCGACAATGAACTCCCAAGGCGTGACCACGCCGACGAAGTCGCCACTGCCATCGGGATTCATCTCGTCAGGCCCGTTGCCAAGCGGCACCGAAACAATTTTGTACCAGTCGGACTTTTCGGCAGGCGGCGCGAGGTTGGCCTTGCCGTTATCGACACGGAAGAAAGAGCGCCGCTCGTCAGGATCGACGCCACCTTTGGTCGCGTCGGCCTCCGACATAGGGTTGAGCACGCGCACGGACCGAGCAGCCGCGAGCAAGGCACTTGCTCCGCGCCCATCCTCTACGGCGATCTCAGCCCCTCCGGTTTTGCGTGCGTGATGCACGAGTTCGATGGCACACCCTGTGGCCTCCGCGATCTGTGACCAGATCTGCGCAACGAGGTTAATCGCGTTATTGTCGTTCTCAGTGACCCGGTGCGAGGCAACAAACGGGTCGATGATCAGCAGGCCGATACCACGCTCCTTGATCAACACAATCAATCTGTCGACAAACAACTGAATGACATGCGTCCCGTTCTTCTGCTGATCGACAAGAATCATCGGACTGATTCGACCAGAATCAAGAAATAGCCGCCCCTCATACTCGTTCGGTTCGATCCCATAGTTCTTTGCAACGGCTGCAACGCGACGCATCAGTTCGTCGGGCGGGTCCTCTCCGTTCCAGATCCAAACCTTCACCGAGTTGCGAGGTTCGATCCCCAGGAGGCTTCGTCGTGTCACGATCGACAACGCCTCGACGATCGACAGCGAACTCTTTCCCACCCCACCCGGCGCGATCGTCGCCGATAGGAACCTCCCAATGTAGTGGTTGTTGTAAATCCAATGCCTAACCGGGAGGGTACTGGGATCAATTGCAGTGTACGGCGTCGCTGCAAGGCGTGACGCCATCTCAACGAAATTGGGGGCTCCCGTGCTGCCTGCGTTGCCGGCAAGAGGTGGGTGGGGCGATTTGATGCCGGCATTGAGGCCACTGGCAATTGTGCCGCGCACCTTGTCTGCCCCATCATCCTTGACCGAACCGTTGGCTTCGCAAGCGGTGAGAATGCGCGCCTCGACAACAACCCGGTCGATCCATCCCGCGCCAACCATACGTCCCAAGGCAAAAGCAGCATCATTGGTCTTGGTGTTGCGCTCGCCCGGCTGCGTTGCCGCCAATTCCTCGCAGAACAGTTCGAGCGCTCCACGGGCGTGGGCACGCTCGCCTCTTGCAGCCGTATTGCCCCCGTTTGAATACGCCGATGGCGAAGCGGCTGCCTGTGTTGCCTTTGATGGCGCTTCTGTCTTGCGCTTGTTGCGGATAACCGCTGCTAGAGCCGACGGAAGGGGCGGAATAGAGCCTGATCTGTAGGCGGCAAGAATGTCTGGGGAGCCATCCAACGGCCTGTACTCGCGGCCATCTGGCAGCTTGTTGCCGGAACCACCGACATAACCGCCCATCCCGCGAGTATCCACCTCATCCGGTAGTCCACCTGTCCTATTCGTGATGACGCCTTCGACTGCAGCGTCTTCCGGCTGCATGAAGATCAGATGGACGCCCCCACTGGGTGTTCGGACCTTCGGCACGCCTGTTACATCCAACTCAAGCTGATCAATCAGACTTTTGAAGTTGGCGACACCGTCGCCTTTGCCGTGACGGTCGCAATCGATCACCACTAGCCTCGCCTTGCCTGTGTCGATAGCGACAAGCGAGTTTGGTCGTCTCGCGAACATTGCTTCGATCTTTGCGGTATCCGTGGTCGAGTATTCGCGCCAGTTTCCGGGCTGATTGGGCCGCTTGGTTGTTGGATCGATCGTGAAAACTGCCGCTCCGGCCTCGGCATATGAACGCGCCAAAGGCAGATTAACCGGGATGCCCGGCGCGTCCAACGCGCCGGGCTCTGCTGCCTTCTGATTGCCGGTAGGGGAGCCCTGAGCAAGCTCGTTTGAGGGAGGCGTGGTTTCGCCTACCTCGTAAGTTTCGCCTTGTTCGGTCACTGGTAGACCTCCCAAGTCCGAATGCGATACCAAGCAATGGTCTTGTGATGCACGACGTTGATGAACTGCCACCCCATTCCGGGTGGACGCCGCACCTCTGTCTCGAGCGGATCACTGTACAGATGCGGCCAATCACGAAACCAAGTGCAGGTCCGCTCGAAGACCCAGCCTTGCCCAACATCGCCGATGGTTACGAGCAAGACTCCAGCGGAAACGCCACGGGCGAACTTGTTTGAAACACGACCATTCTCGGTTGCGACGGCAATTTCTCCGTGATTTTCCAAAACGCGTAGAAGGTATTGATCGCCTTGCTCTTGCTTGATTGGCTTGGGTTTTTTGGGGATCGTTACCCAAATCCACGACTCATCGCTAAGCTAGACCTTTTCGTGCTTATTACGAGACGCCTCAATAGCCTTCAGATTGTCAGTTGCAGGATCGAACCAGATCATTTCAGGCCTCCCTCTGGACTAGGGGAACCGGAAACACCAAGGAGGCGGGAAAGCTCCCGAACCGTGATGAGCGTGCGCCCACCGAGCTTCGTAGCTTTGACCTCCTTTTCCCGGATCATGTTCCAGAACTTGGACTGGCTGATCCCGATGACGCGCGCCGCTTCAGGAATTGAAAAGGCCATGCGCGGTTGCGTCACTTGGCCCTGATTTGAGATATTCATCTTGGATACTCCTGCATCTGTGACAGGAGCGGCTTGATGGCTCCCGTTTTCGCTAACAGGAGCGACATTTCCAAATCGGCCCGACCTCGAACCCGGCAAGAAAATTAGAAATGGGACGGCACTAGCTTTTCGGGGTCAGTTTTTGCGACTTGGTTCGGCTTGGGTCGCGATCTTTGTCAGATTCAGCTACCATTGATTGCCCGAACTTGATGGCGCGGTTCACCGTATCGATGCTTACGTCGTACTCGTCCGCGATCGCACCTCGGATCTCCAAATCTGTCATTTTTTTGGGCGCGCGCCTGCCTTGAGGCAAAATCTCAGAAATTATCTGCGTCCAAGAAACTGAGTCTCCGTACTTCTTCATAAATTTCAATTCTGAATTCGTGATATTTTTGCCAATAGTAATTTCAGAAATATTGCGTTCAATATTCTTGATATCATGGTATGGGATATTCGATCGCCTTCTATACGAAAAATATATCATCAATTTTCTTTGAGCTGATAGCAAGCCCGATGGAACTGGATGATCTTTGTTTTTGTTTGTCGCGTTCTTTATTCTCTTTGGGCTAAGGTACCAAGTTGTGGCTCTGCTTGTTACATCGCAGATTGCGGCGAGTTCTCCACGCGCATCCGCCGTGAGTTCAGCTGAATCACGAAGTTCGCTGGCTAGTGACTTCAGTTTTTGAGACCATTCTGCGCTTCCGGTACTTTTTGTCTGCCCGGCTCGCTTCCGTGGGTGGTAACGCCAATGCTCTATTCCAGCCTGCGGTTCTATCAATTCCGCCAGAATGGTCCGCACATACCTTGGAATGGTTCTGTTAGACCGAATTAAGCGTGAAACGTAAATGAGCTTTGGCTGCTCAGTGTAATGGCGTCCAACGGCGTTTTTCGCCACGTTGATTGCGACAAACCATGAATAAGGTACAGGAAAGCGTCTGTTCCCTTGCGTTTCCATCCACAAAGATTCATGTGCAACCGCAACGCGATGCGCATCGAATGGTACTTTTCCCTCCAGCTTCGGCTTTGTCATTTTTGCTGATCAAAGCCCCTTGAGAGGCTGGTATCATTGCTCTGCTTGACGCGCTCCCGCTCCTTCGGCGCTTCTGTCGGACCCTCTGAGCCCTCCGGCACTTCAAAGAACGCCGACAGCGGAACGCCGATCACCTGCGATATCCTGAACAGCGTGACGACCGTCGGATTGCGCTGGCCACGCTCAAGCGCGCTGACATATGCCCGGTCCACGTCAAGAGCATCCGCCAACGCGATCTGCGTCATCGGCGCACCATCCTGCGTCCGCGCTGCCTTGCGGTGTCGCTCTACGTTTTTGCCGACGAATTGCCTGACGTCCATGACCAGCATTCTATACGTTGTAACTTTTAGTACGACGTACTAAAATGCAACAATGTTGCTTTTGGGGTCGTTGTCGCATGAGCTTAGCCGGTGGTGAGGATATCGAAGACGCGCTTTGGCTCATCAAAACCGGCGACATGGGAGTTGGCCCCGTCTCCACGGATGAGATCGTGGCCATGATCGAAGCGGGCGAAGTGTCGGGGCGGACGCTGGTCAGGACGCTCGGTGGCCCTGAGCACTGGCAACGAACGGATGCGACGGCCCTTATGGGCTTGGCGCGTCTTGAGCCGCGCACCGCAAACAAACTGGCTTGCTTCTTGGCGGGCGTTGTCTTCGCCGGTCTGGCGGCCCTTGCCCCGATCAATCCGGCTTCAGCGCAATCTGAGCGGCGCAGCGGAACCACATCCCCAAGCTATTGCGGCACGGCAATGGTCGAAGAGCTTGCGCGGCGGATCGGTGGACGGGTCGGCGGCTTCGCGGGCGATGGATCGACCGATTTCAAAGCTCCCGAAATTGGAGCTGAGGACTTCATCTCTGTCCGATGCGGCCATGACCCGGAGACGGTCGGCACTTATCATGGCCGCCATGACTGGGCTCCGGCCTTCGTCAATGCCTTTCTGGCGATTTCCGAACAGACCATGGGCAGGCCGCAACTCGAACTGGTGCAGGCGATGGCGCAGTGCCGTCGGCTGGCCTCGCGTCCCTTCAACAGGGTGACGGGCTTTGGTTTTTCCAAAGAAGACAACAGTGCAACCGCCGAAGTTCACACCCGAAGGTTTCGGCTCTTCTGCAATTTCGAGAATGACCCGGTCTACAGCGTCTATCGCTTCAAGCCGCCATCTCCCCGAAACTGATTGATCCCATTCCAGTGAGGTATCTGTTCATGCCTTCCAACAACATTGCCCGCGTGAGCCTGCCGGTCCTCGCGCTCACCCTTGCCGTCATGTTCTCGCCAGTGCCCGCACAGGCCGAAGAGGTGGTCCAGATCGGAGGTGGCCGCGCGATCCTCAACTTGCCTGCTGGACGCCCGAGCGTTGGATTGATCCTTCTCCCCGGTGGTGATGGCGCGATCGGTCTCGGCGACGATGGCAGCATCGACCGGCAGGGAAACTGGATCGTGCGGACGCGTGGCGCATATCGCAGCGCGGGCATGGCCTCGCTGCTGCTGGACGCGGGCGCTGATGTCGGCTCGGCCTTGACCTACATGCGCCGGATCGCCCCGCGCGTCGTGCTCGTCGCCATGAGCCGGGGCTCGACCAAGGTTCCGGGCGCGCTGAACTATAATCCTGATGGCGTCGTCTTTGCCTCGTCCATGCTCTCCACGGTGCGCGGCTCGCTGTGGTCGGCGTCCAGCCTGCCGCAGACGCTTGTCCTGCACCACCGCAAGGACCAATGCCATGTGACGCATTTCGCCGACGTTGAGCCCTTCGCCCAATGGGCAGGTTCCAAGGTCCGCGTTCGGTGGATCGATGGCGGCTCAGCCCCTTCCGGCCGCATGTGCGGTGGTCAGCACTGGCACGGCTTCCCCGGGCGCGAGAGCGCGGTGGTCGGTGCGATCATCGGGTTTGCGAGGGGTGTGAGATAAGCAACGCAACATTTAAAACGCCATATTGGTCGTCGCTGGCGTTCAAGCGCGCCCCCAATTCCCGCCGTTCGGTTATGTAATTGATCGCACTTAACTAAGTAATTTTTTTGAACGCACAGGGTGGCGGATGCATTGACCCTGCGCTCCACTGGGGCACATTAGGCTAATTCGGCTACTAGCCCACCAAAATGCGCGAGCAGTCTCGATTTTATTGTCGTGTCATCGCTGACCAATTTGCGAACAGCGGCTTCGTACTGCCCTCGACTCTTAAACTGTAGGGCATTCACCACTGCGGTCAGAGCCATTGTCTCCCGAATTGGATAGCGCGCCACGATTTTCTCAACATCTGCGGCGGCAATCCACGACTGAAGCTGTGCTTTTTCTGCCTGATACATAGCTTGCGAATCAAAGGCGATGCTGACCGTTCCACCCCTTTTGATAATCTTCCAATCGGGCATTTGCGTGCTGATCTTATCCTTAACAGCCTGTTCCGTCATTCGTGCTGCCAGCCGATCCACTTCGGAAGTGATCGCCAAAATCAGATTTGTTCTCGCAGTTTGCACCATTTGGTTGGGGTCACTTCCGAGCAGGGTACATTGCCTTTGGGCGACTGCGGCAATGATTGATGGGCTATAGTAGAGGGATTCAACAGAGTAGACAGAAAGCGGATAAATCCCTTTGGCGTTGAGAGAAGGATGCTGAGCCGGCAAGATTTGATCTTGATCCACAATGCCGAATGCCTTCACCCAAGTGACTGCTTCGGCATCGCGGACGCTTACGACCGCATGCTCAACGTCTCGGCAGCTCTGGCGCGGGAAGATTGACACACCGGGGAACAGTAATTCGTAAAGAGGCTTGTCGAGACTGGCAGAAGTGCCTTCGATAAACAGCATCTTCCGCCGCGAGCCGATGATAGCCTCCTTGGTTGCATCATCGACCTCAACGCCCGGCTCCAGCAAGTCCAGATCCCAAGCCGAAATATCACCGTTTGTCGATCTAGAGTCGCGGACCAACACGGTTTTTGCGCTCGGCATGGCAACTGGCAGACTGAGTTCGTGAGTGGAAACCACAAAGGCGCAGTCTGGGCGCTTTGCGAAAAGCAGCAAAAGCAAGGGCGTTACAATGGATGCGTGTAGGTGGCGCTCCGGCTCATCGACGAGGACCAGAGCGCCCATTTTTGCAGTCAAAATCGTTCCCGCAATAAGCAGTGCGGCTCGCTCGCCATCCGAAAGCTGCGCTATGCTGTAGGGTTGTCCACCATTCTTGCGAGCAATAATGGTGCTGTTGTCTCCGATTTCCAGTTTGATAGGAATACCCGACCCGACAAACAACTCGGTGATTTCTGCAAGTGGCTGAGCCTCCACTGCGAGCTTAGCAGCTTCTGCCTCGTTGCCTGATCGATATGCGTCTGCCAGTTGGCGTGAGAGCTTATTGTCTGACTCAATAAGGTCAGCAATCACCAACGCTGATCGAGCAGGGGCGTTCCACTCTTTCCAACGTGCGTTGGGCTGAATATCCTGCTCCCTAACATTTTTTGCATTGGTAATCTTGTCTTGTGGTGAGAATGGAACCGCATTGCTTTCCATCCACGTTTGACGGTGTGCGGAAATGCGAATGGCATCGGCATGATTGAGGCGAAATAGTGTAGATATAAGGCCAGATTTGCCAGCGCCGTTTGGCCCTACCACAAACAAAGGAACTGACGACGATACTGGAACCTGCAACTGCGAGCCATCAAACAGGCTTACTAATGTGTTGAAGCTCGGCGCAGCACTTGTGGAGTTATTGGTCATATTTTTCTCTACAAAAAGTGATTGTCGATGATACTAGCAAATCTGCTAAATCTAGGGCTAGATTTCATAAAATAATTTTTGCGTCGAATTGCTCATAGCCTTTGTCCCGCTTATTCTCATCGCGATCTCGAAAGCAGATCGGTATCTTCCAACCGTTAAGCCGCCACGCCCTGACACACCGGCTGCGCCAAGCTCTTGCCGATGCCGAGCGCACGAGCGAGTCAGTCCATGACAATGCCTGAGGTGGTTCAAATGATATTTGCGCATTATCTGGATTTTCGATATTATGCGGGCATTCCCTGAAAGGAGCGTCCTCATGGTCACGATCACAGCCGCTGAGTTGCAGAAGCAGTTCGGACGCTACCGGGAAGCGGCTATCCGGGAGCCTGTCTCCGTCACGCATCATGGCCGCGAAAGCCTAGTCATGCTGTCCGCCGACGAATACAAGCGACTCAAGGCGCTTGATGATCGCCAAGCGGTCTATCCGTGGGAGTTGCCGGGCGACTTGGCAGAGGCCTTGGCGAAGGCTGAGCCGCCAGAGTTAACGCGCCAGTTCAATCACGAAACCTGATCCGTGGCCTTTCCTGAGCCGCAACTCGGCCTTGTGATCCGATATGCCTATCTTTGGCGATCAGAGGCAGAGCGTGGACGGGAAGATGGCGGAAAGGACCGGCCTCGCGCCGTTGTTCTCGCCACCAAACGCGGGGCGGATGGCAAAACGACCGTGGTGGTCGCGCCGATAACGCATTCGCCACCGCAAGACCCGAAAACCGCCATCGAGATACCCGCCGCGATGAAGGCGCGTCTTGGACTTGATGATGCCAGGTCATGGATTGTCACCAATGACCTCAACTATTTCATCTGGCCGGGGTCCGATGTGCGCCCGGTGAACCCGCACAAGCCCGAACAGGGCATCGCTTACGGATATCTCTCGCAGCACATCACGCAGCGATTGATCAGCGAAGTGCGCGACCGGATGCGCGAAGGCCAGACCAAGGCCGTGCCGCGCGATACCCCGGAGCGCTGATAGGCCTGCCCGTCTGCTATGCCGCCACGCCCTGACACACCCTTTGCGCGACGCTCTTGCCGATGCCAAGTTCGCGGGCGATCCGGTCCATGCTCATGCCGGTGGCGCGAAGCTCCCGGGCGCGGGAGATGGTGTCGTCTGAGGTTGCCGGACGCCCGAGGCGCTTGCCTTGCGCGCGGGCTCTGGCGAGGCCTGCCATTGTCCGGTCCACGAGGATAGCGCGCTCGAATTCGGCAAAGACACCGAGCATCTGGAACATGGCGCGGCCCGAGGGCGTCGTGGTGTCCAGCCCTTGGAGATGCAGGAACAGGTCAACACGGGCCGCGTGCAGATCCGAAAGGAAGCCGACAAGGTCTTGCAGTGATCGCCCGAGGCGGTCCACGGACCATGCCATCACAAGATCGAACTTTCGGCGCGTGACGTCCTTCAGCATTGCGTTGAGCGCAGGGCGCTTGTCGCGGCCTTTCGAGCCGCTGATGCCCTCGTCCCTATCTATATATAGAGACAACCTCCCAGCCCATGCGGGCAGCGATCGCGGTTAGCTCGCGCTCTTGGTTCTCTGTGGTTTGGTCGGCGGTGGAAACGCGGACATACAGGGCAACACGGCGGGACATTGGCGGCACTCCTCTTTCGGGGTGCTCTGAACCGTAACTGGGCTCCAAATGCCGTCCAAGCGAAAGTCACCCGGAAATGGGGGTGATCTTGCCAGCCATGCAATTGTGGGAAAGGCTCAGGAATTCCACACCCAGAAATGCACCCGGGAAACGGAGGATTGGCGGGTGGAACAAGCGTCAATCGCGCTTGAGCGACCGCCCAACTCAACAAGCAGGCTCAGGGTTGCGCGAGAGTAATGACTTCATCCGCAGTCGCGGCCAACAGCCGCTCGTCATGAGCGATCAAAACCAGCGCGAGCTGCTCTTCGTCAACAAGCTTCCGAAGCAGGGCAATGGTCTGCTTCTGGTTTACCGGATCAAGCCGCGATGTCGGCTCGTCCGCGACAATCACTTTTGGCTGCAACAACAGGATGCGTAACAAGGCAAGGCGCTGCGCTTCGCCGCCTGAAATTTCAGCGGGATAGCGGCCAAGCAAGGCATTGCTCAGCTTCAATCGCTCCATGCCGCTTCCAAAACGCTCTGGATCAGCCGCCGTTGGCTCAACTTGGGCAAGATCAAGGAGCTGCTGACCTATCGTCCTTTGTGTAACGAAAGTTGAGACAGGGTCTTGATGGAGCTTCTGATAACGGCGGCGCAATTTCTTTCGGCTGGCCAAATCCCGGTATGGGAGCGCGTCGCCCCAGCGCACTTCACCCGACAGCGGCGCTTTGATGCCGAGAAGAACATTCCCGAGCGTCGTTTTTCCGCAGCCGCTTGGGCCGGCAATGCCAATCACGCCGCCAGCGGGTAGATGTAGATCAATGTCGCTGAACAAGGTCTTGGCTGCCGTGTAACCAGCAGAGAGCCCGTGCGCTGTCAGGACAAGGTTATCCATGTTGCAGCATCGGCGGCATGGCTCCCAAGTCTTGGGGTCTGCACTCACCCAGGCGCGGGCATAGGGTGTGTGAGGGTGACTGAATACATGGAGCGTATCGCCTCGTTCGCGGACAAGACCATCTTCCAGAACGATAATCTGCCCGCCTAGCCGAGTCAGAAAGGCGAGGTCATGCGTGATGACGATCAGACTGCGGCCGCGCGCGGCAAGGTCAAGAAACAGATCAGCGACCTGAGTAACGCGATTGGCATCAAGACCCTTGGTCGGCTCGTCGGCCACAATGATCGGGGTGTTGCCAACCAGTGATGAGGCGATCAAAGCCCGTTGCGCCATGCCGCCCGACAGTTCGAATGGAAACTGCCGCGCGGCATTGCCAGAAAGATCAACTGCATCGAGAGCTGCATCAACCGCCATGCCATTGGACGTTGCCGCAAGTTCAAGCTGGCGCTGAACGCGCATTGTCGGATCAAATGCGGTTCTCGGTTCTTGAGGCAGCAAAAGGGTCTGGTTCGCCCAGAGACGCTGCAATTGTCCGGTGTTCGCGAGATCAACGGATGTCTCGCCAAGTTTCATTTGCCCGTGGGCGACAAACCCTTGAGGCAACAAACCCATGATCGCCTGCGCAATCAGGCTTTTGCCGCCTCCGCTTTCCCCAATGATCGCAACCATGCCACCGCGCTTCACGCAAAAGCTGACATCGCGCACGATGTGTGTTCCGGACACATCCGTTATGGACAGACCAGCAATTTCGATCGCTACATCCGGAATCATATCGCAGCGGCCTTCCGGTTGAGGCTGTCGGAAACCGATCGACCATAGAGCGCAAAGCCAAGCACGGTCAGGAAGAGGGCAAGGCAGGGTGCTGCGATCTGTATCGGTGCATCTGCCATGTAGGGCAGCATTTCGTTGATCATCGCGCCCCATTCCGGAATGGGCGGCTGCATCCCAAGGCCGAGAAATCCAAGTGATGAGATCGACATCACTGCGCTGCCGATGCCCAGTGTTGCCAATGGCATGATTTGTTGAATCACAGGTGGCAGGATGTGCCGCGTGAGTATCGTGTGCTCCGGAAAGCCAGCGAGGCGCGCGGCTTCAACATGCGGCTCCTGAAGCTCGCCAAGAGCTACGCTGCGGCTCATCCGTGCGAATTGCGGCCACAGCGTCAATGTTATCCCGATCAGCATCGGGACAATGCCGCCGCCCATAAGCCCCGCAAAGAGAAGCGCCAGAAGGATGCCCGGAAAGGCCAGCATCAGGTCTGCCAGACGCATAATGAAGGCATCAACCAGTTTGCCGCCAATCGCCGCCAAAAGCCCAAGACCGATGCCGACTACCGATGCGCTCATGACGCAAAGCAGCGCGAGGCCGATCGAGCGGGGCGCGCCATGAACGAGCCGCGCCAAGACATCGCGCCCCAGATGATCAAGCCCAAGAATGTGCTGCGCGCTTGGCGGTTGCAGCGCCTTCATCAGATCCTGCGCTACGGGATCGTGCCCGACAGAAACCGCTAGACCCAAAGCGAGCACGCAAAGGCCAATGATCAACATCAAGAACCGGCTTGAAGACGTTGTGAAGGTGCTGCGCAATTGAGAAGTCGCGATCTCACTCATTGGGCAAGCCCCGCCGCGCGACGCGGATCAAGCCAGATCGCGATGACATCAGCTGCCAGATTGATGAGCGCATACAGCAGCCCGATCAGCAAGCTTGCGCCCATGATGATAGGTATGTCGCGAGCGATGAGAGAGCGCACCAGCAACTCGCCCAATCCGGGGTAGTTGAACAGTGTTTCGATGATGACAAACCCATCAACGACGAAGGCGAATTGTAATGCCGCGAATGTCACAATCGGGATTGCCGCATTGCGCGCGCCATGATGTCGAAAAGCAGACTTCGCATTCAGGCCCTTGACCCGCGCGAATGTCATGTAAAAGGCGCTTCGGACCTCAACGACTGCATTGCGGATAATTGTCGTCGAAAAGGCTGCCAAGCTTAGGGCAAGGGTCAGCGCTGGCAACACCATATGCGACGGAGTGCGGAAGCCAGCGGGCGGAAGCCAGCGGAGTGTCAAGGCAAAGAAGCTAATGAGCCCGATGCCAATGAGAAATGTTGGCAATGATGCCAACGCTATCGACAGTCCCGTTGTGATGCGATCGACAAAGCCGTTGGGTCGAAATCCGCTGATCAGGCCAAGGGGCAACGCAATCACATAGGATAGAAGCCAACCAACAAGCCCGAGACCTAGCGTGAAACGGGCGTGATATGAAATCTGCTCCAAGACCGGCTTTCGTGTCACGAGAGATCGACCGAGATCCAGTCTCGCGAGCTGCCTCATCCATGCGGCGTACTGCACGATGATCGGTCGATCCAATCCCTCTTCGCGGCGGATACGGTCCGCAATTTCGGGCGTCACACGATCTTCGCCGACACGGGCAACCGCAATGTTGAGGGAGACATCACCGGGCAGGACTTGAACGAAGAAAAAGCATAGCGTCGCTATGGCCCATGCTGTCAGCAGGGCTTGCCCGATTCGTGAGACAACAACACGCATCACCGGGCTCATCGCATCGTGCCCTTGGTTTGAGGCCTTTGTCCCGGCGCTCCGAATGCTACAAGCGCAGCAGCGACGACGATGACCAGTGCGCCAGCTAGACTGACTGGCGCAGGCAGCAGCGCGAAGACGAAAAGGTCAAATGCCATTGCCCAGATCATCGCCGTGTATTCGAAGGGTGCCAGAGTAGAAAGCGGCGCTCGCGCAACCGCTTCCGTCATCGCGATGTGCGCAAAGCCGCCAGCAAGGCCTGCACCAGCGAGCCAGATTTGCGTCTGGAGCGAAGCAGTTGCCCAGCCGAAAGGCGCAGTTGCCAAACCTGCCAACGCACAGACCAAAGCAAAATAAAATGCGATAGCGGCGGGCGCTTCCCCATCAGTCAGCTTCTTGATTTCGACCTTCGCAGCAGCCGTTGTTAGGGCCATCGCCAAACCAGCAGCAATCCCGATCAATATGCCAAGATCGATACTAGACCCTTGGAATGCGGGCATCAGCATAAGACCAACACCGCCAAAGCCGAGACAGGCCGCGACAATGACAATGGCGTGCGGGCGTTCTTTCAAAAACAGAACCGCCGCAGGGATGACAATCAGCGGAGCAAGAAAGCTCAGAGCTGTTGCAAGAGCCAAAGGCAAGTGAGCCAATGAGATAAACGAGAAGAACATCGCAGCACAGCCGAAGGCGCTGCGCTTGAGATGCCCAAGTGGATTGTTCGTTCTCAGGCCTTTGGGAAACTGCCCGATGAACCAGAGATAGGCCACGATAGGCAGCAATGCGACAGCGCTGCGCCAGAAGACGATCTGGCCAACCGGCGCTTCAAACGAAGCCAGTCTGACGCATAGAGACATGACCGCAAAGAACCCCGTCGCAGCGAGCCGAAGCAGTATCCCTGCTCCGACGCTACTTCCCGCGCTTCTGCCCTCTCGAACCTCGACACTCACCCGATCATGATCCGATCAAGGAGATAGCGCGTTTCAAAGGGGTCAATTACGACATTCCGAGCCCGGGACGATACGGCAACCGTATGCTCGAACCATGCAACCGGGATAACCGGCGCTTCGTCATGGATGGTGCGCGTGATCTCGGAGCGAAGCTGGGTCTTGCGCGCTTCATCGAAGCTGCTGACATATTCATCGGCCAAGGGCTTGATCTTGTCCCGGCCAGACCAGCCAACGGTGCCCCAGACCGAGCGTTCGCGCGTGTAGTCGGGAATGATGGTCGCGATGACGTCGGGAACATTGACATAGGTGCGGGCGAACATGGTCATTTCCATTTTCCCCTCGCGAATGGCTGCCGGGATAGCTGAAGCCTGTCCGGCCTCGATGGTGATCTCCATACCGATCTGCTTCAACTGAGCCTGTATGGCAGCGGCCATGGGCGGCAGCTCGGGACGGTTGGCGATTGTCAGGAGTTTAGAGGCCAGTCGGACGCCGTTTTTGGCGCGAACGCCGTCAGCCGCAGGCATCCATCCTGCCGCATCCAGAAGCTTCTTGGCGCCTTCCATGTCGTAGGCAATCGGTGCGAGGTCTTTGTTGTGCCAATCGGCAAGCACCGGAGGAAGAAGCTGTGTCGCTGCAGATCCGGGATGACGAAGAATGGCCGCGGCAATGCCTTTTCGATCAATCGCCATGGATATAGCCCGGCGAACACGAACATCCTCGAATTGCGGTAGGCCTGAATTGAACGCGATCGGACGAATCCGAGGAATTGTCAGGCTTTCAACCTTCATCTGGCCCGCAGAATTGATGCGTTGTGTCGCAGTTGGTGCGAGGGTGAAGACCAGATCGGCGTCACCGGCCACGGCGATATTGGCGCGGGTATCGCCATTGGGCACCGCCGTGTAACGCGCCTTCGCGGTTGCTGCCTTGACGCGCGCGCCCTCGAAGCGCTCCAGCTCGATCACGGTTTTGCCGTCGATGGATGTGATCTTGTAAGGCCCTGTCGCGATCACTTTCTGCACCTTGCCATCAGCGCCATAGGCGGCAGGAGCCAGAACAATAGCCGAGTAATCCACCAGAAAAGCGGGCAAGACGCTGAAGGCCGATTTTGTCCTGATGACAACAGCATTCCCATCCGCCGTCACACTATCGAGAGGAACCGCCACAAGGCTTTCGCCTGCGAACGCAGTCTTCAGGCTTGCCGCGACAGAAGCAGCCGTTACCGGCGTTCCATCGTGAAATGTCAGCCCCTGCCTAATCGGGAAGCGCCATGTGAGCTTGTCGGCGTCAATCGACCAGCTCTCGGCGATGCCGCCGACCAGCTTGCCGTCCGGTTCGACCTGCACCAAGGTTTCGGCAACGCCCATACGCGCAAGAATATAGCCGACGTCGGACGGCTCATTCGAGGTGTATTCCCATGGCGCAACAACGCGAAGCACAGCTTCGGCCTGTTGCGC
>JBOFZC010000015.1:0-1371 GCA_051654985.1 Rhabdaerophilum sp.
GACGAGAACTTCAACGGTTTTTTCGATCTCTTCGCTGGCCTCTCGCGCGAGCCCTGGATGATTCAGCGCTTTCTTCCCGCCGTGCGCGCAGGCGATAAACGCATCATTCTGATCGATGGTGTGGCGATGGGTGCGCTGAACCGTGTGCCGGCCGCGGGTGATATCCGCGCAAACCTCGTGCGAGGCGGCGCGGGGCAAGCGACCGAACTCACCAAGCGCGAGCAGGAGATCTGCGCCCGTATTGGACCGCTTCTGCGCGAACGCGGGTTGATCTTCGTCGGTATTGACGTGATCGATGGTAATCTCACTGAGATCAACGTCACCTCGCCCACCGGCATCCGCGCCATCAAGCGCCTGGGTGGTCCGGATCTCGCGGTGCCGATCTGGGATGCGATCGAAAATCGGTTGGGGAAGAGCTAGGAATGCCAGAGAAAACTATCTCGCCGTTTCCGATTGAAGCGATTCCGCTCGATCTCAGTGCCGAGGCGGCGCGCGCGGCTTTCGTGCAGGTCGGACGAGACTATTTGGGCGATGCTCGATTGAAGGCTGAGAAGATTCTCGCTGAAAAGGGTGGCTTTGCATGTGCCCGCGTGCTCTGTCTTGCGCAGGATCGCCTCATCGCTGCTCTGTTCCAGATGGCGCGCGAGCGGCTTTACAAGAACGCTAACCCATCCACTGGCGAGCGCCTCGCGGTGGTTGCTGTCGGGGGCTATGGACGTGGCACGCTCGCGCCGGGCTCTGATACCGACATCATGTTCCTCCAGCCCGTCTCAACGCCGTGGTCCGAGAGCATCGCCGAGGCCATGCTTTATGTGCTCTGGGATTTGGGGCTGAAGGTTGGCCATTCCACCCGCACGATCGACGAATGCATCCGCACGGGACGCGAGGATCTGACCATCCGCACTGCGCTCCTCGAATCGCGCGTGATCGCCGGAGATGAGGTGATTTTCAACGAATTCGAAACGCGTTTCGACCGCGAGGTCGTCGCTGGGCGCGCGGCCGAATTCGCGCATGCCAAGCTTGCCGAGCGTGACGAGCGCATCGCTCGGGTGGGACAGTCGCGCTATCTTGTCGAACCCAATGTCAAAGAAGGCAAGGGTGGGCTGCGTGACCTGCAAACGCTGTTCTGGATCGGGAAATTCGTCTACCGCGTCAAAGACCTGCATGGGCTCGTCAAAGCCGGCGTGTTCACCAACCGCGAACTCCGTCTTTTCGAGCGATGCGAGGAATTCCTCTGGCGCGTGCGCTGCCATATGCATTTTGTCGCCAGGCGGCCCGAAGAGCGGTTGACCTTCGACATGCAGCGGCTTGTGGCTCAGCGCATGGGCTATCGCGGGCGCGACACACTCAATGCGGTCGAACGTTTCATGA
>JBOFZC010000016.1:0-2007 GCA_051654985.1 Rhabdaerophilum sp.
CGCGGCTTAATCAAGCCGCTTCCGTGGTGTTGGAGCGCGTCTCAAAGCCCTGCTCCGCCTGCAATTGGGCAATGGCGGCATAGACTTCATCGAGCTTTGCCGCGATTTCGTTGCGAAGGTTGGCATAGACCGATGCCTGCCCCTGGCGACCCGATTTTTCGAGCTCACCGGCGACTTCCGCAACAAGGCTCGCGCCCAACGAAAGCGACATCGATTTCAACGCGTGTGCCGCCTTGGCGACTGCGCCCCCATCGCCTGAGGCAATCGAAATGTCGATTTCGGCGAGCGCAGGCGGTCCATTCTCAATGTAGAGGCGGTAGATCCGGGCCACGGCATCGGCACTCGCGATCTTTGCCATATCGAGAAGCTGACGCGTGGTCGCAGGATCCAGCACTGCCAAATCGCTGGTTTCAGGCGCAGCAACCGCCAGAGCGGTTGCGAGCGGTGTGGGCGGGATGGTTTCAACCGTGACGGGCGTGGACGGCGCATCGATCACCCGATCCTCTGCCGCGATCCGTCGATCCGCCTGAGGCCGGCGCGGAGTGAGATGCGTCTCGAGCATCTGCGCCATGGCCTGCAAGGTGAAGGGCTTGTGCAGCACACCATCCATGCCCGAGCTTTTCCAGGCATCCGCGTAAGAGCCAACCACATGGGCAGTAAGCGCGATGATCGGCAAGTGCTCGCGCGCAGTCTCGGCTTCCCAGCGCCGGATGGCGCGGGTTGACTCGAAGCCATCCATATCGGGCATCGAGCCATCCATGAAAACGAGATCATACCGTTTCGCCTGCACAGCGTTGAGCGCCGCGCGTCCATCGGCCACCGTGTCACAAGGCAGATCAAACCGGCGCAAAGTTTCGATGATCACCTCGCGGTTCACCGGGTTGTCGTCGGCCACAAGGATGAGGTGATCCGGGAAATGCGGGAATTCGCTCTCGCGTTTTTGTGCAGCTTTGGCGCGGCTCGCCGGGCTCTCGCCTGTGAGCAGGTCCTGGATCGCCTGGAACAATTCACGCCGGGCGATCGGTTTTGTGATCTGCGCCTGCGCCTTCCCTTCGGCGATCAACCGATCAGCTTCGGCATCGCCGAAAGTCCCGAGCGCAATGGTGGGTGCCTTGCGCATCAATCGCGACGCGACGGGGTCAGCCAGCAGCCGCGAATCGGCGATCACAAGGCTGCGCTCGCCGGCATCCTTTGCCACGGCGCTGGAGATGGCATCCACGATCTCGAAGCCGAATTCTTCCAGATATTTTGCAAGATTGCCCTGTGTTGCCGAACCCGAAACGGCCAGCAAAACCTTTCCAGAGCCGATGCGACGCATCCGGCTCTCGCCTTCGAGGCGATCGACATGCACGATCGGGATCAGTACGTGGAAAGCGCTGCCGACACCCAGTTCGCTTTCGATCTCAATCTCGCCATCCATCGCCTCCACAAGCCGACGGCAGATCGCGAGGCCGAGGCCGGTGCCGCCGAAACGGCGTGTGGTTGTCTGGTCCGCCTGCGAAAAGGCATCGAACACCGAGGCAATCTTGTCCTTCGCAATGCCGATCCCAGTGTCACGCACCGAGAAGCGGATATGCGAGGGCTTGCCTGGTGCGCGATCGAGCGTGAGATTGACGCTGCCGGCCTCGGTGAACTTCAGCGCGTTGTTGACGAGGTTTGCGAGCACCTGGTTGAGGCGTGTCGGGTCGGCGCCGATCCGGGCCGGCACATTGGGCGCGATATGGCTAGAGAGATCGAGGCCCTTCGAACGTGCCTTTTCCTCAAACAGCTGCGCAACGGTCTCGATCACATCATCGACGGAGACGGGGATGGTCTCAAGCTCGATTTTCCCGGCCTCGATTTTCGAGAAATCGAGAATGTCGTTGATGATCGCGAGCAAGGACGAGCCCGAGCGCGCGATGACATCAGCGAAGCGCTTCTGCTTGGGCTGAAGATCTGAGGCTGCGAGCAGTTCCGCCATCACCAGAATGCCGTTCATGGGCGTGCGGATTTCATGGCTCATGGTGG
>JBOFZC010000017.1:0-18647 GCA_051654985.1 Rhabdaerophilum sp.
TACGCCGTGATTTCACGCGCCTTGGCCTCGTTCTCGACCACTGCCATGCGGTCGCCCGCCTCGGGTGCACCGTTGAAACCCAGAACCTCGACCGGAACAGACGGTTCGGCCGAAGTCACCTGCTCGCCCTGATCATTGATCAGCGCGCGCACACGACCCCATTCGGCACCGGCCACCACGATATCGCCCTGCTTGAGCGTGCCGCGCTCGATGAGCACGGTTGCGACCGGGCCACGGCCACGATCGAGTTTCGCTTCGATGACCGTGCCTTCTGCGGCACGATCGGGATTGGCCTTGAGATCAAGAACTTCGGCCTGGAGCTGAATCATCTCCAGCAGTTTGTCGAGGTTGGTGCCGGCTTTGGCCGAAACTTCGATCTCGATCGTTTCGCCGCCCATGCTTTCAACCTGCACATCATGCTGAAGCAACTCGGTGCGCACGCGCTCCGGCTTCGCTTCTGGCTTATCGATCTTGTTGATCGCCACGATGAGCGGCACTTGCGCCGCCTTGGCGTGATTGATGGCTTCAATCGTCTGCGGCATGACGCCGTCATCGGCGGCCACCACGAGAACCACAATATCGGTCACTCGTGCGCCGCGCGCACGCATCGCCGTGAAGGCCGCGTGGCCTGGCGTATCGATGAAGGTAATCTTGCCACCAAGTGGCGAGGTCACCTGATAAGCGCCAATATGCTGGGTAATGCCGCCGGCTTCGCCCTTCACCACATTGGTTTTGCGGATGGCGTCGAGCAGTGAGGTCTTGCCGTGGTCGACATGGCCCATAATGGTCACGACAGGGGGACGGTAAGACTGATTGCCCGTTTCATCTGCTTCGCCGAACAGACCTTCTTCCACATCCGCATCCGAGACGCGGCGCACGGTATGGCCCATCTCTTCCGCCACGAGCTGGGCGGTATCCGCATCGATCGAGTCGGTGATCTTGTGCATCTGCCCCATTTTCATGAGGTTGCGGATCACATCCACGCCGCGCTCCGCCATGCGGTTCGCGAGTTCCTGAATGGTGATCGTTTCAGGCAGCACAACTTCACGCACGAGTTTCTCGCGCGGCTCGTTCGAGGCATGACCCTTCATGCGCTGCACACGGCGCTTGAACGCCGCGACCGAACGCTGGCGCTCGTCCTGATCAGACGTCACGGTCGCGATGGTCAGGCGACCACGCGCCTTCTCCATACCGGGCTTCGGCTTCTCGGCCCGGCCCGGAGCGGGGAGTTTCACATTCGCCTTGCGCGCTGCGCCCTCTTCGTCATCAAAATCGGTCGGCTTACGGGCCTGCACGGCGCCAGGCTGGCGCTGCGGACGCGGGACATCCCCGAATTCCGTCGACGGGGCGCCGCCGATCGGGTTGATCCGTGGGCCACCCGGGCGCGAACCCGGAGCACCGCCCGGACCGCGAGCCGAAAGCCCGCCTGCGGGAGCGCCCTGACCCGGACGCGGTGCAAAACCAAGGCGCACTGTACCGCCGCCGGGGCGATCCCCATCACGGCGCGGTGGAGCATCGCCACGCGGTCGGAAACCCGTGCCGCCTTCGCGAAAACCACCGCCTTCACGCGGAGGAGCGCCATCGCCACGCGGTCGGAAACCGGCCCCACCTTCGCGCGGAGCATCACCGCGAGGGCGAAAGCCCGTGTTGCCATCCCGTGGTGGGGCGTCACCACGCGGTCGGAAACCCGTGCCGCCTTCACGAGGGGCATCACCACGCGGAGCAAAACCTTCCGAGCGGCGCGGCGCGCCTTCACCCGAGCGGTTGAAATTGTTGCCATCGAGCCGCGGCGGGCGCTGACCAAAATCGCGGGCAGGGGGGGCGTCGTAACGCGGACGTTCCTGCTGCTGCTGAGGCGGGGCCGCCGGACGCGGCGCAGCCTCAACGGGAGGAGGAGCAGGCTTCGTCGCTTCAGGAACCACCGGGGCAGCAACAACCTGTGCAGGAGCCGGAGGAGCCGCAACAGGGGCAGGCGTAGCGATCACCGGCGGCGCGGCAGCGGCTTCCGCCGCTTGACGACGCGCTTCGGCAGCAGCGCGTTCTTCACGCTCGCGGCGCGCGGCATCTTCTTGCCGCTTTTCTTCCTCGTCGCGGCGACGCGCTTCCTGCACGACACGGGCACGGGCATCGCGCTCCTCATCTGTGAGGTTGCGCTGAGCCTGCGACAAGCCGAGACGGCCGGGTTGACCCTGTGTTTGTTCGGGCGCGGCGGGACGCGGTGGCGGTGTGATTGGCTGCGCCTTGGTTTCGACAACCGGAGCCTTGGCTGTAACTGGGGCAACCGTGCCGGGGCGGCGTTTCACCGTCTCGACCACAACCGCGTTGGTGCGGCCGTGCGAGAAGCTCTGCTTCACCACGCCAGTCTCGATCGGACGCTTCAGCGAGAGTGTCTTCCCAACCGAAAGAGTTTTTTCGCCCGAGTTGTTGTTGTCCGTCATTCGTTTACCGTCGTCCTCAAGACTGCCATTCCGTCAGCCCACTTCGCGAGATGCGAAGCAAACCCGTGGACAAGGGACGGCCTCATGCCGATTCTCGACCACGTCAAAGGTTTCCGCCACGGCACACCTCACCCGATCATGCGATCGGGGCAAAAGGTTCCGCGTCAGGATCGTGAAAAATCCAACGCATCAGCGACATCGGTGCCGGGATCAGCATCCCCCGGGGCCGGGTCGCCAACCCGGAATTCTACCAGCCGCCGCGCGCGCGCCAGAAATGCTGCGCTCGCGTCATGCGATCTGAGCGCGGCATGTATCACAAGTTCCCGCCCCAAGGACAGTGCTAATTCGTGCGCCGAAAACGCTCCAATCAAGGCGGGATCACGTCGACCCGGCCCGCGCCCCCGCAGCATTCCCCGCAAACGCCGAGTTTCAGCCGCCGAACCATCATGGGCCTGGATCAGCGCCACAACCGAGCCACTCATCCCTTCGATCTTCGCAAAACCTGTGACAATCGCCCCGGCCTTGTTAGCGATGCTCAGGGATTGCAGCGCATCTTGCACCAGCAGCTTTTCGATCTGCGCTGCAAGATCAAGGGGTGCCGTCACATCAGCCTTCAAGGCGCGGGCGAAAATCTTGCGGCTCACGGCCTGCTCGACTGACTTGCGATCGGCACTGACCCAAACACCGCGCCCGGGGAGTTTCGCGCGAATATCCGGCACGACCACCCTGTCAGGCCCTGCAACGAAGCGGATGAGCTCGCCCACCGGGCGGATGGTGCGTGTTGCAACGCACATCCGGCTCTTCGCGGCGCGATCCGCGTTCAGGCCTTCGGGCTCGGGCGCATCGGCTTCGTTCACGCGGTCTCTTCAGCCTCCTCGGCCTGTTCTTCTGCATCCGATGCGGCCTCAACCCAGCCAGCGGACACGCGCGCGGCCATGATCATCGCCTCGGCTTCATCACGCGAAGTACCGAGATCAGAGAGGAAACCCGGGACGCGGACGGTTTCGCCGCCCTTCTTTTCGGTCCAGCCCACGAGGTCATCGGTAGCGCAGCCCGCGAGATCTTCGATCGATTTCACGTCGTTCTCGCCAAAGGCGACCATCATCGCAGAGGTGACCCCGGCGATGGTGCCGAGCTCATCCTGAACGCCCAATTCCTTGCGGCGGGCCTGACGAGTGGCTTCTTGCTCTTCAAGATAGGTCTGGGCACGGCGCTGGAGTTCATCAGCCGTATCTTCATCGAAGCCTTCAATGCCGAGAACATCCGCGCGATCGACATAAGCAATCTCTTCAATTGTCGCGAAACCTTCGGAAGCCAGCAACTGGCCGACCATTTCATCGACGTTGAGGGCATCACAGAAGAGCTTCGAACGCTCGAGGAATTCTTTCTGGCGGCGCTCGGATTCCTCGGCTTCGGTCAGGATATCGATCGACCAGCCCGTGAGCTGCGAGGCGAGGCGCACATTCTGGCCGCGACGACCAATGGCGAGCGAGAGCTGATCATCGGGCACAACAACCTCGATGCGTTCGGATTCCTCGTCGAGCACCACTTTCGCGACTTCCGCCGGCTGGAGCGCATTGACGATGAAGGTCGCGACGTTGTCCGACCACGGAATGATGTCGACGCGTTCGCCCTGCAGCTCCTGCACCACGGCCTGCACGCGCGAACCGCGCATGCCGACGCAGGCACCGACCGGATCGATCGAGGAATCGCGGCTGATCACCGCGATTTTCGCGCGGGAGCCAGGATCACGGGCCACGGCCTTGATCTCGATGATGCCATCATAAATTTCGGGCACTTCCTGCCCGAAGAGGCGCGCCATGAACATGGGGTGCGTGCGCGAGAGGAAAATCTGCGGCCCGCGCGTTTCGCGGCGGACATCGTAGAGATAGGCGCGGATGCGATCGCCAGGACGGAAGACCTCGCGCGGGATGAGTTCATCGCGGCGGATGATCGCCTCGCCCTTACCGAGATCAACAATGACGTTGCCGTATTCCACGCGCTTGACGACGCCGTTCATCACATCGCCGACGCGATCCTTGAACTCGTCGAACTGCTTGTCGCGCTCGGCCTCGCGCACCTTCTGCACGATGACCTGCTTGGCGCTCTGCGCCGAGATGCGACCGAAATCGACCGGCGGCAATGTATCGGCGAAGACCGAGCCAATCTCAGCGGCTGCATCGCGGCTTTTCGCTGCCTTGAGGTCCATTTCACGCGAGGGGTTCTCGACATTCTCGACCACATGCATCAACCGCGTGAGGCGGATTTCCCCGGTTTTGGGGCTGATCTCGGCCTTGATGTCGGTTTCGGCGCCATAGCGCTGACGGGCCGCGCGGGCATAGGCATCCTCGAGGGCGCCGAGCACGATGGAGCGATCGATCAGCTTCTCGCGGGCGACCGCATCAGCGATCTGCAAGAGTTCGAGCCGGTTTGCTGAAATGGCCATGGCGATTGCTCCTGAATTCGCGTCTTCAGCGCGACTTTTTGCGGCCCGATTGGGCGGATTTGGGTTTGAATTTCTGCGGGCCGGGGCCCGGCCGATACCGGTTCGGCTTCTCAGCCGTTGGAGTTTCCTCGGTTTCCGGCTCTTCGCCCTCTTCCAGCGCGCGCAGGGCGAGCTTGGTGCGGCGAAGCGACTCGGCAATCACATCGTCGGTGAGCACGAGGCGGGCCTCACCGATCTCGCGGATCGGCAGAAGCACGAATTTTTCCGCTTCAGGCGGCGCGTCGGGCAGGCCAAGGCGCAGATCATCGCCCTCGACACCCTCAATTGGCCCACGAAAACGTTTGCGGCCATTGAGCATCATTGCCATCTCGACCTTGGTGTCGAAACCAACCCAGCGCTTGAAATCGCTGACCCGCACCAAGGGACGATCGATCCCCGGCGAGGAAATCTCAAGATTATAAGCACCGGAAACTGGATCCTCGACATCGAGGAGCGGCGAGAGCGCCCGGCTCACGGCCTCACAATCCTCAACCGTGAACGAACCATCCGGCCGTTCCGCCATGATTTGCAGCGTCGCCCCATTGAGCGCAGTGAGCCGGACACGCACGAGGCGGAAGCCAAGGCTTTTCACCATCGGCTCGATGATGCGCGCCACACGCGCCGCAGGCCCCGTCTCTATAATGAGGCGGGGTTCGTCGAGGCTCGCCTCGATCACGGGCGGAGGAACAGGTGTTGTTTCTGCAGACATCAGGCCTTCCGGGGGCGATCCGCTCGGCTCAAAACCGAAAAGAGCGGGTCCGAAGCGGGCCCACTCTCACCTTGCAGATCGCATGGGATGAGATTGATGACGCGTCAAATACGCCTGAACCGGCCAGAAATCAAGCGGGGCCTTCAGCCTTGCGCCGAAACCTCAGATAGCTCGGCACGCGGCCCTCGCGAATCGCCTTCTCCTCGTAACGCGTGCGATGCCAGTCCTCCCAGGGCGTGAGCCAATCCTGCGCATCCCTCGCGAGCCATGCGAATTCAGGATGCGGCAGGATGCGTGAGAGCGTCCAGCCCACATAGTCATCAATATCCGAAGCAAAGCAGAATTCCCCGCCTGGGCGGATGACTCGGGCGAGTTGATCGAGGAATTCCTGATCCACGATCCGCCTTTTGCGTTGCCTGCGTTTCGGCCAAGGATCGGGATACAGGAGATAAACTCGATCGAGACTGGCATTTGGAAGGTTCGCGAGCACGTGCCGCGCGTCGCCACGCAGGAGGCGAATATTCCCGAGTTTTTCGGCTTCAATCACGCCGAGCAGCTTCGCGACCCCGTTGAGAAAAGGTTCGACTCCGAGAAATCCGGTCTGTGGGCTCGCTATGGCCATCGCCGCGAGATGCTCACCACCGCCAAAGCCGATTTCGAGCATCACCTGCTGCGGCTGATGCGCGAACAGCTCTACAGGGCCGGATTTCAGCCGTTCCAAATCGATCGCGATATTGGGGAGGAGGTTTTCGACGCGCTGGCTTTGACCGGCGCGCAGGGACTTGCCTTTGGCACGCCCATAAAGCTGCCGGCGCGGGGTCACCGCGCCGGCTGAATTCTTCACTGAATTTGCGTCATCCGGGCTCACGAGAGCGCGGCGACCGCCTTCTTCAGCGCCGGCGCAAGATCGGTCTTCTCCCAAGAGAAGCCGCCGTCACGCATCGCCTTGCGGCCGAAATGGCCATAGGCGGCCGTGCGCGCATAAATCGCCTTGTTGAGGCTGAGATGCGTGCGAATGCCGCGCGGGGTGAGATCCATGATCTCCGGCAGCACCTTCTCGAGGGTGGCTTCTGTCACCTTGCCCTTGGCCGTGCCATGCAGGTCGACATAGACCGAGAGCGGCTTCGAAACGCCGATCGCATAGGCAACCTGGATCGTGCAACGATCCGCAAGGCCGGCCGCGACCACGTTCTTCGCGAGATAGCGCGCGGCATAGGCGGCCGAGCGGTCTACCTTGGTCGGATCTTTGCCCGAGAACGCGCCGCCGCCATGCGGGGCAGCACCGCCATAGGTGTCGACAATGATCTTGCGACCAGTAAGGCCGGCATCCCCGTCCGGACCGCCGATCACGAACTTGCCAGTGGGGTTCACGTGCCAGACCGTATCCTTTGAAATCCAGCCCTCGGGCAGGGTTTCGCGGATGATCGGCTCGACGATCTTGCGCACGCCGTCCGACGTCAGGGATTCATCCAGATGCTGGGTCGAGAGCACGATCTGCGTCACGCCAACGGGCATGCCATTCTCGTAGCGCACGGTCACCTGGCTCTTGGCATCCGGGCCGAGCTTGCCGCAATTGCGCTCACCCTTGTGGCGCAAATCAGCGAGAACCTCGAGAATCTTGTGCGAATAATAAAGTGGGGCTGGCGCGAGTTCCGGCGTTTCACGGCAGGCGTAACCGAACATGATGCCCTGATCGCCGGCACCTTCGTCCTTGTTGCCCGAGGCATCAACGCCCTGTGCGATATCGGCGGATTGCGAATGGAGCAGCACGTCGATCTTCGCGGTCTTCCAGTGGAAGCCGGCCTGCTCGTAGCCGATGGCGCGGATGGCCTTGCGAGCCACGCTTTTGACCTTCGACTTCATCGCCTTCTCGTCGAGCGAGGTGCGAACCTCGCCGGCAATCACGACACGATTAGTGGTGGCCAGCGTTTCGCAGGCCACACGAACCTGCGAGGCATCCATGCCCGCCTTGGCGGCTTCCCGGAAGAAAAGATCCACAACCTCATCCGAGATGCGATCACAGACCTTGTCCGGATGACCTTCCGAGACGGATTCAGACGTAAACAGATAAGAAGACCGCGCCACGTGAGGCTCCTGTCAAAGGGGATGAAGGCCCGTGCAACATGCCGCATGAGGCCGGAGATCGGGCGCGTCTCTAGAGCGAGATCGGATGCTCGGTCAAGATGTTTGAGCGAACAAGTTCGGCAAAAAGAACGTTTTGTTCGTAACCAATGCGCCTCAGGCGCATTATTCCTTACGTTGCCCTTCGGCTAGGGTCGTCACGAGATCCACAACCCGGCGGCGAACTTTGGGATCTTCGATCGAGGCAAAGGCGCGGGCCAAAGCCACGCCCTCAGGCGTCGAAAACAATTCGACCGTATAATCCGCCTGCTTGTTCTCAGCAAAGCCGCCGACCAGCACCATGCCCTCTTCGCCCGGCGCACCTTCCGAGAAATAGGACATCGGCACACCAAGCACCTGGGCGACGATGCGCATACGGCTCATGGTGATGCGGTTTGCGCCCTTCTCGTATTTCTGGACCTGCTGAAAGGTGACACCAAGGCTATCAGCCAGGCGTTCCTGGCTCATGCCCACCTGGATGCGCCGCATTCGGATGCGCCGGCCGACATGACGGTCGAATTCGCCGGGAGCCTTCTTCATGCTGGTCTCATCTGCAGGCATACTTTTCACTACTCCATCCCGACGGCATCGGGTCGCACGAACTGCCCCCGAATGCATAGGAGCATCATTCACACCGCCGCAAAGCCCACCCTACGACAGAAGATCGAAGGAGAATATCGCAAAATCGGCATATACCGATCGGATATCCACCGGACTCGAAGAGTCGACCCTCGTTACGGTTTGCGCCATTGCAATCCGGCAAAGAACCGATCGCGGAGTTTGCCCAAGAACCCGAGCGCCGCAAACAGAATCATCACGGTAGCGTAACTATACCAAATCGTTTGGCTATACAATGTCCCAGCCAATCCGGCAGGAAGAGGCGAATCGACGATATCGGCGCGATTGAGCGGCAAGCTTACGAGAATGCGGCCATAGGGATCGATCACAGCGGAAACCCCGCTGTTGGCCGCTCGCACCATCGGCTGTCCAAATTCAATCGAGCGCAGCCGTGCCTGGGCGAGATGCTGATATGGCCCTGGCGTGCGGCCGAACCAGGCATCGTTCGTCACGTTCACGAAAACAGCACTACCCGTGATGGAGGGAGCCAGCTCCCGCGGAAAAATCGTTTCAAAACAAATGACCGGGACCGCGCCGGGCAAGCCAGGAATATCGAGGGGTTTCCTCTCGCGGCTCGCGGAAAATCCGCCTATGACATGCACGAATTCCTGCAATCCAAAGCTACGCAGCAGACGTTCGAAGGGCAGGTATTCACCAAAAGGAACCAGATGCGCCTTGTCGTAGGTGCCAAGAATTCCATCGCGATTGAGGACCTGGATGGAGTTGAAGAATCGGTATCGGCGCGACAGATCAGGCGCTTCCTCCGCTCGGATTGCACCTGTGACCAACACAGTCCCGCCGGCCAATTGCTGGGAAATCGCCTCGATGGCTTTGGGTTCGCGATCGAGCACGAACGGAAATGGAGCCTCGGGCCAGAACAGATGGGTGACATCGGAAAGCCCGGCGTTCTGCGGCCCAGTCGGGCGATCAGAGAGCTGAAGGAACCGCTCGAGAATCTGAGCCCCCGAACCGGCCCTGTTTTTTCCCTCCTGTGCCACGTTCGGCTGCACGATCCGGAGTTTCACATCCGGCACCATGGCGATGCGGCTCAAATCGCCTCGGCTGCCACCGGTCGGTATCAGTCGCGCAAAGCCGAAACCGGCCAAAGCGGCAATGAGCAAAACCGCGAGCGCGGGCATGGTCCAACGCGCGACAAGACCCCGGCCAGTGCCCAGTGTCGCTGGAGCGGCGAAGACCAGAATCGCGAAAAGCCCAAGCCCTTCAGCGCCGATCAAGCTCGCTCCCTGCGCCAATACCAGATGATCAGCGAAGACTTGTCCAAATCCGTTCCAAGGAAACCCGGTCAGGATGCTTGCCCGGGCGAATTCGGATAGCCCCAGCGCGAAGGCAAGGGTGAAGACTCGCAGGGCGCCGGACGACCATAAGGCCCTTGCCAACACAATGCCGAGGCCTGTGAAGATGGCGAGCCCGGCCGGCAGGCCGATAACTCCAAGTGGCAACAGCCAGATGAACTGCTCGCCGCCAATCACAAAGGCAACGCCGAGCCACCAAAGGCCTGCGAGAAAATACCCGAAGCCAAAACACCAGCCGATCGAGAAGGCTTGCCAGGCAAGGCGCCGACGCCCCGGCACGGCCAGCCCGTCCATCAGCCAGACAAGAACGGGAAAGGCGAAAGCGAGAGCGGGGAGAACATTGACAGGTTGGAGCGCCAGGGATGCGACAGCGCCCGCAACAAGGGCAAGAAGCCAACGCGGCCACCCTGCCAGCAGGATGATATGCTCGGCGAGGAATGCGAGCGAAAAGCGTGACTCGCGCCACGCGCCAAAAAACGTGCCGAGGGCCATGAGCCACCCCTTAGAAATGACGACTCGCCCAACTGGAGCGAATCATCCCCCTGTCAGCTAACGCATTTTGTGTTCGAATGAATGCGTTCTCGGCCATCTGCGCACAGGCGAGATCATCAACCGCTGTCATCCCCGGGTGGAGGCGCGATACGGATCTTGCGCATCCGCCGGGCATCGCCGTCGAGAACGGTGAAAATCACGCCATTCGGCGCGGTAATCACCTCGCCCTTGGCCGGCAAGCGTCCAAGCAAAGCCGAGATATAACCACCAACGGTCGAGATGGCCTGTTCACCCTCTTCCGCCTCAATGCGAATGCCAAGCCGCAGGGCCACATCCTCAAGGGCGGCTTGCGCATCCACAACGAGATCGCCATTCGGCAGCGCCTCGATACGGATTTCCTCGTTTGAGTCGTGCTCATCCTCGATATTGCCAACGATGATTTCGAGCACATCCTCGAGCGAGACGAGGCCATCGGTCTCGCCATATTCATCAATCACCAGAGCCATATGAATGCGCTGGCGCTGCATATCGAGCAGCAGATCGAGAGCGGGCATCGAGGCCGGGGCGAAGAGAACCGGCCGCACGAGCCCGGATTTGCCCACGAGCACGTTGGACGACAGGCTCTCCATCCGCACGAACACGTCACGGATATGCACCATGCCCTTGGGGTCGTCGAGCGTTTCGCCGTAAACTGGCAGACGCGAATGTCCCGCAGAAAGGAACATCGCCCGAAGCTCCCCAAAGCTCGCATCCTCGGAAATGCCGATGATCGATCCGCGCGGCACCATCACATCCTGCACGCGGGTGTCACGCGCATTCAGGAGATTGCGCAAAATCCGCCGTTCTTCCTGCGTGAAGCTCTCATCATCGCCCTCAACCTCGGGATCTTCGAGGGCATCTTCGAGATTGTCGCGAATGGAATGGGCGGGTTTTAGCCCGAGGACGATTTTCAGCCGCTCGCCCCAACTTTCGCGCGGCGGCTCTTTGCCCGTTTCCCGGTTTTTTTGCTCCGGCGCGCTCGCGCGTTCAGCCGGATTGTCACTACTCATCGAGCGGCGCCTCCTCAGCGCCAGAATACGGATCGGCTATACCGAGTGTGGCGAGAATGGCGCGTTCGCGCCCTTCCATCCGCTCGGCTTCAACCTCCGTTTCGTGATCGTATCCCATGAGATGCAAAAGACCATGCACCACGAGGTGGGAGAGGTGATCGCGAAGTGTTTTCCCTTCGGCCAAGGCTTCAGCCGCGCAAGTCTCATAACCCAGAGCAAGGTCTCCGAGGAAGAGTGAATCTGTGCCCTTCAATCCGGGCGGCAATGGCGCGGCTGGAAAGGAGAGTACATTGGTCGGCTTGTCCTTGCCTCGAAAAGTGGCGTTGAGCCGACGCATTTCCACGTCATCAGCGAGCAAAATGGTGACATCGCCCGAGGTTTTTTCCAATGTGAGCGCGGCAATCGCAGCGACCTCGGAAATCTTTTCGACATCCGGCAGAGTCTTCCAACCCTCTGCCTCGATCAGGACATCGATCTCAGCCACGGCGCGGGGCGTGCGGTGACATCGGTGAAATGGGTCCCGGGTCTGGGCGCTCCTCATAGGCCTGGACGATCCGGCGCACGAGATCGTGGCGCACCACATGCTGGTGCCCGAATTTTACGTGGCCAATCCCCTCGACGTCCTTGAGCAGGTTGATGGCCTCACTGAAACCCGAGGTCTGGCCTGAGGGCAGGTCGATTTGTGTCGGGTCGCCGGTGATGATCATCCGCGATCCTTCGCCGAGGCGGGTGAGGAACATCTTCATCTGCATGGACGAGGCGTTCTGCGCTTCATCGAGCAGAATCAGGGCATTCGAGAGCGTACGCCCGCGCATGAAGGCGAGTGGTGCGATCTCAATCACATTGGTTTGCAGGGCACGCTCAACGAGCCGCCCCTCCATGAAATCATAGAGCGCATCGTAAATGGGCCGCAGATAGGGATCGACCTTCTCGCGCATATCGCCGGGCAGGAAGCCGATCTTCTCGCCGGCCTCCACCGCCGGGCGTGAGAGGATGAGGCGTTCGACATGGCCCTGTTCGAGCAATTGCACGGCATGGCCGACAGCAAGCCAGGTCTTACCCGTTCCAGCCGGCCCCTCGGCAAAAACGAGTTCGTGGCGCGCGAGCACACGGATATAGGCATCCTGCGCCGCGTTGCGGGCCTTCACGGGGCCTTTTTTGCGCGTCGCAACATGACCAAAGCCCGCGATCTCGGCTTTACCCGGCTCAACTGGTGCCTCGCTTTTGACCGGGAACAAGGCACGCTGGAGAGCTGTTTCCTCAATCGCGCCATCCACATCGCCCACCCCAACCGTGCGCCCCTTGCGCACGGCATTGTAAAGGCTCTCGATCACCCGGCGGGCATGATTGACGGTGTCACGTGTGCCGCGCAGACGGATCTGGTTGCCATTGATATGGGCCAGAACATTCAACCGTCGCTCAAGATGGGCAATATTCTGGTCGTAATTGCCGACCAGAAGCACAGCGGCGCGGTTATCATCCAGCGTGAGGGTTTCCTCAACGCCATCGAGAGCGGCTTCCACCGAAGCCGCAAGCCGTGACGGCTCGCTCAGGCGAAAATTCAAGCGGCGATTCCTCCCCGGTCAGACTCGCCATGGGGCGAGACGATCTCACCATGAAGAGAGTTTGACCGAAGTTCGGTGATTCGCACATCTGCAATCTTGCCGCGCCAATCAGAAATCGTCTCACCGCTGGGGATATCAGCATGGATAGCCTGCAAATAAGGTGATTTGCCGGCAATTTGGCCCGGGTGACGACCAGCCTTCTCGAACAGAACCGAGACCGTTTTCCCGAGCGTCGCGCGGTTGAAATCGGTCTGCTGCTCGAGGATCAGGGCCTGCAGCGCGTGAAGGCGCGCGGTCTTCACCTCTTCGGGCACCATATCCGCCGATTCTGCCGCTTTCGTGCCCGGCCGAGGCGAATATTTGAAGGAATAAGCGGCGGCAAAGCCAATATCGCGCACAAGGCGCATCGTCTCTTCGAAATCCGCATCGGTTTCGCCAGGGAAACCGATGATGAAATCCGAGGTGACAGCGATATCAGGCCGAGCAATTCGCGCTTTCTCGATGATCGCGCGATATTCATCCGCGTTGTGCTTACGGTTCATCGCTTTAAGCACGCGATCTGAGCCCGCCTGAACCGGCAGATGCAGATAGGGCATCAGTTTGGGCAAATCGCGATGTGCGGCAATCAGCGCATCATTCATGTCGCGCGGATGGCTAGTGGCGTAACGCAGGCGATCCAGGCCGGAAATCTCCGACAAAGCCTCGAACAGGCGAGCCAGATCCCATGTCCCGCCACCAGAAGCCACGCCATGATAGGCATTCACATTCTGTCCCAGCAGCATGATCTCGCGCACGCCGGCTTCGGCCAATTGCCGCGCTTCAGCGAGGATGGCCTCGACTGGACGCGATATCTCGGCGCCCCGCGTAAAAGGCACCACACAGAAGGAACAGAACTTGTCGCACCCCTCCTGAACCGTGAGGAAAGCTGAGGGGCCGCGATTCATGATCCGCTTTTTGCCCGGCAAGGGCAGGTGATCGAACTTGTCCTCCTCAGGAAAATCGGTGTCGATCACCTTCCCCCGGCGTGCCGTTTTCAAAAGAGCTGGCAGCCGATGATAGCTCTGCGGGCCGACCACGAGGTCAACCGCCGGCGCACGCCGCATGATCTCCCCACCTTCCGCTTGAGCGACGCAACCCGCGACAGCGATGATGGTTTCCTTGCCCTCAGTGGCGCGCTCTATCTTCCGATCCCGCAAGCGGCCGATCTCGGAATAGACCTTTTCCGCCGCCTTCTCGCGGATATGGCAGGTGTTCAGGATGACGAGATCGGCATCGTCAGCCGTCTCTGTGGCCTCGTACCCCTCGCGCGCCAGCAAATCGGCCATGCGCTCGGCATCATGGGCGTTCATCTGGCAGCCGAATGATTTGATATGCGCGCGGCGCTTGCTTTCCGGGGGTTTTGAAACAGGGGTTTGGCTTTTATCCATAGCCGCTCCTCTATCGCCAAAGGGTGTGCACGAAAAGAGCGGTGTTTCAGCGCGCGAAAGCCTGCCGCACCGCGCCTTCCAATTCGCGCGCGATTGCCTTGCGATTGGCTCCCGCAGAAACAGCGATCGCCGGAGGCAAGGCAACGCGAACCGTGATTTTCGGGCCGGCGAGTAGGGCTGAGAGATGCGGCCCAAGATCCATATCGCCGAACCAAGCGATTTCCACCATATCGCCACGCGAAATCGGCAGACCTGAGCGATGGGTATAGCGGATCGCCAGGGGCTGCAGCACGGTTTCGGCTTCACCGCCCGTTGCCGCCTGCGCCGCACCGAGAATCGCCGAGCGAAATGGCAGCACACGCAGGCCATCGCTCGTTGTGCCCTCTGCGAAAAGCACCATCGCATCCCCCGAACCGAGCCGCTGGGCAATCGCGGCATTCACAGCTCCGGTTTTGGCGCGCCGTTCGCGTTCAACAAAAATCGAACGCTGGAGCCGGGCGAGCGTGCGTACAACCGGCCATTCTCCGACTTCGCTTTTCGCGATGAACGAGACCGGAAACAGGGAAGAAATCACGATGATATCAAGCCAAGACACATGGTTCGAGACAATCATCAGAGGACGGCGCGGGTCGGGCATTCCCACGCGCTCGACCTGCACACCCATCACAAAACACAGGTAGCGGTGAAAAATCACCGGCAGGTGCCGCGCCAGCGGCGAGCCCGCCTTCAGCGCCAGCCATTGCGCTGGTAAGCCCAGCGCAAACGCCGGGGCGAGTGCTGCAAGCCGGAGAACGAGTTTTGTCTTTTGCCGGATATTCAGTGCCATCAAGGCCGTGCCCTTCGTCACCTTGCGTGACAAGAAGATGACAAGCACAGCATCAGGCGTAACGCGGGGTCGGATCAAGGCGAGAAAGATCAGCCTTCATAGTCATTGCATCACGGCGGGGGGCGCCTGTTGCTGCTGGATAATAGCCCTTGCGTCGTCCGATCTCGACGAAACCCGCTTTGCGGTAGAGCGCGAGGGCCGGTGTGTTATCCGCTGCAACTTCGAGGAACAGCACTTCTGCGCCAGCGCGTCGAACAGAGGCTGCGTGATGAGAGAGAAGCCCCGCGGCATAACCACGTCCACGCGTTTCCAGGTCGAGCACGATTGTGAGCAATTCTGCCTCACCCGCCACGACGCGACTGATTGCGAAACCGGTGACAATATCGCCGATATAGGCGCGGGAAACCTGCACATCCACTACATGATCGGGGGAAAGAAGCATTCTCTCGAGTTCCACCCTCTCCCAGCCATGCGCAAACCCTGAGGCGTGAATCTCGGCCATACGCCAGCAATCCACGGCATCAGCGTCGCGGATGGCCGTTGAAGGCCCACCCATCAGCCAAATCCATGGCCAGAACCAAGGCCACATGGTTTACGCCTCGGGAGCGGATGCGCGCTGAAGACGTGCGCCATCTTGCGGCGTGACATTCGCTTCGCGCAGGTAAAGTGGCCGGCAGGGCGATGCGGCGGGATCAGCGACGCTCGCGAGCCGCGCGACCCAGAGAATGGGCGGCGCGGGGCTCGGGCGGGCCGTATCCGGCGTGATGCGGAAGTCCGGATTCTGCTCTTTCATGGCACGGGCGAGAAGCTCGGCGGCATCACCGGTAACAATCACCGCGCCGGAGCCAACCTTGCGCGCCGCATCGGCAAGGGAAAACAGGCCCGGACCCGCGATCTGGCGTCCATCCGCGCCCGTGAGCTGGTAGAAGATCATGCCGTGCCGGGCATCCACCGCCGCTGCGACCGGGCGCTTTTCCCCGCCAAACAGAACGGGTGCCGCATAGGCCGCAAGTGTGGAAACACCGACAACCGGCTTCCGATGCGCCAAACCAAAGGCGCGTGCAGCCGCAATCCCGATGCGAATGCCGGTGAAACTGCCGGGGCCAATCGTGGCCGCGAAGCGGTCGATAGAGTGAAAACTCAGCCCAGCTTTATCTAAAACACGTCCCGCCATCGGCACGAGCGCCTCGGCATGACCGCGCACCATCTCTGACCGTTCCTCGGAGACGATACGCGCACCCTCGGTGTCATAAACCGCGACGGATGTTGCCCCAAGGGCCGTGTCGAGCGCCAGAATGCGCATCCGCGCCTATTCCCCAGATCAGGCCGCCTCGACCGATTGCACATCGGGCAAGAAATGTCGCAGCAGGTTCTGAATGCCATTTTTCAATGTTGCGGTCGACGATGGGCACCCGGAGCAGGAACCTTTCATGGTCAAATAAACCACACCATCGCGAAAGCCACGGAAGGTGATATCGCCGCCATCGCCCGCCACTGCCGGGCGTATCCGCGTTTCAAGCAGTTCCTTGATGGTCGCAACCGTTTCGGCATCAGTTTCTTCGAAGAACTCGTCCGCTGGTATTTCCTCAGACCCAGCTTCGCCCAGCACTGGCTCGCCGGAGAGGTAATGCTCCATGATGGCGCCGAGGATGGCAGGCTTGAGATGCTGCCATTCGCCATTCCCCTTGGTGACAGTAACAAAATCGGAGCCCAGAAATACACCGGTCACGCCGGGCACATCAAACAGCCTTTGGGCCAGCGGGGAGGATTGGCCATCTGCCGCATTCTTGAATTCGCGAGTGGACGCGCCAAGCACGCTCTTTCCCGGCAGGAATTTCAGGGTCGCGGGGTTGGGTGTGGCTTCAGTCTGGATGAACATGGGTTTCGAGCCTCATCATGCATGGCCGGATTCAAGGTCCGGCATGGAATGTTTTCTAGATAAGCCGTTATAGCCGTCGCACAAGTGCGAAGCTTTAGGCCAAAGCTTCGAAATCGGCATCCGGAAGGCCGCCAGGCACGATGGTGATCGGCACAGGGAAACCGGCTGACGCGCGCCCCGCCAATTGTGTGACCAACGGCCCCGGCCCATCCTTGCCGGTTCCGGCCGCAAGAAGCAGCGCGGCGATGTCCTCATCCGCCTCGATCAGCTGAAGGACCTCATCGGCGGGTTTGCCGGTGCGGATCACCCTTTCCGGCTCAAAATGTGCGATGTCGCGGACAATTGCCGCGGCCTTTTCAAGCCGTTCACTGGCTTCGGCCTCCGCCTCGGCTTGCATGATATCGCCGACACCGAGCCAGGGCTGCGCCTCTTCGGGTTCGATAATGGCGAGCATCACGATCGCAGCACCCGTGCGCCGTGCGCGCCGTGCGACGAAGGTCACAGCGCGTGAACATTCCGGCGTTTCATCGACAACCACCAGCACTTTCGCGCGATGTCCCGGCTCATATGCGCGCCGCCTCAACCCCATCCGCTTCCCCCTTCGGACGTCACCATCCATAAGATGGTGGCAGGAGGCAGGCAGCGGCGCAAGACCCACAAATCAGCGATGGATGAAGCCCATGATCTCTTTGACGTCGCGATAAACCGGCTCGGCGATGGCGCGAGCGCGGTCAGCGCCGTCGAAAAGAACGGCATCGATCGAAGCCGGGTCTGCGAGGTAACGCCGCATTTCGCTGGCAATCGGGGCCAGTTTCTCGACCGAGAGATCGGCAAGAGCCGTCTTGAAGCGCGAGAACTGACCCCCGCCATATTCCGTGAGCACATCCGCCGCCGCGTCACCCGACAGCGCGGAATAGATGGTGACGAGATTTTCAGCCTCGGGGCGACCTTTGAGGCCGGCCTCTTCGCTCGGGAGAGGTTCGGGATCGGTTTTCGCTTTGCGAACCTTCAGCGCGATGGTCTCGGCATCATCGGTGAGGTTGATGCGCGAATAATCCGAAGGGTCGGATTTCGACATCTTCTTGGTGCCGTCGCGCAGGCTCATCACGCGCGGCGCTGGTCCCGCGATGAGCGGTTCGGGTTGGGGAAAATATTCACCTGAGCCAAGGCCGAGGGATTGAATGCGTTCCGCGAAGTCGAAATTGAACTTCTGTGCAATATCGCGCGCCAATTCGAGATGCTGCTTCTGGTCCTCGCCCACCGGCACATGCGTGGCGCGATAAACGAGAATATCGGCCGCCATCAGAACGGGATAATCATAGAGCCCGATCGACGCGTTTTCGCGATCCTTGCCGGCCTTTTCTTTGAATTGCGTCATGCGATTGAGCCAACCCAAGCGCGCGACACAATTGAAAATCCATGCAAGTTCGGCATGGCCAGCGACCTGGCTCTGGTTGAAAATGATTGAGCGTTTCGGGTCGAGCCCAGCCGCGAGATAGGCAGCGGTGACCTCACGGATCGACTGTCGCAAACCTTGCGGTCCACCCCAGACTTCCGCCCCTTGAGTGATCGCGTGCAGATCGACGATGCAATAGACGCAATCATGCGTGTCTTGCATTTTCACCCAGCGCTGGAGCGCGCCGAGATAATTGCCGAGGTGGAGATTGCCGGTCGGCTGCATGCCGGAGAAAACGCGCGGTTGGAACGGCGCGAGAGCGGGATAAG
>JBOFZC010000018.1:0-7365 GCA_051654985.1 Rhabdaerophilum sp.
ACGCCCATGCCGTAGCCGGCGCGTGCCAGATCGGCATCGTCCATTGAGGTCATGACCGAGACACCGAGCACGCCAAGCGAAGAGCCGGCGGCGCCCTTCGCGGCGGCCGCGAGCGTTTGCGGGTAGGCATGCACAGTGAGGAATGTCATGCCCATCCGAGCGATCTGCCCAACACCTTTCTCAATCGTGTTGGGGATGTCATGGAGCTTGAGATCAAGGAACACTTTCTTTCCGGAGGCTGCGAGGCTGCGCGCAAAATCAAGCCCACCGACAAAAGCCAGCTCGTATCCCACCTTGTAGAAGGTTGCGTCGTCACCGAGCGTATCTACGATCCGTTGCGCCTGCACCACGTCAGGCACATCCAGCGCGACGATTACCCTGTCACGAATGTCCATCTCGCCTCCTCAGACCCGATATCCGAGTTCTTGGATAAGCCGCGCCAGCGTCCCCGCGAGGAGCTTTGCGGCACCTTCATCAGCCAGCACATGGTCTTCGGCGAGCGCCTTGTTCGCGAACGGAACGGCGGCCATTTCCGGGATGACCAGCGCGCCGAACCCGAGTTCCAATGTGGAGCGCAACTGGGTGAGCGCGCGATATCCGCCGCGTGGGCTCGGTGAAGCCGAGCCCAGCGCCACGACCTTGCCCGCAAGGCCAGGCTTGCCGCCATTGCACATGCTCGCCCAATCAAGCGCGTTCTTAAGCATCGGCGGATAGCCGGAATTGTATTCGGGGCAAGCGATGAACAGGCCATCATGCGCCTGCAGCACATCGTTGAAGCGCTTGGCGTTCTCCGGCGGGTTCGGGCGACCGTCGTCATCGACGAATGGCAGCAGAAAATCGGCGAGCGAAATCTCGGTAACCTCCGCGCCCAAGGCTCGCAAATCGCGTGCGGCAATCGCGGCGAGGCGGCGGTTGAACGAGGCTGGGCGCGTCGAGCCTGAGAAAACCAGAATGCGCGCCATGCATCACCTCGCCTTGTTGATCCGCTCTGCGGGAGTTAGATGAAAAGCTCTGATCTGCAAACGCGAAATGTTTTTGTTCCCGGGGGAAAAATGACTCACGACGGGCTGGTTTCCGCCATCGGCAACACGCCGCTGATCAAGCTCAAGCGCGCTTCGGAGGAAACGGGCTGCACGATCTTGGGCAAGGCGGAGTTTCTCAACCCCGGCCAATCGGTGAAAGATCGGGCCGCGCTGTTTATGATCCGTGATGCGCTGGCAAAAGGCCTCGTGAAACCCGGCGGCACGATTGTCGAGGGCACGGCGGGCAATACCGGCATCGGCCTCACGTTGGTTGGCAATACGATGGGCATGAGGAGTGTGATCGTCATCCCCGAGACGCAGAGCGAGGAGAAAAAACTGGCCTTGCGTTCGGCGGGTGCAACGCTGATCGAAGTCCCTGCAGCGCCCTATTCCAACCCCAACAATTTCGTGCGTGTTTCGGGGCGCCTCGCCGAGCAACTCGCGAAAACCGAGCCCAATGGCGCGTTCTGGGCGAACCAGTTTGACAACACAGCGAACCGGCAGGCGCATATCGAGACGACCGGACCCGAGATCTGGCGCGATACGGGCGGGAAGATCGATGGCTTCATCTGCGCCGTTGGTTCGGGTGGCACTCTTGTCGGCACCGCGATGGCGCTGAAAGCGAAAAAGCCGGATGTCAAAATCGGCCTCGTCGATCCTTACGGCGCGGCGCTCTACAGCTATTACACGACAGGGGAACTCAAATCCGAGGGATCCTCGATTTCCGAGGGCATCGGGCAGGGTCGGATTACAAAAAATCTTGAGGGCTTCGCCCCTGATTTCACCTGCCGCGTCGGTGACGAAGAAGCGCTCAACATCGTCTTCCAGCTGGTGAAGGAAGAGGGGCTGGTGATGGGCTCTTCCACCGGCATCAACGTCGCGGGCGCGATCCGCCTCGCCAAAGAAATGGGCCCGGGCCACACGATCGTGACCATTCTTTGCGATTATGGCACCCGCTACGCTTCGCGGCTGTTCAACCCCGATTTCCTGCGTTCGAAAAACCTGACTGTTCCGGCCTGGCTTGAGGCGAAGCCGAGTTTCAGCGTGCCGCTTGTGGCGGTGTGATCACGCCTGGTTTTGGCGATAAACCCAGACACAAGCAGGCGGGAGGTTGAGCCAGACCCGCGGGCTGACATGCGCATCAAACCCGCCCGCCTTTTTGGGCATGGGCGAGACAGCGGCATAGGTAAACTGGATGAATGGTGCGCCCTGGCGCATCATGGCGAAAGCCTCGCGCAGCAGCGCAAGGCGCTGCTTCTCGGGCCGCGTGAACAGCGGGAGCGATGACACGAGAGCGGCCGCCGGCACTGCCAGCTGCTCCGCCAAAGTGCGCTCAAGCGCATAAGCATCGCCCTCAATGATTGTGGCGCGCGGATAGCGCTTGCGCAGGAGGGCGCAAAATTCCGGATTGAACTCGACGAGAACCAGCCGGTCCTCGCCCACGCCGCGCGCGATCAACGCGTCGGTCACCGGGCCAGTGCCAGGGCCCAACTCGATCACGGGGCCGGGCAAGGAGGGGTCGACATAGCTCGCCATCTTCTTGGCGAGAGCTTTGGACGAGGGCGAAACCGCGCCGGTTTTCAGCGGGTTGTCGAGCCAGGATTTCAGAAAACGAGCATCATCGTCGATCTTCGCCTGTTTGACCTCGGCCGAGATCTTGGCGACGAGCTTCTTGCCCGAGCGGCGAATGTCCTCGAACGGCTTTTGCTGAAAAAGTTCGGCCAAGCGCAACGCTCCCGCTCACGACACCCTGAGCACCCCGAATACAGGCCGGCTAAATATCTTGCAAGCCCACTGTGCGACAACTCGGCACATGGATCAGGGATCCCTATGCCTCTTCACGCGGAGCCGCCGAAGAAGTCCTTGACCCGGCCGAAGAAGCCCGATGATTCAGGGCTCGTGGCGTTGGAAGAGTCTTTTTCGAACTCGGAGAGCAGTTCGCGCTGGCGCTTGGTGAGGTTCTGCGGGGTTTCCACGAGAACCTGAACATAGAGATCACCGATTTCCTTCGAGCGCAGAACCGGCATGCCCTTCGCTCGCTGACGGAACTGTTTGCCGCTTTGTGTTCCCTCAGGAACCTTGATCACCGCCTCGCGGCCATCGAGCGTTGGCACCTTGATCTCGGTACCCAATGCGGCTGCAACCATCGAAATCGGTACGCGGCAGAACAAGTCCGCCCCATCGCGACTGAAAAAGCCATGCGGCTTCACCGAGAGAAAAATATAGAGATCACCGGGCGGCGCACCGCGCGCGCCGGCTTCGCCCTTGCCGGAAAGGCGCATCCGCGTGCCATCCTCGACGCCGGCCGGGATTTCAACCGAGAGATTGATTTCCTTCAAGGTGCGGCCCGAGCCCGAGCAAACCCGACAAGGATCCTCGATCACTTCGCCACGCCCGTTGCAGGTGGGGCAGGTGCGCTCGATCGCGAAAAAGCCCTGCATGGCACGCACTCGGCCCTGACCACCGCAAGTGGGGCAGGTCTTCGGCTTTGAGCCCGGTTTGGCTCCGGTGCCCGTGCAGGCCTCGCACGTGATCGAGGTGGGCACCTTGATGTTCATGTCCTTGCCGGCATAGGCGTCCTCGAGACTGATCTCGAGATTGTAGCGCAGATCGGCACCCCGCTCGCGCCCGCGCCCGCCGCGACGCCCGCCACCACCGAAGACATCGCCAAAGATATCCTCGAAAATATCCGACATCGAGGAGGCGAAATCCGGACCGAATCCACCGGGGCCACCGGCACCACCATTCTCGAACGCAGCGTGACCAAAGCGATCATAGGCCGCGCGCTTCTGCGGATCGGAGAGAACCTGATAGGCCTCGTTGAGTTCCTTGAAGCGTTGTTCTGCCTCCGCATTTCCCGGGTTTTTATCCGGGTGAAATTGCATCGCAAGTTTGCGGAAGGCCGATTTCAGCGCGGCTTCATCGGCGTTTTTCGCAACGCCGAGGATTTCGTAATAGTCACGCTTGGACATCAGTTCACGCCTTCAAGCGGGTGATCGGGGAGGTGCATTTTGGGCTCACCTAAACCAACATCCTTGAAACACGCGATTTTCTGTTCTCGAAAACGCTTAACACTCCCGACAACACCTTCGCGTTCTTTCTCACGATATGATTGTCCAATCAGAGACTTGAATTCTGTACTCTCAGTCGCAACGAAACGAACTCCAGCCTTCGCTATCGTGGCAATTGTCTGCGCAGCTAGCTGACAAGACCGATCGATGTTTGAAGCGGCGCTAATGCCCAACATGTAGCCGATGCCAAAATCTGCGGAGAACTGAATTTCGCGGGGGTCTCTGGCCCTAATAGATCGATTGACCCGAATTTCTAATGTATCAATCGAGTTGGCCACCATCTGCCGTTTCTCAAGAAGGGTGAGTGGCTTGAGGTCGTTGGAATAAGATGCGGAAGAGGACAACACAAAAGAAAGGGCGGCAGCGAAAGTCAGAACGCTGCCACCTTGTTTTCGGAGGCGTAGCCCGGTCGAACGCACCATCACGACTTCTTCTTGTCGTCCTTGGAGACATCCTTGAATTCGGCGTCGATGACGTCATCTGTCTTCGCGCCATCCTTCTCGGCATCGGCTTTGGCAGTCGCTTCCTGCTCGGCCTTGTAGATCGTCTCGCCGATCTTCATCGCGGCCTGCATCAGGGCGTTGGTGCGCTCGGTGATCATCTCGGCATCCTCGCCGGCGAGCGCATCGCGCAGCCCGGTGATGGCGCCTTCGGCTGCGGTTTTGTCGGCCTCAGGCAGCTTTTCGGCATGCTCTTTCAGCGACTTTTCGGTTGAGTGGATCAGGCTTTCGCCCTGATTCTTGGCTTCCACCAGCTCGCGGCGCCTCTTGTCCTCGGCAGCATTGGCCTCGGCTTCCTTGACCATCTTCTGAATGTCAGCATCCGAGAGGCCGCCCGAGGCCTGAATGCGGATCGCCTGCTCCTTGTTGGTCGCCTTGTCCTTCGCCGTGACATTCACAATGCCGTTGGCATCGATGTCGAAAGTCACCTCGATCTGCGGGATACCGCGCGGTGCAGCAGGCAGACCCTCGAGGTTGAAGCGACCGAGGATCTTGTTATCCGCCGCCATCTCGCGCTCTCCCTGATAGACCTGAATGGTCACGGCGGTCTGGCCATCTTCAGCGGTCGAGAAAACCTGGCTCTTCTTGGTGGGGATCGTGGTGTTGCGATCGATGAGGCGCGTGAACACGCCGCCGAGCGTCTCGATGCCGAGCGAAAGTGGGGTGACATCGAGCAGCAGCACGTCTTTCACGTCGCCCTGCAGCACGCCGGCCTGAATGGCCGCGCCCATGGCGACAACCTCATCCGGGTTCACACCCTTATGTGGCTCCTTGCCGAAGAATTGCTTCACAATTTCCTGGATTTTCGGCATGCGCGTCATACCGCCAACGAGCACGACCTCGTCGATCTGGCCGGCCTGAATGCCGGCATCCTTCAAAGCCTTCTTGCACGGCTCGATGGTGCGCTGGACGAAATCATCGACGAGGCTCTCGAACTTGGCGCGGCTGAGCTTGATCGCGAGATGCTTCGGGCCAGATGAATCGGCCGTGATGTAAGGCAGGTTGATCTCGGTCTGGAGCGCCGATGAAAGCTCGATCTTGGCCTTTTCGGCTGCTTCCTTCAGGCGCTGGAGGGCGAGCTTGTCCTTTTTCAGGTCAATGCCCTGCTCCTTCTTGAACTCATCGGCCAAATACTCGACGAGGCGCATGTCGAAATCTTCACCGCCGAGGAAGGTGTCGCCATTGGTGGATTTCACCTCAAAGACGCCATCGCCGATTTCGAGAATAGACACGTCGAAGGTGCCGCCACCGAGGTCATAGACCGCGATCGTGCCCGAGCTTTTCTTGTCGAGGCCATAGGCGAGAGCCGCAGCCGTCGGCTCGTTGATGATGCGTAGAACCTCGAGACCAGCGATTTTGCCCGCATCTTTCGTCGCCTGGCGCTGGGCATCATTGAAATAGGCAGGAACGGTGATCACGGCCTGCGTGACGCCCTGGCCGAGATAAGCCTCAGCTGTTTCCTTCATCTTCATCAGGGTGAAGGCCGAGATCTGGGAAGGGGAATATTTCTTGCCTTCAGCCTCTACCCAGGCATCGCCGTTGTCGGCTTTGACGATGGAATAGGGGACGAGACCCTTGTCCTTCTGGGTCAGCGGATCGTTATAGGGGCGGCCGATCAGGCGCTTGATCGCGAAGAAGGTTTTCTCGGGGTTTGTCACAGCCTGGCGCTTGGCCGGCTGGCCAACGAGACGCTCGCCATCGGGTGTAAACGCGACGATAGACGGCGTTGTGCGTGCACCTTCCGCATTCTCGATCACCTTAGGGGTTGAACCCTCCATGACGGCGACGCAAGAATTGGTGGTGCCAAGGTCGATACCGATCACTTTACCCATAATCTGCTCCTCTGTTCGGCGAGCATCTCTCCCATTGGTCCCGAAGCAACCGGGGAGAGAATGATGAACCGGCCTGTTCAGGCCGAAAGCCAGTTAAAATTCCAAGAAGAACCGCGTTCAGCGGCTTTCGTTGAGCGCGATATAGGCACGCAAAAAGCCGCTCACAAGAGTGTGATCGACGGGAATCAACAGGCCAGCATTATTCTCGTTCATCCGCACTTCGCCGGCGATAGACTGGCAGCGACCAGCCGAAATGCAGCGCAAGGCCGCGCAACGCGAAAGCGGCAATCACGCCCGCGAGAATCGCAAGGTCGCGCACGACAAGCTCTCGCAGCAGCATGAACACCGCCGCGCCAAGAAAGGCCGCGCTGGCATAGATCTCGCCGCGCATGATCACCGGGGCTTCGGCACCCATCATGTCGCGAATAAAGCCACCGACAACAGCGGTGATCACGCCGCAGGTCACTGCCACGACGAAGCCATAGCTCGCGGCGGCATCGGCCCCCATCACGCAGAACGCGGCCATGCCGATGGCATCGAGCCAAAGCAGGAATTTCAGGCGTGAAAGCGTGAGATGGGCGAGGAAAAAAGTCGCTGCCGAAGCCACGGCGCAAACCAGCAGATATTCCGGCTCCTTCACCCAGAACACCGGAGTCTTCCCAAGCACGAGGTCGCGGAACGTGCCGCCGCCAATGCCGGTGACAGTGCCAAAAAAGATGAAGGCGATGATGTCCATTTCCTTTCGTGACGCGACAAGCGCGCCGGAAATGGCGAAAACGACAACACCGATCCAGCTAATAAGGGCAATCGAGTCGAGAATCATGCGCACTCATCGCATGGTTTTCCCGGCCTCCCAACCCAGCATGGCGCGCTTGCGCGTGAGGCCCCAGTGATAGCCGGTGAGTGCACCGGTTTTGCCGACAACGCGATGGCAGGGCAC
>JBOFZC010000019.1:0-6872 GCA_051654985.1 Rhabdaerophilum sp.
CGCCTGTCATGTCCGCCGCTCGCTCCAACCGCCCGCAGATGGAAAGCCCGAGCTTCCGCCTTCCCGCCCTTGATCGGGATTTCGTGCTGGGGGATTCCACCCGTGGCCTGCGCTTCGCGCTCGAATATCAAAAGGCCGAGGACACATTGCGCGCCGCGAAAATCCGCTCGACCATCGTGGTCTTCGGCTCGGCGCGCTTCAAGCCGGATTCGCCCGGAGATCATGGCCGCTGGTATCAGGAAGCGCGGAAATTCGCCGCTCTCGCCTCACGCGAGGGTGGGGCGATCGACGGCAATGGCGACCATCACAACGTGATCGCGACCGGCGGCGGGCCGGGCATCATGGAGGCCGCCAATCGTGGTGCCACGGAAGTTGGTGCGCCCTCGATCGGCTTCAACATTACCCTGCCGTTTGAGCAGGAGCCCAATGCCTGGTCGACGCCGGAGCTGACCTTCGCCTTCCATTATTTCTCGGTGCGCAAGTTCCATCTCGCAATGCGCGCGGCGGCGCTCGTGGTGTTTCCCGGAGGGTTCGGCACCTGCGACGAGATGTTCGAAATCCTCACCCTGCGCCAAACCGGCAAGATGAACCCGCTGCCCGTGGTGCTCGCCGACAGCGGCTATTGGCGCGATGTCATCCATTTCGAGGCGATGGTGAAGGCCGGAGTGATCGACCGCGCCGATCTCGATCTCTTCTCCTATGCCGACGACGCCGAAGGCGTATGGCGGGAGCTGCAGCGGGTGGGTTTGCGCAAGAGGTGAGGGGGGATCAACGTCCTGTCACGCCGCTCTACCCTTTTTGCCCGTCGCATCGGCGCGGCCAGCGAGGAGCCCAGCGATCGAGATGTCCTCATTAAGGGCATCCCAATGCAGGCCCATCGGGCTGATTTCAACGGCGGCGCGCTCGATAGCGCTGGCATGCGCGAGGCGCGGAAACCACGCGAGCGGCACGCCGATCGTGCGGCCATCATCGAGAGTGACCCACATCTGAACGTCATCAAAGCGGATTTCAGTCGCCGAAATGGTCATGCCACGCCCTTTCGATCTGATTGCGATGCTGTTCGACAAGGCGGATTATGTCACGAAGTTCGGCTGCATTGAAGCCACGGCTTTCAGCGATCGAAATCTCCGGTTCGAGCCAGACCTTGGCTTCCCCACCCGCTTTCATCGCATGGATGTGGACAGGCTCTCGCGGATCACCCTCGTTGGAATAGAAGAAGAGGCGAAAGCCCTGCGCTCTGAGAACGACCGGCATCGCCTCTTCCCCTTACTCAATCACGAACACCCCGTTGTGCTTCCGCATGTGTCGCATTTCAGGCACGTGCCGTTGCGCAGCAGGGTGAAGTTGCCGCATTCGCCGCAAGCATCGCCGACATAACCCTTCATTTTCGCGATCGAGCGCTTGGTCGCGACATCATCCGCAGGCTTCGCGACGGCTGGAGCCGAGGCGCGGGCGGTGGCGGCTTCGGCAAAGCCGAGGCTTTCGATCGCCGCGGCGATATCGGCATCGGCCTTGAGCGCCGTCGCCCCTGATGTGTGGAGCGCATAGACCGTCGAAGAAGCCGCCGCCGTCGTTGTGCCGTTGGAAACGGCCAGCAGGTTCGTGGCCTTGCCGCGCACGAGGCCGGTGGAGATGTGGCGCGTCGCCGGCGGGGGTGAATCCGGCAGGCCCTCGGCCTCGTCACCGCGCCCGAGCGTGGTGTGGCCGAGATCGTCCGGCGTGACATGCGCGAGATCTTCGCGCCCGAGATAGGAGACGGCGAGTTCGCGGAACACGTAATCGAGGATCGAGGTCGCGTTCTTGATCGCGTCATTGCCCTGCACCATGCCCGCCGGCTCGAACCGGGTGAAGGTGAAGGCATCGACATATTCTTCCAGCGGCACGCCGTATTGCAGGCCGAGCGAGATGGCGATGGCGAAGTTGTTCATCATCGCGCGGAAGGCGGCGCCCTCCTTGTGCATGTCGATGAAGATTTCGCCCAGACGGCCATCCTCGTATTCGCCGGTGCGGACATAGACCTTGTGGCCGCCGACCATGGCTTTTTGCGTATAACCCTTGCGGCGGCCCGGCAGCTTCTCGCGCTCGCGCACCTTCTCGATGCGCTCGATCACGCGCTCGATGATCTTCTCGGTGACCTGCACCGTGCGCGCGGCGGCAGGCATGGCGATGAGCGCCTCAACGGCATCATCGGCTTCCTCGGCTTCATCTTCGATCAGCGCCGAATTCAGCGGCTGGCTGAGCTTCGAACCATCGCGGTAGAGGGCGTTGGCCTTGAGCGCGAGCTTCCACGAAAGCAGATAAGCCGATTTGCAATCCTCAACCGTGGCCTCATTCGGCATGTTGATGGTTTTCGAAATCGCACCCGAGATGAAGGGCTGCGCCGCAGCCATCATGCGGATATGGCTCTCGACCGAGAGATAGCGTTTGCCGAGACGTCCGCATGGAGTGGCGCAATCGAAAACCGGGTAATGCTCAAGCTTGAGGTGCGGAGCACCTTCAAGCGTCATGGCGCCGCAGACATGGACATTGGCGGCCTCAATGTCCTTCTTCGAGAAACCGAGGAAGGTGAGCAGATCAAAGGCCGGGTCGTTAAGCTGCTCGTCGGAAACGCCGAGCGATTTCATCACCTCATCGCCGATGGTCCAGCGGTTGAGTACGAATTTGATATCGAACGCTGAGGGCAGAGCCTTTTCGATTTTCTCGAGAGTCTCAGCCGTGAAACCCTTGACGGCAAGCGTCGTGTTGTTGATCGCGGGTGCTTGACGGATCGAGCCGTGGCCCACCGCGTAAGCTTCCATCTCGCCGATCTGGCTCTCGGAATAACCGAGTGCGCGCAGGGCCGGAAGCGCCGCCTGGTTGATGATCTTGAAATAGCCGCCGCCAGCGAGCTTCTTGAATTTCACCAGCGCGAAATCAGGCTCAATGCCGGTGGTGTCGCAGTCCATCACGAGGCCGATCGTTCCCGTAGGGGCGATGACTGAGACCTGTGCGTTGCGATAGCCGTGCTTTTCACCCAGAGCGAGGGCTTCATCCCAGGCCTTGGTAGAGCGGCCCACGAGTTCAGGCAGCGGGCAATTGGCGGCGTCAAGCGGCACGGGGTTGACGGCGAGGGCCTCATATCCCGTGGTTTCGCCATGGGCGGCACGGCGATGGTTGCGGATGACGCGGAGCATATGCTCGGCGTTCTTCTTGTAGCCCGGGAAAGGACCGACTTCGGAGGCAATTTCCGCCGAGGTGCGATAGGAAATGCCGGTCATGATGGCGGTGAGAGCACCGCCCAAAGCGCGGCCCTCGTCGCTGTCATAGGACAGGCCCATGGTCATCAGGAGGCCACCGATATTGGCATAACCCAGACCGAGCGTGCGGAACTCATAGGAGAGCTCGGCGATTTCCTTGGATGGAAACTGCGCCATCGTGACCGAGATTTCGAGCACGAGCGTCCAGAGGCGGATCGTGTGCTCATAGGCCTTGATGTCGAACTGACGAGTCTCGGTATCGTAAAACCGGAGCAGGTTCATCGAGGCGAGATTGCAGGCGGTGTCGTCGAGGAACATGTATTCCGAGCACGGATTGGAGGCGTTGATGCGCCCCGAAGCCGGGCAGGTATGCCAGTCGTTCATCGTCGTGTTGAAATGCAGGCCGGGATCAGCCGAGGCCCACGCCGCATAACCGATCTTTTCCCAGAGGTCGCGGGCCTTCAAGGTTTTGGTGACCTTGCCATCCTTGCGGGCCGTGAGATTCCATTCGCCATCGGCTTCAACCGCGCGCAGGAAATCATCCTTCAGCGACACCGAGTTGTTGGAATTCTGCCCGGCGACAGTGAGGTAAGCCTCGCTATCCCAATCGGTGTCGTAAACGTCGAAAGCGATATCGGTATAGCCCTGCTTGGCGAACTGAATGACGCGCTTGATGTAATTGTCCGGCACCATCATCTTGCGCGCGGCCTTGATTTCGCGCTTGAGAACTGGGTTTTGCTCCGCGTCGAAACACGCTTCGCCAGGGCCGTCGCAATTCACACAAGCCTTCAGAATGGCTTTCAGGTGCTTCTGGACGATCTTTGAGCCCGTGACGAGGGCGGCGACCTTCTGCTCTTCTTTCACCTTCCAGTCGATATAGGTCTCGATATCCGGGTGATCGACATCGACCACGACCATCTTGGCTGCACGACGCGTCGTGCCGCCGGATTTGATGGCACCGGCGGCGCGATCGCCGATCTTGAGGAAGCTCATCAAGCCCGAGGAACGTCCGCCGCCCGAGAGCTTCTCGCCCTCGCCGCGAAGCGCCGAGAAATTCGAACCAGTGCCCGAGCCATATTTGAACAGGCGCGCCTCACGCACCCAGAGATCCATGATGCCGCCCTCGTTCACGAGGTCGTCTTTCACGGCCTGGATGAAGCAGGCATGCGGCTGGGGATGCTCGTAAGAGGATTTCGATTTCGTGAGCTTGCCGGTTTTGAAATCGACATAGAAATGGCCCTGGCCCGGGCCGTCGATGCCATAAGCCCAATGCAGGCCGGTGTTGAACCATTGCGGCGAATTCGGTGCCACGCGCTGGGTCGCGAGCATGAAGCACATTTCGTCATAGAAAGTCTGGGCATCGACTTCGGAAGTGAAATAGCCACCCTTCCAGCCCCAATAGGTCCAGCAACCAGCGAGGCGGTTGAACACCTGCTTCGAGGAATGCTCGGAGATAAAACGCTCTTTCTCCGGCAGCAGCGCGAGAGCGGCTTCATCTGGCACTGAGCGCCAGAGGAACGAGGGGACATCGTTCTCTTCCACGCGCTTCAGGGCTGCCGGCACGCCGGCCTTCCGAAAATACTTCTGCGCAAGCACGTCGGCTGCGACCTGGCTCCAGAAATCCGGAACTTCCAGCCCCTCGAGGCGGAACACGATCGAACCATCCGGGTTCTTGATCTCGGATTTTGTGGTCTGGAAGGTGATGCCGGCATAGGGCGAAGCGCCCGCCTTGGTGTGAAGCCGCTCGAATTTCATAGTCTTGTCCCCTACGGGCCTTCCGCCCGCTGATTTGATGACGGGATAAAATCCCATCGAGCCACGCCATTCTTGCGTGGACCCCCGCCCATGTCGAAACTGTTTTGACGCCCCGTCCTCAGCTTTCGGGTTCGATCCTTGTTGGCGATGCAGCGAGCGGTCCCGCCGTGTCTCCGGATCGTTGATGAGCGGCGCGCTCCGGTTAGAAATCGCGCCGACCCCGTTGGCTTAAGGTCTCACAACGCTAGGACGGGCTTTCGAGGCACGTCAACATCTAGTTATGTGCGGAGGTAAAGATCGCAACATCTGGTGGAGAAAATGTGAATCATGGGGAAAAACCCCCGATTCTTGCCAAAGCCCTCTATTCAAATGCGGATTCGTTTTTGTCCCTCGGGACGATCACAAGAGGCAAAAAAATCAAGAGGGCTTGTAGGGCCTCCAAGTGGGTTTTGACTGCGGCATCTGGCACCACAAGCCACAACCGATTCTATGCGCGGATGGTAGCGTCCCCTACGAGCATGCATTCAGGGGTTGTGACGAATCGATGACGGATGGCCCGACTCGAATTCTTCGCAGCTGACCGACTTTACGCGCGCGGCCGAATTTGCGAGAAGCGGGCACAAGAACGGTCAGAAAGCGCATCACGCCTCTTCTCGACCGCATGATTCCAGCTGGCGAGGCTGCCATGAAGACATTCCTGCTCCAGATTTTCACCTGGTGGAACGGCCAGACGCTTGGCACGCGCTTTTTCACCTGGCGCAAGGGTGAGAAAGTGGGAACCGACGAGGCCGGCAACATCTATTATCGCTCTCGCGGTGGCGCAATCGATCCAGCGCTTGGCCATGAGCGGCGCTGGGTGATCTACAAAGGAGAGGCTGATGCCTCGATGATCCCGCCGGGCTGGCATGGTTGGCTGCATCACCGAGTTGATGTCGCGCCAAGTCAGGAAGACTATCGCGCTCGTGAGTGGGAAATTCCGCACCAGGGCAACCAGACCGGTTCAGCCGGCGCCTATCGCCCAGCAGGCTCGACCCTGCGCTCGGGCAAGCGCGTGCCGGCGACTGGTGACTACGAACCGTGGAACCCTGGGCGCTGACGCTGTCTCTCCGCCCTTTTTCCGGCGCGATTCGCATGCTATTGCGGCGCGCATCCCGCGAAAGCGCGGGAGTGTCTGAATTCTATCGGGATTGCATGCCGTTGTGTTTCGCCCCTCTTCGTCTGCTGTCGCTGGGCGTGTTCGCACTCGGCCTCGGAGTCACGCCGGTTCTGGCTGACAAGATCAAAAACCCGACGGCGGTGTTCTCCGGCCTCGACAAGATTACCGGGCGGATCATCACCTTTGAGGCGGCGGTCGACGAAACGGTGCAGTTCGGCTCGTTGCAGCTGACCTCGCGCGTATGCTATTCGCGTCCGGATTACGAAAATCCGCAGACCACGACCTTTGTGGAAGTGGATGAAGTGGGTTTCGACAACAGCTACAAAAAGCTTTTTTCCGGCTGGATGTTTGCGGCCAGTCCCGGCCTGAATGCCATCGAGCATCCGGTCTATGATATCTGGCTCACCGAGTGCAAAGGCGGCAAGGATATCATCAAGACTCCGCCCGAGCTCGATGACGAACCGCCTCCACCGCCCCAGCCGATCGAAGCGCGCCGTGCTCCGCGCCCAGCTCAACCCTTGCCGGGCTCGCGCCCACAAGGGGCTGGCTCGACCAGCGCACCGCTGCAATTGCCGAGTGGTGGCGCGACCGGCGCACCCCTACCGCCGGGCAATGTGCAGCCGCCGCGCGCAGCACCGCAACAGCGCTTCTTCCCAACGAACCAGCCGCCGGTTTTCCGTGATCCCGCCGGCGGTGGAAACCGCTAAAGGCTCTCAGCGCGCGAG
>JBOFZC010000020.1:0-2581 GCA_051654985.1 Rhabdaerophilum sp.
ATGAGCCGCAAGGCGAAACCGTCGCGCCAGCGCAGGCGCGCATCGCCGGCTTTGGCCTCGAGAGCATCGAGCTTTTCGCGGGCTCGCGCCCGATGCGCTTCCCACAGGGCTTGGGAAATCGGGTCAGAACTCGCGGCAGGACTATCGGCGAGGGTCGCGAGGGGGCGGTGCGCGTCGGGGCGGGAACGATCGAGACGTTTCTCGATTTCACCGCGCGTCGGCAGGCGGAAGTGTCGCAGCGGCAGCAGCGATAGCGCGATTGCCAATCCGCCGGCAATCGCCACGGCAAGACGGCCCATCGGTGGCACCAGAACCGGCAATCCTGCCCATGCCGCGGCAATGAAAAGCGCGCTGAGACAAAGCGGCAGCAAAAGGACTGGCCAAAGTTTCTCGCTCAGCAGCGCCAGATAGCTTTGGGCATATCGCCAGCCGAGATCAGGCCGAGCCGCATCGTCCGGCTGAACCGGGCTCATCATCGGGCGATTGCGATCGGTCTGGGTCAACGCGTCGATCCTTCCGGGAGGTCCCAGTGTGACGAAGCATTCCTTTCGAACAAGCTAGCATGTCGCTGCGCCTTGGCCAGTGGTAGCCGGCGCAAAAGACAGCACTATCCCGTGATCAATCGCCGCGCATTATGCCAAAAAAATGGTTGGTCCGAGCTTGTTGAACCAATCCTTCTTCATCTCTCACGTTGACGCGTTTTCTGCGAGCAACCGGCAACCACTTGATCGGAAAACGCTTTGTTCAGGCGAACCAGCCTGGTGCGCGATCCAAACCCAGAAGTTCCTCGAAACTTTGCCGAGGGCGGGTGAGTGCGAAATCGCGATCTTTCACAAGCACTTCAGGCACGAGAAGCCGCTGATTATAGGTTGAAGACATCGATGCGCCATAGGCACCTGCAGTCATGATCGCGATGAGATCGCCCGCTTTAAGTTGAGGCAGCACACGCTCGGTCGCGAAAGCATCGGATGATTCGCAGATCGGCCCAACGACGTCATAGGCACGGGTTGCCCGACCTTTCGGGTCAATCACCGGCCAGATTTCGTGGTGCGCTTCATACATTGCCGGCCGGACGAGATCATTCATGGCGGCATCGACGACAAGGAACGAGCGATCCGCCCGCTCGTTGAGATAGAGCACTTTCGTGAGCAGCAACCCGGCATTGCCGGCGATCACGCGCCCAGGCTCGAAACCCAGTTCGACATCAAGGCCTTTCGTCACCTCTCGCACCATCTTGCCATAGGTCTCGAGGCTGTCGGTACCGTATTCGAAGGGGTAGCCGATCTCGTAGGGCACACCGACGCCGCCACCAAGATCAAGACGGCTTGCGGGCAAACCCTGCGCTTTGAGAGTTTCCACCAAGCCGCGCATGCGACGGAACGCGGCTTCGAGGGCTTCGAAGTCAAAAATCTGGCTACCGATATGGACGGCGAGGCCCTTGATCGAAACCCCGGCCATGTTCGCGGCGCGCACATAGAGCCGTTCGGCTTCAGCCCAGGAGACGCCGAACTTGTTCGCAGCGCCCCCGGTCGTGATTTTCGCGTGTCCACCAGCCCCGATCTCGGGATTGACGCGCAGCACGATCGCCTGGCGCTTGCCCTGCGCCTCGGCGATCGCCGAGAGAGCTTCAAGTTCGCCCTCGCTCTCGACATTGATCTGGTAGATTCCAGCCTCAACGGCAAAGGCCAGCTCTTGCGCGCTCTTGCCCACACCGGAGAACACGATCCGTTCGGGCGGGATCCCTGCCGCGAGCGCTTTCCGGATTTCGCCTTCTGAAACCGTGTCAGCACCCGCGCCGAGCTTGGCGAGGGTCATCAGCACGCCGAGATTGCCGTTGGCTTTCACGGCATAGAAGACATGGCTCTTCTCGCCGACGGCTTGCTTGAACACGCGGTAATGCCGCTCGAGCGTGGCGCTAGAGTAGACATAAACCGGCGTGCCGACCTCATCCGCGATCCGCGCGAGATCAACGCCTTCGGCATGAAGTGAGCCGTTCTGATAGTCAAAATGATGCATCGGAAATCCGGCTTCAGTCGAGAAGGAAGTCGATGGGCAGGCTGCGCTTCGGCGGCTGGATCGGTCCGCGCGTCCCTTCCGGGCGACGGTATGTGCCATCCGGATTACGCGCTCTGTCGATCTGCTCCTGTGTGGGCGGGGCCTCGAGTGCGCCGCGCTTGCCGCAAGCCGCGAGCAAGCCGCTTGCGAGCATGGCTACCACCAGAATTTTGATCTGCGACGAACGCATCATGTCTTTCGCCCGTTTTTACGAAGTTGCGTCTGCCTAACATGAGGGAAGGGGCCCGTCACCCCAGCCTCTTCAGCCACCTTTTGGCCTGCGCCTTCACATTCGCCGGATCGGTGCCGCCGTAACTTACGCGGCTCTTGACGGAATTTGTGACTCCGAGAACCGCGAAAACCTCACCGGTAATGCGCTTTTCGACACCCTGCATTTCGGCGAGCGGGAGCTTTTCGAGATCAATACCCTTCGCGCTGGCAAGGCCGACGATGCGACCCGTGACATGATGGGCCTCGCGAAACGGCATTTTCAGTGTGCGCACCAGCCAATCCGCGAGATCGGTCG
>JBOFZC010000021.1:0-16218 GCA_051654985.1 Rhabdaerophilum sp.
GAGCGAGCACAAAAACCAGCGCCAGCGCGGCGAACGCGGCACGCAGGAGAGCCAAAAAGCGCATGGGAAACTCTTCTAAGTCAGAATCCGGCGGACGAAAACCGCCCGCCGGCCTGTTTTTAACAGCCCTAAGGGCTTAGCCGCACTTCTTCAGCACGGTGTTGTAGTTGCCGCACTTGAGCGTAACCCAATCGGCTTCGAGATCCTTGGAGCCGGGAAGGTGGTCGGTCCAGGCATCGCCTGCCACGAGGTCTTTCGTCTGCCACACCACATCGAACTGGCCATCCGCACGCACTTCGCCGATCAGAACCGGCTTGGTGATGTGGTGGTTCGCCAGCATCTTCGAGACACCACCGGTGAGGTTCGGCGCTTCGATGCCCGGCAGGGTGTCGATCACTTTGTCCACATCCACGGTGCCGGCCTTCTCGACCGCCTTCACCCACATGTTGAAGCCGATCACATGGGCTTCCATCGGGTCGTTGGTCACGGCTTTTTCGTTCTTCTTGTAGGCCTTCCAGGCCTTGATGAACGCTTCGTTGGTCGGGTTCTTCACGGACTGGAAATAATTCCAGGCTGCGAGATGGCCCACGAGCGGTTTGGTGTCGATGCCGGCGAGTTCTTCTTCACCCACCGAGAAAGCAACAACCGGAATATCCGTCGCCTTGATGCCCTGGTTGCCGAGTTCCTTGTAGAACGGCACATTGGCATCACCGTTGATGGTGGAGACCACCCCAGTCTTCTTCCCGGCCATACCGAACTTCTTGATATCGGCCACGATCGTCTGCCAATCGGAATGGCCGAACGGGGTGTAATTGACGACGATATCGTCTTTTGAGACGCCCTTCGAGAGCAGGTAAGCTTCGAGAATGCGGTTGGTCGTGCGCGGATAGACATAGTCAGTGCCCGCGAGCACCCAGCGCTTCACTTCACCGCCATCCTTGGACATCAGGTAATCCACGGCCGGGATCGCCTGTTGGTTTGGCGCCGCACCCGTGTAGAACACGTTGCGCTCAGATTCTTCCCCTTCATATTGAACGGGATAGAACAGGATGTTGTTGAGCTCCTTGAAAACCGGCAACACCGACTTGCGGCTGACCGAAGTCCAGCAACCGAACGTGGCTGAAACCTTGTGCTGTGAAATCAGCTCACGTGCCTTTTCAGCGAAGAGCGGCCAGTTCGAGGCCGGGTCAACCACAACCGGCTCCAGTTTACGACCGAGCAGACCACCCTTGGCGTTCTGCTGCTCGATGAGCATCAGCATCACGTCTTTCAGCGTGGTCTCCGAAATCGCCATCGTGCCCGAAAGCGAATGCAGGATGCCGACCTTGATCGGTGCAGCCTGTGCGAAAGAGGGCCGAACGCCCGATGCCATCACAGCAGCGCCACCCAAGGCCGCGCCCAAAACCCCACGACGTGTGAAACTCATGTTCTTCTTCCCCTGTTGAACCGGCCCGCTTTGATCCGGGCAGCAAGGTTAGGTTGCAAGCGATGTGCCATGCATCAACCGGCGGTTTGTGCGGTTCAAATCGGGAGGATCCCGAAAAAACTTGCGCACATGGGTTGGTTAGGCAGCCCTAGAAGCGAGCGAATTGTATAATTTATGTGCAAAACGCCCATATTCATGCGCAACAGATAACGAATGGCAATTGGGGTGTTCCGGCTTGGCCAGCTTTATTATGATCAGCATCATACCAATCAGCACAACAGGGACGGGATGATTGCAATGGGTTCGCTTTTTTGCCCGCTCGACCGGAGTTGACCAAGAGTCTTGCTGCGATGCCCGGTTCGCTGAGAATGCAGTTTTTGCAATGCCAACAACCCAGTTTGCGGATCGCAGCGGCGAATGCCCATCGGCAAATGGTTGTTTTTCAGAAATCATCGGAATGTCGATGCGCAGTTCGCATTGGCGAAGTTTTGCAAAACCCACCTAACCTTATTGCAGCGATTGGACGCCCTCGCAAAGAGAGCCTCCAAAGTCAGCACAAAAGGAACCAACGAGCGCGGGCATACCGCTCCGTCATTAAACCGAGGAACATGGCTCCCGCTTGAGGCTGGAGCACATCTATTCGCCCGAAGGGGCAAACGAACCAAACCAGGGAGACCAATCTATGAAACGACTTGTAACTGCAATTGCAATTCTAGCCATTCCGGGCCTCGCCGCCGCACAGGACCTGACCGGAACCCTCAAGAAGGTGAAAGAAACCGGATCGGTGACGCTCGGCCATCGCGAAAGCTCGGTCCCGTTCTCGTATATCGACGACAAGAACAAGGTTGTCGGCTACGCGATGGACATCTGCATGAAGGTTGTCGATGCCATCAAGGCCGAACTCAAGATGGACAAGCTGGACGTGAAGCTGGTGCCGGTCACCTCTTCGACCCGCATTCCGCTGATCGCCAATGGCACAATCGACCTTGAGTGCGGCTCAACCACCAACAATGTCGAGCGCCAGAAGCAGGTTGCCTACACAAACACGCACTTCCTCACCGCTTCGGCCTTCGTTTCGAAGAAAGCGGATAATCTCAAGAAGATTGACGATCTCAAGGGCAAGACGATTGTCTCGACCGCCGGCACGACGAATATCCGGCAGGTTGTCGAAGCCAATGCTGCTCGCAATCTCGGCATGACTGTTCTGCCCGCGAAAGACCATGCGGAAGCCTTCTTGCTCGTTGAACTCGGGCGCGCCTCGGCCTTCGTGATGGACGATATCTTGCTCGCAAGCCTGATCGCATCCGCGCGCGAGCCGGGCCTTTACGAAATCTCGAGCGATGCGTTTTCGCTGCCCGAGCCCTATGGCATCATGTTGCGTAAGGATGATGCGCCGTTCAAGGCTCTGGTCGACAAGGCCACAGCAGCCTTCTACCGCAGCCCCGAAGGTGGCCAGACCTACAACAAGTGGTTCATGAGCCCGATTCCGCCCAAGGGCCTGAACCTCAACGTGCCGATGAGCGAAAAGATGAAGAAGATTTTCGCGAACCCGACCGACTCGCCGGACCCGGCCGCCTATTGATCGGTATGCGTTTCTGATAGTTCTAACGGGAGGGTGCGCGCGAATCTCCCCTCGCACGCGCCCTCCTGATTGCGGGGGCATCATGAGCTACAACTGGAATTGGGGCATCTTTTGGGAGGCCTCTCCCGAAGGTGTCGGCACCTATTTGACCATGCTGCTGCTGGGCCTGCGCTGGACCATCGCCACGGCTCTTCTGGCCTGGGTGGTCGCGCTGGTTTTCGGCTCGATCATCGGCGTGATGCGCACCCTTCCGGGCCGCATCGTGGGAACGGTGGCCTCGGCCTATGTCGAGTTTTTCCGCAATATTCCGCTGCTGGTGCAGCTGTTTCTCTGGTATTTTGTGCTGCCGGAATTGTTGCCCAAGGCGGCAGGCATGTGGCTGAAACAATTGCCGAATGCCCCGTTCTGGACCGGTGCAGTTGGCATCGGGCTGTATATGTCGGCTCGCATCGCGGAACAGTTGCGCGCCGGCATCAAATCATTGCCGCGAGGGCAGGCCATGGCCGGCACCGCGCTTGGGCTCACAACGTTGCAGACCTATCGCTATGTGCTGCTGCCGATGGCCTATCGCATCATCATGCCGCCGCTGACTTCTGAGGCGCTGAATACCATCAAGAACACCTCTGTGGCGCTGACCATCGGGTTGATGGAACTCACGGCCCGCGCCCGTGCGATGCAGGAATTCTCGTTTCAGGTCTTCGAGGCCTTCACGGCGGCAACCGTGATTTATCTGGCACTGAACGCGATCGTGGTGTTCGGCATGCGCCGATTGGAAAAGTCCGTGGCTGTGCCCGGCTACATTGCGGGGAAATGAGCCATGTTCGCCGCTTTTGATTTCGACGTCATCATCCGTTCCCTGCCCTATCTGTTCTGGGACGGGATGACCTTTACCCTGATGCTTACTGCGCTTTCCGCTTTTGGCGGACTTGTGCTCGGCACCCTTCTTGCGCTGATGCGGCTCTCAAACCTGCCGATCCTCGGCGCTGTCGCGACCGGGTATGTGAACCTGATGCGCTCACTGCCTCTCGTGCTGGTGATTTTCTGGTTCTACTTCCTCGTGCCCTATATCGGTCAGTTTATCACGGGCTCCGAGCGCCCGATGCTGGTCGGGGCCTTCACTTCCGCGCTGATCACGTTCACGCTGTTCGAGGCTGCGTATTTTTCTGAGATCATGCGCGCGGGTATCCAATCGATTCCCAAGGGACAAGTTTCGGCGGGTTACGCCTTGGGGCTCAATTACCGTCAGGTGACCAGCTATATCGTGCTGCCGCAAGCTGTACGGAACATGCTGCCGGTGATCCTCACGCAGGCGATCATCCTGTTTCAGGATACCTCGCTCGTTTACGTGCTCTCGATCACGGATTTCCTCGGCGCGGCCTCGAAAGTGGCGCAGCGCGATGGCCGTCTGATCGAGATGTATGTCTTCGCAGCCCTTGTCTATTTCCTCATTTCCTTCGCTGCCTCGCGCCTCGTGCGCCATCTGCAAGCGAAGACCGCCATCATCCGATAAAGCATCATCCCGCCAAGTGGACACCGGTTGGCGGACAAGATGATGCGAAAAACAACAGGAACGCGTCCCATGCCGATGATCGAAATCAACGCCGTCAGCAAATGGTACGGCCCGCAATTTCAGGTGCTGAAAGACTGCACGACCGCCATCGAAAAGGGCGAGGTTGTAGTGGTCTGCGGCCCTTCGGGTTCCGGCAAATCGACGCTGATCAAATGTGTGAATGCGCTCGAGCCGTTTCAGGCCGGGACAATCCGTGTGGATGGTATCAACCTCGCCGATCCCGGCACGGATCTGCCGAAGCTGCGCGCCCGCATCGGCATGGTGTTCCAGCATTTTGAACTGTTTCCGCACCTCAAAATCACGGAAAACCTCTGCCTGGCGCAGGAAAAAGTGCTGGGCCGCAGCCGCGATGAGGCGATGACAAAAGCCATGAGCCTGCTCGACCGCGTGGGCCTCAAAGAGCATGCGCATAAATTCCCTGGCCAACTCTCTGGTGGCCAACAGCAGCGCGTCGCGATTGCCCGCGCGCTGGCGATGGACCCGATCGCGATGCTCTTCGATGAGCCGACTTCGGCTCTCGACCCCGAAATGATCACCGAAGTGCTCGATGTGATGGTCGAACTTGCGCGCGAGGGCATGACCATGATGGTCGTCACCCACGAAATGGGCTTTGCCCGCAAGGTCGCGCATCGCGTGATCTTCATGGACAAGGGCGAGATCATCGAGGATCGCCCGAAAGATGAGTTCTTCGGCACCCCGCGAAGCGAGCGTGCGCAGATTTTCCTCTCCAAAATTCTGGCTCACTAGGGTTCCGACCCCGATGAGGCGATTTTGATGGATTCGGCGCGCAGCCTCGCTTAAGCGCGTGGCTCACCCTTGTGCCGGATCACCATGCCCCCGCCCCTGCTGCAACTCTCGGAAATCGCCCTGACATTCGGGGGGAAACCGTTGCTGGAAAACGCCGGCCTTTCGGTCGGGCGCGGCGAGCGGCTTTGCCTTGTCGGGCGGAATGGCTCAGGCAAATCGACCCTGCTGAAAATCGCTTCAGGCCATGTCGAGGCCGATCGTGGCCTGCGCTTCCTGCAACCCGGAGCGACGATCCGCACGCTCGCGCAGGAGCCGGATTTTTCGGCCCATGCAACCGTGCTTTCGTTCGTGGAGGCGCATCTCGCGCCGGGCGATGACGCCTATAGCGCGCGCCAGCTGCTCAGCGAGCTTGGCCTGACCGGCGAGGAAGACCCCGCGAATCTCTCCGGTGGTGAAAAACGCCGCGCTGCGCTCGCTGCGGTTCTCGCCCCCGACCCGGATATCCTGCTTCTTGACGAGCCGACCAACCATCTCGACCTGCCGACAATCGAGTGGCTCGAAGCCGAGTTGAAGTCGCGAAAATCCGCTCTGGTCCTGATCAGCCATGACCGGCGCTTTCTTTCGAACCTCACCACCGCGACAGTGTGGCTCGATCGCGGCGTCACGCGACGGATCGAGGAAGGCTTTGGCGCTTTCGAGGCCTGGCGCGATCAGGTTCTGGCTGAGGAAGAAACCGCGCAGCACAAGCTGGGGCGGAAGATCGCCGATGAGGAGCATTGGCTGCGCTATGGCGTCACCGCCCGGCGCAAGCGCAATGTCCGCCGTTTGGAAGGATTGCTTTCCCTGCGGCGAGAGAAGCGCGAACATCGCGGCCCCGCCGGAAAAGCGACATTGGAGGCCGCAGAGGCGGAGCAATCCGGCAACCTCGTGCTGGAGGCAAAAGGGCTTTCAAAATCCTATGCCGATCAAGCGGTTGTCCGAGATTTTTCAATCCGCCTGCAACGGGGTGACCGGCTTGGTATTGTCGGTCCAAACGGCACCGGCAAGACCACGTTGCTCTCGCTGCTGACGGGGCAATTGAAGCCCGATTCCGGGAGCCTCCGGCTGGGCGCCCAACTGGAAATCGCGACGCTCGAACAACATCGCGACAGCCTCGATCCGGAGAGCAGCATTGTCGATGCGCTGACCGGAGGAGGCTCTGACCAGGTGATGGTTGCGGGGAAGCCACGCCATGTCATTGGCTATATGAAGGATTTTCTGTTCTCGCCGGAGCAGGCGCGTTCACCTCTGAAAGTGCTCTCCGGTGGCGAACGTGCCAGGCTGATGCTCGCGCGCGTTTTGGCGCGGCCTTCGAATCTGCTCGTTCTCGATGAACCCACGAACGATCTCGATCTCGAAACGCTCGACGTCCTGCAAGAAATGCTCGGCGATTATGCCGGCACGCTGATCCTGATCAGCCATGATCGCGATTTTCTCGATCGCGTCGTCGAGCGCGTGTTGGCACCGGATGGCTCGGGGCGCTGGATCGGCTATGCCGGGGGCTATTCCGATATGCTCGCACAGGGGGGGGCGGCGGATGCCGGCCGGCGCAGCGCGAAGGCTGCACCCAAAGCCGAGGCCCCGCGCTCCGCGATCGAGCCGGCTCGCGCCACAAAACGCAAGCTCAGCTTTCAGGAAAAGCACCAGCTCGAATCCCTGCCTATCGCCATGGACAAGCTGCGTGGCGTGATCGCCAAGCTCAACGCCAAACTCGGCGATGCCGAATTCTACGCGCGAGACCCCAAAGCCTTCGGCGAGGCTTCAACGTTGCTCGCCAAGGCGCAATCGGAGTTGGATGGGCTTGAAGATCGCTGGCTGGCGCTCGAAATCCTGCGCGAGGAGATTGAGGGCGGCTAAAGCTTAGTCCCGCTTTTTCAACCACTCGATGACACCGCTCGCCGCGGCGATGCCAGTCGCAAAGCTCGCCTGCAAGAGATACCCACCTGTCGGTGCATCCCAATCGAGCATCTCGCCAGCGACGAACACGCCGGGTAGGTTCTTGAGCATCAGTCGCTCATCACAGGCCGTGCGACTGACGCCGCCTGCGGTCGAAATCGCGCGATCGAGCCCGGAAAGGCCGTGAAAATTGAGCGGCAAGGCTTTGATCTGTCTGGCCAAAGCATTCGGAGCCATCTCGCCGAGGCGGATGCTGTTTTTTGCCGCGTGCTCTTGCAAAATCCCGATCGCGCCGGTTGAGAGCCCTGCGCCCTTGCGCAGTCGGTTCGCGAGGCTATCGCCCTTGCGCGCCATTCCGAGCCGATCCGCAATCGCGTGCTGCGGTAGATCGGGGCGGAGATCAGCCATGAATTGCCCCTGCCCCGCTTCCAAAGCAGCCCGGATCGCGGCAGAGAGCGCATAGATCACACCACCCTCAAGCCCTTTGCGGGTGATGACCATTTCGCCGATCGCCTCCTGTCCGCCAATGGCGAGCACGACGCGTTTGAGCGGTTCGCCGACATGTCGCGCGAGCAAATGCTCCGACCACTCGCACAGAACTCCACAATTCGACGGCTGGAGTGGCGTGATCTCGACGCCTTTCGCCTCCAGCAACTTCACCCACCCTCCATCCGAGCCGAGCCGTGGCCAGCTTGCGCCGCCGAGCGCGAGGATTGTAGCATCGGGCTTCATGGTCAAAGGGACATCCGGCGTTTCGAAAACCAGCGCCCCGATTTCATCCCAACCCTTCCATTCATGGCGCAAGTGGAATGTCACGCCCAAGCCCTCAAGCCGCGTCAACCAGGCACGCAACAGCGGCGAGGCTTTCATCGCATCGGGAAAGACCCGCCCGCTGGAGCCGATGAAGGTCTCGGCCCCGAGGCCATTGGCCCAGAGGCCCATCTCATCCGGTGTGAAGCGCTGGATCAGCGGTGTCAGCCATTCACTCGCCGCGCCATATCGCGCGACGAACGGTTCGAAATCCTCGCTATGCGTGAGGTTGAGCCCGCCGCGCCCAGCCATCAGAAATTTGCGCGCGACCGAAGGCATGCGCTCGTAAACCGTGACCTGATGGCCCGATTCAGCGAGTTTTTCCGCCGCGACGAGACCCGCAGGCCCACCACCGATAATCGCGATCGTCTTCATCGCTCAGGCCGAAGCATCGAGCGCGCGCGCTAAATCGCGATAGAGATCTTCGACATCCTCGATCCCCGCAGAGAGTCGCAGCAGATCAGGCGGACAGGGTGAACCCACACCTTCCACCGAAGCGCGGTGCTCGATAAGGCTCTCGACGCCGCCGAGCGAGGTTGCTCGCTTCCAGAGTTCCACTTTTGCGGCCGTAGCGATCGCCGCAGCTTCCCCGCCCCGCACACGGATCGAGAGCATTCCCCCGAAGCCGCCTTTCATCTGTCTCTTCGCGATGACATGACCGGCATGGCTTGCAAGGCCCGGATAGAGCACTTCCGAGACGCGCGCATGGTTCGCGAAGCGCGTCGCGAGTTCCATTGCGGAGGCGCAAGCCGCCTCCATCCGAAGCGAAAGCGTGCGCATGCCGCGAATGAGCAAGAACGCTTCAAACGGCCCGAGGATCAGCCCCATCGCCGCGCGATTGCGCTTGATGCGTGCCCAGAAATCATCCTCCTCACGCGTGGCCAAAGCCCCCGCAAGGACATCCGAATGTCCGTTGAGGTATTTCGTGGCGGCATGCATCACAATATCCGCCCCAAAATCGAGGGTGCGGGTGAGCAGCGGCGAAGCGCAGGTGGAATCCACCGCAAGCCGCGCTCCAGCCTTATGTGCCATATCAGCGACGGCTTCGATATCTGTGATGGTCCAAAGAGGGTTGGCCGGTGTCTCGGCCCAGATCAGGGTGGTTTTTCCCGGCCGGATTGCGGCAGAAACCTCGGCGAGATCGGTCATATCAACAAAGCTGGTTTCGAGCCCCCAGCTCGCGGCGTCATTCAGAAGCCAGTTGCGCAAGGCCCAATACATCACCTTGGGTGCAACGATATGATCGCCAGGTTTGAGCGCGAGAAACACCGCGATCGCCGCCGACATGCCCGATCCGAACACGAAAGATGCCTTGGCGCCTTCAAGTGCCGAGATAATCGCTTCAGCCTCGCGTACGGTTTCGTTGTCGGGTCGGCCATAGACATTGCCCGAGCGGTATTGATTGTCGGGATCACGCAAAAACGTCGTTGCGATATGAACGGGTGGTACAATCGCGCGGCTCTTCTCATCAATCGCGCCAAGCGCCTGCGCGAGTTTCGTCCGCAAGGTCCAATCACCACCGCTCATTCTCGAATTCCTTGACAGTTCAGGGCTTGCCGGAGGAAGCCGGGAGCACCACAACATTCCTAAGCCGTTGATGCGCTGACCCCACGTCTTGCGCAACCCACCAGCAGGCGAGAAATGAAGGAAACAGCCATGTCGATTGATCCGCGCATTCTCAGCTTGAAGGACGAGGTCACGGCGTGGCGGCGGGATTTTCACGAAAATCCGGAAATCGGCTATGAAGTGCACCGCACTGCCGAGTTTGTCGCCGCAAAGCTCCGCGCTTTTGGCTGCGATGAGGTGGTAGAAGGCATTGGCCGCACCGGCGTCGTCGGCCTCATTCATGGCAAGAATGGTCCCGGCGGCCGCGTCGTGGGGCTTCGCGCGGACATGGATGCGCTGCCTATTTTCGAAGAAACCAATTTGCCGCATGCCTCCAAAATCTCCGGCAAGATGCATGCTTGCGGCCATGATGGACATACCGCCATGCTGCTGGGTGCCGCGAAATTCTTGGCTTCCACGCGTGAATTCGACGGCTCTGTCGCCATGATATTCCAACCGGCCGAAGAAGGTGGCGCAGGCGGGCTCGCGATGGTCGAGGACGGTATGCTCGAGCGTTTCTCAATCCGCGAGGTCTATGGCATGCACAACATGCCGGGAATGGCGCCTGGGGCCTTTGCCATGTGTTCGGGGCCGATTATGGCGGCGGCTGACCAGTTCATCATCCAAATCGAGGGACGCGGTGCGCACGCAGCCCAGCCGCATCAAGGCATCGACCCTGTGCTGATTGGCGGGCACTTGCTGACCGCGCTTCAGAGCATCGCATCGCGCAATACTGATCCGCTGAAATCGGTGGTGGTTTCGACAACGATGTTTCATGCCGGCACGGCCTTCAACATCATCCCTCAACGTGCCGAACTCACGGGCACCGTGCGCACGCTGGAGCCCGCCATGCGCGATATGGCTGAACGTCGCATGCGCGAGATCGTCGCGGGTCTCGCGAAAATGTTCGGCGCTGAGATCAGCATCGATTACCAACGTGGCTATCCCGCGACCATCAACAGCGCGCGCGAAACAGGCTATGCAGTCGAGGTCGCGAAACGTGTGGCAGGCGAAACGCAGGTGAATGCCACTGTCGCGCCCTGCATGGGTGGCGAAGACTTCTCTTACATGCTCGAGAAGCGCCCTGGCTCGTATGTCTTCATCGGCAATGGCGATACAGCCGGGCTCCATCATCCGGCTTTCGATTTCAACGACGCGATTATCCCCTCTGGGATTCAGTTTTGGGCAGAAATCGCTCGGGCTCGCACTGCAGCAACAGCCAATTAAAATAAATAACAATCCTAAATTGTATTAATTCGCGATTCACGTTCATAAACTACAACTCCAAATTGCAGTTTGGAGTTGTTTTATGCGTCGGTGGCTGTCGTGCCTTAGCCAGAGATTGTCCCAAGACAGAAGCGGTGCAGTCGCCATCCTTTTCGCGCTTGCCTTGTTGCCAATGCTTGGGTTGGTGGGCGCGGCCATCGACTATGCCAGCGCAAGCAGCGCGAAAAGTGAGGCCAGCAATATTGCCGATTCCGCTGCGATCGCCGCCGTTTCAGACGCCAATGTAAAACCGACAACACCGTGGGCCGAGCAGCGCGAGATATCGCAGAAGGCAGCAAAATCTGAATTTTTCGGACAGATTGCGGCCCGCAACAGCACCTGGAAAATTGTAAATGCGAATATCCGGGCTGAGCAGGTTGGCAGCTCCATCCGGGTAACAATGTGCTATGAGGCCGAAATACGCACCAAAATCCTGCAAGTCGCAGGCATTGCGAGCCTGCCATTTGCGAGTTGCGCTCAGGCCCAATCGGCTCCGCCGGTTTATTCGAGTGTTTACGCGCTCGTGGATGCCTCGGGCTCGATGGGCATTGGCTCGACTCATGCCGATCAAGCGCTGATGGAACGCCGCCTCGGCTGTGCCTTTGCTTGCCACACGATCAATGATGTCAATGATCGCGCCTGCAATACGGCTGGCGGCAACATTCCGCGCAATTGGTGGAGCCAAACACCGAAATGCGCGGCAATCATCGGAGCAAAGACGCGGTTTGATGTGGTTCGCAACGCTCTGATCAAGGTCACGGATCAGGCCAAAACGCTGAGCCGGGTGAGCCAGCAATACCAGCTCTCGGTGCACACTTTTTCGAACCACCTCACCGAGGTGCAAAAATCGACTTCATCCATGTCGATTGCACGCACTGCCATCGAGCGGATGAATATGGATCAGCGCGGAGCAGGCACGAATTTTTATCGTGTTTTGCCGGAATTCACGCGCCTTTTGCCTGCAAGCGGCGATGGACGAACGCCGCAATCCCCAAGAGTGTTTGTGCTGTTGCTCACGGACGGGATCGGCAGCCGAGTTTTCGAAGAAAACCGCTGTTTCTTTGGAGGAAGCGCACCCTGCCAATTTGAAGGCCGCTGGCGACAGGACCCGGATTATGTGCTCGAAAGTCCATTCGTCGATGGCAGCATCCGAAGTCAGGCTTTCCCGGCTCGCCTGTGTGACGAGATGAAGCGCAGAAACATTACAGTGCTGACTCTCGCCACGGAATTTGATTCCAGTGGCATCAATGATGCTCACATGAAGAATGTCGATCGCACCCTGCGCTCGCTGGCCATGAACAATTTGGCGAACTGTGCCTCTGGACCCAGCAATGCCTATAGGGCCAATCAGGCCGCAGATATCGACCGCGCCATCAGCCAGATGTTCTCATCCGTTGTCGAGAAGGCGCGGCTTGTGCGCTGATCATTCAGGGGCGCGCAGATCCGGCACCGCCTCGCTCTCGGGATCCGGTTCCTCCGCAGCAGGAATAGCGTAGCGCCCCCCGAGCCAGCGGTTGAGATCGACATCCGAGCAGCGCTTCGAGCAGAACGGGCGAAACCCCACCTCGGCGGGTCGCGAGCAGATCGGGCAGCGCGCGAGACGGATCACGGGCGCTGAAGGTTTGCTGGAATCCACCATTGCACTTGCTCAGGGGGCCGGATTGCCACGCAACTGGTGCACATTGTCGATTTTGTCGCTGATCTCTTTGGAGAGCTTCGCACCACCGGCCGCAATCGCAATTTGCAGCTGCGGCATCGTCGTTGCCCCAATGATCGTCGAGGCCACGAAAGGCTTGTGGGTCGCAAAAGCGATGGCGAAGGTCGCGGGGTCAAGCCCGGCCTCTTTCGCGAGCGCGAGATAATCGCGGATAGCGTCATCCGTACCGGCTTTCTCATAGCGCTGGCCGCGATTGAACAAGGTGTTACGCGCGCCAGCCGGACGAGCCCCATCGAGATACTTGCCCGTGAGAAACCCCTGTCCCAGCGGCGAGTAAGCGAGCAAACCGATCTCCTCCCGCATCGAGATTTCGGCGAGTGCTGTTTCATAGGTGCGGTTGACGAGATTGTAGGCGTTCTGGATCGACGCCACGCGCGGCAAGCCATGTGCGTCGCTCTCGGCAAGGAAGCGCATCGTGCCCCATGCGCTTTCGTTCGAAAGCCCGATCGCACGAACCTTGCCTTCTTTCACAAACGTCTGGAGCGTTTCGAGCTGCGAGTGGATCGAGGTTTCATCGGAAGCGGGCTTGAAAGCCTCCGCATCGAAGCGCGTGGGATTACCCCCAAAGGGTGCGGGACGCTCCGGGAAATGCAGCTGGTAGAGATCAACATAATCCGTTTGCAGATTGCGCAAGGAACGCTCCAGCGCCTCACGCATCTGGGCCGGTGTGAGGCGGCTTTTCGCGCCATCGGCCCGAAACCAGCTCATATCGGAGCGCCCGACGACCTTGGTGGCAAGGATCACCTTGTCCCGATTCTTGCGCGCCTTGAACCAGGTGCCGATGACGCGCTCGGTTGAACCTTGCGTCTCGGGCTTTGGCGGGATGGAGTAGAGTTCAGCGGTATCGAAGAAATTCACGCCTTGGTCGAGGGCGTAATCCATCTGCTCATGGCCCTCGGCTTCGGTATTCTGCTGTCCCCAGGTCATTGTGCCGAGGCAGATGGCAGAAACCTTCATGCCGGTGCGGCCGAGTGAACGGAATTCCATGAGAAACCTGTGCTTTCGCTTTGAAATTATGAGATTTTCAGAGTGATACCACCATCGACAAGCAGTTCAATTCCTGTGATGTAGCGGCTTTCATCCGAGGCAAGGAAGACGGCGGCATTCGCAACATCGAAGGCATCGCCCATATGCCCCATGGGCACCTGCGCATCGCGCGCGCGCCACATCGCCTCGACGTCACCCCCTGAATACGATTGCGCGAGCCCTGCGGATTTCTCGACCATCGGTGTTTTCATCAGGCCCGGAAGGATAGCATTGACGCGGATTTTCTTGGGCGCGTATTGCACCGCCGTCGTGCGGGTGAGGTGATTGATCGCGGCTTTCGAGGCGTAATAGCTTGAATAGGCGACGCCGGTATGCCGGATCGAGGCGATCGACGAGATATTGATGATCGACCCACCATTTCCGCCCGCTTCAAACTGTTTTTCCATCACCGGAATGACATGCTTCATCGCAAGGAACGCAGATTTTACATTCACCGCAAAAACCCGATCCCATTCGGACTCGGAAAGCTCGACCACGCCACCCGTTTCCGCAATCCCGACATTGTTGTCGAGGATATCGATGCGGCCATGGGTCTTCATGACATGCGCTACGAGCGTCGCGACCGCGTCGGATTTTGTGACATCGCAGGCATAAGCCTCAGCCCGTCCGCCGGCTTTGGCGATGAGATCAGCCGTTTCTTCAGCTGCTCTCAGATTATAATCAGCGGCAATCACAACCGCGCCTTCTTCCGCAAACCGGAAGGCTGTTGCCTTGCCATTGCCCCATCCCGGGCCAGATGAACCTGCGCCCATCACCAGCGCAATCTTGCCAGCAAGACGCATCACGTTTGGCCTCCGAGCCACCGCAAATGCACGGGCACGCCGAGGCCGTTGAGCAACGCGCTCGTCTCATAAAGCGGCAGGCCGACCACAGCCGAATAAGAGCCGACAAGCTTTGTGACGAACGCTCCGGCAATGCCCTGAATGGCATATCCCCCGGCTTTGCCGCGCCATTCGCCGCTGGCGAGATAGGCATCCACTTCATCGGCGGAGATACGCTTGAAGCGCACGCGCGCTTCCACCAGCCTCTGACCTTGCCGCCCAGAAGCCAATTGCACCACGACACTTGTGTAAACCCGGTGCGCGCGCCCCGAGAGCATGCGCAGGCAGGCCGCGGCATCCTCGACAATCTCAGTCTTTGGCAGGATGCGCGAGCCGAGGGTGACAACCGTATCGGCGGCAACAATCACACCGCCCGCACGTGTCGAATCGTGGCTTACAGCGTGACGGGCGGAGGCCGCTTTTTCGCGCGCCATGCGCTCGACGTAAAGACGCGGTCGTTCCCGTGGGCCCGGCGTTTCATCAATCGAAGTTGCGATCACATCATCCGGCGTGATGCCGATCTGCTCCAGAAGCTGGAAGCGACGCGGCGAAGCCGAGGCGAGGATAATGCGCGGAGGCGCGGAAGCAGTCACGTCAATCCTCGTCGGAAAAGCAGTCATCTCAGGTCGCCACATTCTCCGCTCATTTCGCCTTGTCAACGTTTCTCATATCGCAAATCTGGCATGCGCGGCGCGAGACTTGAAACATTCGCGAGGTCGATCCACCTGAAGTCGATGACCAATACCCTCCCCGATCGCCTCACGGCCTCCGATATTCGTTTTGCCGGTGCACCACTATCGCGTGCGAAAGGCGTGATCATCACGCTGCATGGGCGCGGCGCCAGCGCCGAGGGCATTCTCGATGTTGCCGAGCAGCTGGCACAACCCGATCTCGCCTACATCGCCCCGCAGGCGAGAAGCGGAAGCTGGTATCCCTATTCTTTCATGGCACCGTTTGAGGCGAACCAGCCGCATCTTGATGCTGCACTGGGCATTGTATCGGAGTTGCTTGCAGCCGTCTCAGAGGCGGGATTTGCGCCGAAAAAGACCGGGCTGATGGGTTTCTCACAAGGCGCCTGTCTCGCGCTCGAGAGCTCGGCGCGTAACCCGGCATCCTATGGAGCTGTGCTCGGCTTTGCTGGCGGGTTGATCGGTCCGCCGGGCGCACCGCGTGATTACCCGGGTTCACTGACAGGCGCTCCCGTGTTGCTCGCCTGTTCGGATATCGATCCGCACATTCCGCTGGAACGTGTCGAGGAAACCGCTGAAGTGATGGCCCGCATGGGTGCGGACGTGACAAAGCGGATTTACCCCGACTTCGGACATGGCATCAATGACGACGGCATCTTGCAGGCGCGACGAATTCTCGTTGCGATGCAGGATTGAGCGGAAGCGACAGCATTTTCCAGCGAAGTGGGTACCGGTTCGCATGAAGAAAATGCGTAGAGAGGAAACATGGATCTCGGATTAACAGGCAAGAATGCACTGGTGCTCGGCGCCGGTGGCGGATTGGGACGCGCGATCGCTCTCTCTCTGGCCCGCGAAGGTGCTTCGGTCGCACTAGCCGGGCGGCGCATCGAACCGCTCGATGAACTCGCGCGCGAGATCCGATCAGGCGGCACCCGGGCCATTCCGGTAATCTGGGATTTTTCCGATCTCGATGCCATTGAGCGCGTGGCCAGCACCGTCGAGA
>JBOFZC010000022.1:0-1508 GCA_051654985.1 Rhabdaerophilum sp.
TACAAGGGCGATGTGATTTTCCTGCATGAGGTCATCCCGGGCGCGGCGGACCGTTCCTATGGGATTCAGGTGGCGAAACTTGCGGGTCTCCCGGCAAGTGTGGTCACGCGCGCAGGCTCGATCCTCTCGGAACTGGAGAGGGCGGATCGCGCGCATCCCCGGCTCGCGGCGATGGATGATCTGCCGTTGTTTCGCGCGGCAGAAACGCCGACTGTGGTTGATGAGCCCGATCCTGTTCTTGATGCCCTATCTGGCATTGAGCCTGATGAACTCAGCCCCCGGCAAGCGCATGAGGCGCTCTATAAACTGAAAGCGATGCTCAGGCGCGACTAGCTTTCAGCGCCACCAATGCACCATTCCAGATCAAGGTGATCAACAAGCCGATGACCAGGGCACCATAACTCCCGATCGGTTCGGCGAGGCATGCAGCTGTCGCGAGAGCTACGGAAAATCCGATCATGCCCGGCAGGCCGGAAAGGATCATCGCCGCCGTTGCCGGCCCACCGATGCGCGGATGCAGGATCGCGATGAGGCTCGACATCACAACTGGGAATGCCGCAAGCCAGCCTGAGCCATCGGGACCGATCGTGTCGCTCAGAAGTGTAAGCGCGGCGACAAGGCTGGCCACCGCCAAAGCCCGGAGCGGAATGGCGAACCAAGGGCGCGGCGGCACAATTCCAGCCTTCGCGGCGAGATATCCGCGCGTCAAAGGGATTAGAGCGAGATAGAGCACCACATTGGTGATGAAGGCCGAGCCGATTGTCCACGGAATTTGCCGCAGGAGCACGCCTATGAGCAGCCAAACGAGAAAAGCCCCGCCGAGCGCGCCGACCACCGCGAAACGACCCGAGAGCCAGCCATAGGCCACAAAGAAGAAGACCAAAGCGATATTCGTCACGAGGCTGCCCAGCAACGCTCCGCGCATGAAGGCGTCATCATGCCCCATCGCCAGAAAAACCAGCGCTGGCCCAGCGGAAACCGGGAGGGTTGCGATCATCGCCGCGATGAAAGGCTTGGATCGTTCCGCGATCATCGACACCGAAACAACGATCGCCGCAGCGACCGCCATTTTCAGGCCGAGCAGGACGATCAACGCCCCGGACATCAAGAGCGTTCGACTATGACGCTGGATTGGGCCGGGTTGCGCAGGGTCTGGAAGACCACACAATAGCGCTCGGTAAGCTTGATGAGCTGCGCAATCTGCGCCTCATCAGCATCGGTATCGAGCTTGAAGATCAAGCGGATCGCCTGGAAGCCGACGGCGGCTTCTTTGTCGACACCCAGAGTGCCGCGAAAATCGAGGTCACCTTCGGCGGTAACGTATCCGGCGCGCAACGGAATATTCAGCGCTGTCGAGACAGCCTTCAATGTCACGCCAGCGCAGGCCACCAGGGCCTCAAGCAGCATATCGCCCGAACACAGCTCGGCGCCCGAACCGCCCGTGAGCGGGTGCAACCCGGCTTCGGCAATCGCGCGGCCGGTTTCGACCTTGCAGGCGATCTTCGCTT
>JBOFZC010000023.1:0-1375 GCA_051654985.1 Rhabdaerophilum sp.
GCACGGCGTCGCTCGAAGAAAAAGGCCCGTCCTGGCTGCGTGGCTCGGGCAAAGGTTGGGTGACGGCAGAATATGCGATGCTGCCGCGCGCCACGCTCGAGCGCACCCGCCGTGAGGTCACGCAAGGCAAACCCTCGGGCCGCACGCAGGAGATTCAGCGTCTGATCGGGCGCTCGCTGCGCGCAGTGGTTGACCTTGCAGCGCTCGGCGAAAAGCAGATTGTGCTCGATTGCGACGTCTTGCAAGCTGATGGCGGCACGCGTACGGCCTCTGTGACCGGGGCATGGGTCGCGCTTCATGAGTGTTTCCGCTGGATGATGGCGCGCAACATGCTCAGCACGATGCCGTTGCGCGATCATGTGGCGGCGATTTCTTGCGGCATTTATCGCGGAAATCCGGTGCTTGATCTCGACTATGTCGAAGATTCTGCCGCAGGCACCGATGCTAATTTCGTGCTGACAGGCACGGGGGGCATCGTCGAGATCCAGGGCACGGCCGAGCAGACACCGTTCTCGGAAGCGGATTTTGCGGCCCTTCTCGGATTGGCAAAAAAAGGCATCGGCGAACTGGTGGCGCTCCAGAAGGCGGCGATTTCCGCATGAGCGCTCGCGCCCTCACCGGCAGGGTTGTCATCGGAACGCACAATGCTGGCAAGCTCGCGGAGATGTGCGATCTCCTCGCACCCTATGGGCTCGAACTCGTCTCGGCGGGCGAGCTTGGCCTGCCGGAACCCGAAGAAGACGGGATGATGTTTGCTGAAAATGCGGCCATCAAGGCGCTTGCGGCAGCGCAAGCTACGGGTCTCCCGGCGATTGCTGACGATTCTGGCCTTGCGATCGAGGCGCTCGATGGCGCTCCAGGGTTGTTCACCGCCGATTGGGCCGGGCATCCGCGCGACTGGATACGCGCCATGAGCCGCGTGAAGCATGAGCTTGAGATCCGCGATGTCGCTATGATCGGAGCGCAAGCGCATTTCGTATCCGCCCTCGTTGTGGCCTGGCCGGATGGGGAAACGCTCCTCGCTGAAGGGCGCTGCCACGGCACGCTTACCTGGCCGCCGCGCGGTGATGCGGGTTTCGGCTATGATCCCGTTTTCGTGCCCTGCGGCGAAACGCGGACTTTCTCTGAGCTCACTCGCGATGAAAAACACGGGATACGCGAAGAGGACGGGCATCTCTCTGGCCTCTCCCATCGTGCGAAGGCGTTTATCCGGCTGATTGATAAGGCCGGGCTGACAAAGGGTAACGCATGAGCAAATCCGCGCTTCCGCCTTTCGACGCCGGTTTCGGCGTTTATGTGCATTGGCCGTTCTGCCAGTCGAAATGCCCCTATTGCGACTTCAACAGCCATGTGCGGCGCGTGGGCATTGATGAAG
>JBOFZC010000024.1:0-6041 GCA_051654985.1 Rhabdaerophilum sp.
AGAGCCGCGGCGATTTCATCAATTTATCGGCGGCGAGCACATTGATATGGCCCTTGCCGTCTTCGTCAGTCTTCATGAAATCCATCAGGTCGAGCGCAGGCTCGCCGAAGAAATTCGCGCCGCCCTGATTTTCGAGCACGAGCAATTGGCGCTGGATCGCGCCCACCGAAGCCGAGGAGACATTGCCGTAAGCCGCCTGCAATTGCGCCTGAAGCTCTTTGTTTGCCCCGAGTTCGGCGAGCATGGCGCGCAGATCTTTCAGATCCAGCAGCAAAAGGCCGTTCTCATCGGCATAGCGGAACAGGATGTTGAGCACCCCCTCCTGCACCTCGTTGAGTTCCATCAGCCGCGAGAGCAGCAGCGGACCCATTTCAGCGACGGTCGCGCGGATCGGATGCCCCATTTCACCGAAGAGATCCCAGAACACCGCCGGAAACTGCTCCGCCTGGTATTCAACGCCGATATCCTTCGCACGATTGACGAAAGGCGGCAGGGAATTGCCCATCGCCGAAATGCCGGAGAGATCGCCTTTGATATCGGCCGTGAACACCGGCACGCCCTGGCGCGAAAAACCTTCCGCGAGCACTTGAAGGGTCACTGTTTTGCCGGTGCCTGTAGCGCCGGTAATAAGCCCGTGGCGGTTGGAGAGCTTGAGCGTGAGGTTCTCGTACTTCGATTCGCTCTTGCCGATCAGGATGGTCTTCGCGTCAGCCACGTGGGTCACTCCAAGCCGTTTTAAATGCGGACGAATTCGCTATAGCCGTTTTCATGTCCTTTCGGAAAGACCGCAATTGAGTGAAATCGCACGTGCATTTGTCATCTCGCGGCAAGGTTGGAGCATTTCCGCGGTAAGGTGAGGCGTGCGAGATTGGCGGGAACAAGGAGTTCACCCATGTTGCCTCGCATAAAGTTCGCTGCTGTCTTCCTGATTTCCGCTTTTGGGCATGCTCAGGCCGACACCTATACCCGTGCCGATGGCGTGCGGATTGATGCGAAAGTGCTAGATGCACGCGGCTGCGCACCTCTCGCGATCATCAGCCATGGCCTTGGCGGATCACTCAGCGGCAATGCTCCTCTCGCCAGTGCGCTTAACCGTGCGGGATATCGCGTCGTCGTGCCAAGCCACCCCGAGAGCGGGCCTGAATTGCTGCGTCAGTCGTTTGTGGGAGGTCGGGCAGCGATCGCGCGCGCGGCGGCGGACCCGAAGCTGTTGCAATTCCGGCTCGACGATATCACCACCATTCTAGACGCCGAAATGCGCCGCTGTGCCGTGCCCTTCAAGGTGCTTGCAGGGCATTCAATGGGCTCTCGCATTGTGAATATAGAGGCCGGGGCCGGCAATGGGGCCCGTATTCGTGGTCGCGACCGCTTCGATGCTTACATCTCGATCTCACCACTCGGCGAGGGTGGTAGCGGCATGTTCCCGCGCGGCGCTTACTCAAACATCCCAAAACCCATGTTGATGATCACCGGCACGCAGGATAGCTCAGTCGATGGCAGCTACGAGACAAGGCTCTCGGCCTTCGAGGGCCTGTCCCCCGGGCGCAAGCGTCTTGCTGTCATCGATGGTGCGCGCCATTCCTCGCTCGGTGGCAGAGGTGAGGCCTCCGTGGGCAACATGGTGGGTGTGATTGCGGTCGAATTCCTACGACAGATCAGGCCTGGCCCTTGGGCCGAACCGGGCCGTCGAGCCGGCGTGCTATTTGCCGAAAAATGAGATAGTTTAGATGTAACCTTTCTATCTTGCGCGCTCGTGCCCGATCGCGTAACGCTCCTGTCCGAAAGTCGTATTCGGCATCAAGGAGTGAACCATCATGGAAGAGCTGATCAATCGTGTTGTGCAGAATGTTGGCCTCGATCCCACCTTGGCTGAGAAGGCCGTGGGTATGATCCTCGCCTTCTTGCAGAAGGAAGCGCCGGATGCCGCAGGGGAAGCCTTCGCGGCAATGCCTGGCGCCGAAGCACTCGCAGCAGCCAATGCCGCAAGCGAAGGCGGCGGCGGGTTGCTGGGTGGCCTGATGGGCATGATGGGCGGCGGCGGCGGCGTGATGGCTTTGGGTCAGCAGCTCATGGGTGCCGGCATCGGCATGGGCCAGATTCAAAGCCTCTCCAAAGAAGTCTTCGCCTACGGCCGCGAGACAGCCGGTGAGGATGCGATGGGCGCGCTTGTGGGCCAGATCCCTGGCCTTAGCCAGTTCATCTAAACGTCTTACTATCGACGGTATGGGCGGGCCTCGCACTCTCATGCGGGGCCTTTCATTTGTTGTGTGCCGACATATTCTCCCAAAGTCGTTTTTGCTTTGCAGCCGCCCCGCGCTATAGAAGCGGCTCATGGTATACCGCGCAGAACTCCCAACCGCTCTCGCTTCAGAATTCCCATCCGCGACCGAGGCGGATTGGCGACGCCTTGTCGATGGCGCGCTCAAGGGTGCATCGTTCGAGAAAAAACTCGTTTCCATCACTGCCGATGATATCGCACTCGCACCAATCGCCCCGCGCGCGAATGACGCCAAGCCGATAGCAAGCCAACGCGGATTGGCCCCGTGGCGCATCGCAGCGACGGTCGATCACCCGGATGCCGTTGAAGCGAACCGGCTTGCGCTGGCTGACCTTGAAGGGGGAGCTGATCAACTCATCCTGGCTTTCCGGGGCAGCGTCTCGGCACGAGGATTTGGCCTCCCAGACTGGAGCGATGCGGGCCTAGCGCAGGTGCTTGCCGGCGTGGATATCGACCTTATCCGCCTCAGCATCAATCCACTGCCCTTTCATGGAAAGATGGCTGCGCTGCGACTGGCTCAACTGTGCAAGGAGCGACGGCTGTTGCCCGCCTCGCTCTCCATTGATTTCGGTATGCGCCCCCTCACCCATTGGGCGCAAATCGGAATGCTGCCCGAGCCCTGGCTCACAGTCAGCATGCGGGTACGAGAGGCCGTCGTCGAACTGCTCGCCGCCGGATTCAAGGGTCCGTTCCTCACAGCCGATGGCCGCCCGTTTCATGAGGCCGGCGCGGGTGATGCACAAGAGCTCGCCTGCCTGATCGGGCAAGCCACAGATTATCTCCGGCTCCTGAAAAAAGCGGGTTTGGAGCCGGACGTCTCGCAATCCCTGATCTCTTTTACAGTGGCGGTGGATCAGGACCAGTTCGCGGGCATCGCGAAGCTGCGTGCCCTCCGCCGCCTCTGGGCCGGCATTGTCGAAGCTTCAGGAGCAACACCTGCGCCAGCCCGGATACACGCAGAAACCTCGTTCCGCATGCTTGCGAAACGTGATCTTGGCGTGAACATGCTGCGCTCAACCATCGCTGCGCTGGCGGCTGGCCTTGGCGGCGCAGATAGCATTGCCATTCTGCCGCACACGACGCCGCTCGGCCTCGCAGACGCATCGGCACGCCGCCTCGCGCGGAACACAAGCCTTGTTCTCGCAAGCGAAAGCCATCTCTACCGCACCATCGATCCAGCTGCAGGCGCAGGCTCCATCGAGGCGCTGACAGACGCGCTGGAAGAAAAAGCCTGGGCTCTGTTCCAACGCATCGAGGCCGCGCGCTCCGGTTCCTTTTTCGCCATGCCCGCCGCGATCGAAAACGGGTTTCTCGCGCACGAGATTGCCGCAACGCGTGAGGCTCGGCTCAGAGCCATAGCAACACGCAAAATTCCGCTGACCGGCGTGAGCGAATTCCCGAACCTCTCAGAAGCGTCGGCTGAGGTTTTGCTCCCGGCCCCGCGCCCCACGCCGAGTGGCCCCTTCCCATCGATCCGCCTCGCGCAACCTTATGAAGCCCTGCGTGACCGCGCCGAAGTGCTTTCGGCACACCCGAGAGTCTTCCTCGCTCCGCTGGGTCGCCTTGCTGACTTCACCCCGCGCGCGGGCTTTGCGAAAAACGCCTATGAGGCTGGTGGAATCGAGATTGAACTCTCGGATGGCTTCTCGCTCGCAGCGGGTGGCACCGATGTCGATGAACTCATCCGCGCCTTCAAGGCAAGCGGTGCGTGCGCCGCCTGCCTTGTGGGCGCAGACGCCGATTATGCGGCGGAAGCCGTCGCGATCGCGCATGCCCTGCGCAAGGCCGGAGCTGAAATCCTTCACTTGGCCGGAAGGCCGGGCGAGCTGGAAGCCGCCCTCAACGCAGCCGGGATCACGGGCTATCTCGCGCTCGGCATGGATCTCGTGGCGTTTCTCGATATGACGCTCCAATCCTTCGAGACGGGAGCCACCTCATGATCCCTGATTTCTCAACCCTATCCTGCCCCAAGGTCGCGGCTCCGCGCAGCGAGACCACGCCCTCCGTACCCTGGGTCACGCCAGAAGGCATCGCGATCGCGCCGCTGACCACCGAAGCCGATCTCGTCGGGCTCGACTTCCTCGAGACATGGCCGGGCATCGCGCCGTTTCTGCGCGGGCCGTATCCGAGCATGTATGTCACGAACCCCTGGACGATCCGGCAATATGCGGGGTTCTCCACCGCTGAAGATTCCAATGCCTTCTACCGGCGCAATCTCGCGGCGGGGCAAAAGGGGCTTTCGGTAGCCTTCGATCTCGCGACGCATCGCGGCTATGACAGTGATCACCCGCGCGTTTCAGGCGATGTCGGCATGGCTGGTGTTGCGATCGATTCTATCCTCGATATGCGCACATTGTTCGACGGAATTCCGATCGATCGGATGAGCGTATCGATGACCATGAACGGCGCTGTGCTGCCCATTCTCGCACTCTTTATCGTGGCGGGCGAGGAGCAGGGCGTGCCGGCCGCGAAGCTCTCAGGGACCATTCAGAACGACATTCTCAAAGAGTTCATGGTTCGCAACACCTATATCTACCCCCCTGCGGGCTCGATGCGGATCATCTCGGACATCTTCAGCTACACCGCTGAAAACATGCCGAAATTCAATTCGATTTCCATTTCCGGCTACCATATGCAGGAAGCCGGTGCGACCGCCGATCTCGAACTCGCCTACACCCTGGCCGATGGCCTCGAATATCTGCGCGCCGGCACCAAGGCAGGGCTTGATATCGACGCTTTCGCGCCGCGCCTGTCGTTCTTCTGGGCGATCGGCATGAATTTTTTCATGGAAATCGCCAAGATGCGTGCGGCGCGTCTGATCTGGGCGAAAATCGTCAAAGACTTCAAACCGAAATCAGAGAAATCGCTCGCCTTGCGCACGCATTGCCAGACCTCAGGCTGGAGCCTCGCCGCGCAAGATGTCTTCAACAATGTGCCGCGCACGATGATCGAAGCCTTGGCGGCTACCCAAGGCGGCACGCAATCCCTGCATACCAACGCACTCGATGAAGCGTTGGCACTTCCGAGCGATTTTTCGGCGCGCATCGCACGCAACACGCAGATCCTGATCCAGCAGGAATCGGGCACCTGCCGCTTCATCGACCCCTGGGGCGGCAGCCGAATGGTCGAGAAACTCACAGGCGATCTCGCGCAGCGCGCCTGGAGCCATATTCAAGAAGTCGAGAAGCTCGGCGGCATGGCGAAAGCCATCGAGGCCGGCATCCCGAAGCTGCGCATTGAAGAGGCCGCCGCCCGCACGCAGGCCCGCATCGATAGCGGTGAGCAGGCCATCATCGGCGTCAATGTGCAAAAACCGCTCGATGAAAAGCCGCTCGATATCCTCCAGGTGGATAACGCCGCCGTGCGCACCCGCCAAATCGAGAAACTGCGTCAGTTGCGCACCTCACGCGATGCTTCGGCCGTCACTTCCGCGCTTTCGGAGCTTGAGAACGCCGCGCGCTCGGGACAGGGAAACCTGCTGGCCCTGGCCGTGGATGCCGCCCGCGCCCGCGCCTCGGTCGGCGAGATTTCGTTGGCGCTCGAACGTGCCTGGAACCGCCATCAGGCGGATATCCGCGTGGTCTCCGGCATTTACAAAGAGACCCTCGGCAAAAATAACCCTGCCGCGACCCGGGTCACCGGCATGGTGCAGGCCTTCTCCGAGAACGAGGGGCGCAAGCCCAAAATCCTCGTCGCGAAAATCGGGCAGGATGGGCATGATCGCGGCCAGAAAGTCGTGGCCTCCGCCTTCAACGATCTCGGT
>JBOFZC010000025.1:0-4623 GCA_051654985.1 Rhabdaerophilum sp.
GTCGCACTAGCCGGGCGGCGCATCGAACCGCTCGATGAACTCGCGCGCGAGATCCGATCAGGCGGCACCCGGGCCATTCCGGTAATCTGGGATTTTTCCGATCTCGATGCCATTGAGCGCGTGGCCAGCACCGTCGAGAACACGCTTGGCAACGTTGATATCCTGATCAACAACACAGGTGGCCCTCCACCCGGCCCGGCTTCGGGCCAACCCATCGCCGAATGGCACAAGCAGTTTCAGGCGATGGTTCTCTCGGTGATTGCGATGACCGATCGTGTGCTGCCGGGCATGAAATCGAGGCGCTTCGGGCGGATCATCACCTCGGCCTCCTCCGGTGTGATCGCGCCCATACCCAATCTCGGTCTGTCGAATGCCCTGCGCGCAAGCTTGGTGGGCTGGTCGAAAACCCTGGCGCGAGAAGTGGCGCGCGACGGCATCACCGCGAATGTGCTGGTGCCCGGGCGCATTGCGACCGATCGTATCGCGTTTCTGGATCGCAAAAAGGCTGAACGCGAGGGCAAAACCGTTGAGGCCGTAGAAGCTGAAAGCCTGGCTCAAATCCCGGCCGGGCGGTATGGCAATCCGGAGGAATATGCCGATATGGCAGCGTTCCTCGCCTCGGAACGTGCAGGATACATCACCGGTTCTGTCATCCGCGTCGATGGAGGCTACATCCCCAGCCTTTGAGCGTTTTGCGAAAGAAAATGACTTCGGCGCCGGCTTCCGCGTCCTAAATGCAAAGCAAAGCTTGACATCCGGGCAAGATTCGCCCGGTATCCCGGCATGGTATTCCATCAGGATCAGAAGCCGAACCAGGTATACGAGGCGCTGCGCGGCGATATCCTCGATTTCCAGCTCGCGCCTGAACTCGCACTTTCCGAGCGCTGGCTCGAGGATCGTTATGGTGCCTCGCGCACGCCGATCCGCGCTGCGCTCGCCCGGCTCGAATCCGAAGGGCTCGTGCTGCGCGATGGTCGCATTCGCCGTGTTGCGCCGCTCTCGCTCGATGAGATGCGGGAAGCCGTCGTGTTCCGATCTGGCCTTGAGCGCCAGGCCGTAGCTTTATTCACGCCGCGTGCCACAGAGGCGCAGTTCGAACTCTTGCATACGCTGGGCACCACCGATGCGGGGCCCATCGAGGCAGGACGACCCAACGTCGAGGGCATGCTGAGTGCCGCCGAATTGTTCCATGTCGAAATCGCGCGGATGAGCGGCAACCGCTTTCTCGCTCGCGCAGTCGATGAAGTCATCATGCGCCTTTATCGCGCGCGCTACCTCGCGGCCCTTTCGCCAGAACGACGCGAACGCGCCACGATTGAGCATGAGGCGATCGTAAAGGCGATGCGATCTCGCGATGTCGAGAAGGCTTGCGATCTCATGGCGCAGCATATCGAGGGCGCCGGTGCGCATCTCGTCGAGCGCCTGGCCGCCGGCGGCAGCGGTGTTGTTGTGCCATTCCGCGTGGTGGCCTAAGCTGACATTTGCGCTTCTTCGAGATAGATCGCGCGCAGCTTGCGTGTAATTGGACCGGGCTGACCGCCACCGATCCGCTCGCCATCAACTTCCGTGACAGGCATCACGAAGGCTGAAGCCGAGGTGTAAAACACCTCGCTCGCCGCAAGCATCTCTTGGCGCGTGAACAGTCTTTCCTCGACATGCAGCCCGGTTTCCCGCGCAAGCCGCATTACCGAACGCCGCGTGACGCCGGGAAGAACTGCATGCGAGAGCGGCCTTGTGACCAGCGTGCCGGCATTCGTCACGATGAACACGGTCGAGGATGCACCTTCTGTCACAACGCCGTCTTCCACCATGAAGGCTTCAGCAACATTCGCCGCCTTCGCAGCAAATTTCGCGATAACCTGAGCGAGCAGGGCCGTCGATTTGATGTCGCGCCGTGCCCAACGCTGATCCTCGACTGTGATCGTCGAAACGCCTTTTTCCGCGGCGGGATTGTTGAGAACCGCACGCGTTTGCGTGAACATCACGACATTCGGGCTAATATCCTCGGGGCAAGTGAATTCGCGCTCATAAGTGCCGCGCGTCACCTCGATATAGACCACACCCTCGTGCATGCCGTTGCGCTTCACGAGTTCGCTCTGAAGCGCCACCCATTCCGCCATCGTGTGCGGATTGCGGATACCGATTGCTGCTAGGGAGCGATCAAGGCGCGCGAGATGCGGTTCGTTGTCGACGAAATTCTCGCCGATCACCGCTGTCACCTCATAGATGCCGTCGCCGAACAGGAAGCCGCGATCCATGATCGGAATTGTCGCCTCTTCCAGAGGCAGAAAGCGCCCGTTGACATAGGCGATGCGCGGCGTAGCCATAATGGTCTCCTCGGTCTCTACCGATCGAATTCAGGAATGCGGGAAGCCGCTGCGGGCACGGACAAAACCGGTTTGCGGGCGGGATGACACTACGGGAGTAACCGGCCGGCCGCCGGACAGAACGGACCAAAGCCGCACAACGGCAGGCTTTTCGAGCTTACGATCTTTCAACGCCACAATCGAAAGTGGCAGCGACCACAAATCATCGCCGAGCGGCACCAGTGCGCCGGGCGGACACCGCCGCACCGTGCTCTCCGGTAACCAGGCGATGCCATGTCCAGCCATCGCCATGTCCCGCAGGATATCGGACATATCCGTCTCGATCACCCGGACATGCTTGCCGATGCCGCCAGCGGTTTCGATGATGAGATCGACAAGACGCGCGAAATAAACCGAGCGCGAATACATCAACAGCGGGATGGGCCGATCACCCTGCCGGGGCAAAGTCAGGCCAGTTCGGGCGATGAGGCCAGGGCTCGCATAGGGCCGGAGCCTGTCTCTATCAACCTCGATCGACTCGATGCGCATCGGCTCGGGATGAACCGGCTGCTGCGCCGAGGAAAAGCAAACCATCAGCTCGGTCGCACCAGAAAGCAGCCCGATCGCAAGATCATGCACATTCCCGGTTGTCACCTCGCAGGTGAGGCGCAAGTCGCGCGTCCAATGCGCCCACCAGCCCGGCAGCGAAGCCGTGGCCAATGCAAACGGCACGGCGATGCGCACATGATCAGGTCGGCTCGGCGCGCCCTCGCGCATCTCGGCGCGGGCATCGAGGATTTCAGCAAGAATCTTCCCTGCCGTCTCCCTGAAATGCTCGCCAGCCGGCGTAAGGCGGGTCGGGATGATTGAACGGTCGATCAGCGCCGAACCCACCCACGCCTCAAGCTGCTGAATGCGACGGCTGAAGGCCGCCTGTGAGGCATTGCGCTGCTCGGCGGCACGGGTGAAGTTGCCCGTCTCGGCTACAGCCAGAAAGTCTTGAAGCCAGCGAATTTCCATGTGGCACTCTCCCCAGAGCCGATTGGAAACAGATGAGACATTATGCTGGCGAAACGAAACACAACCAGCCAATGCATTTTTTGCATTGATATAGCATGGTAAACCCGTTGGCTATCCCTTTCACGGGCACGAAATCTGCGTTGGCAGCATGACAAACTTGCATTGGCGCGCGGCGAAAGACAGCCGCACAATATGCGAAGTTCGAGTTTTCAAGCACGAAAGAGGCGCGCCATGATTGTTGAGGCCCCCTATCTGATGTTTCTGGGCGATGTGCCGGATCAACTTGCGGCAAAAACCGCGCAGGGCATTGTTGATTGGCGTCCGGAATGGTGCGTCGGTCAGATCCGCCTGCCCGGTTGCAAGGCTGACCTGAAACTCCCGGATATGACGATCAAGCAAGCAGCCGAAGCGGGCGTGCGGACGCTGATCGTCGGTGTCGCCAATGCCGGTGGCGTGCTGCCGGATCATTGGTCGGATACCATCGTGCTTGCGATTGAGGCCGGCATGGATGTCGCGAGCGGGTTGCATGCGCGCCTCGCCTCGAAGCCGGCGATTGCGGAAGCGGCGTTGCGTCACAATCGCCGCCTCACCGATGTGCGGCACTCCAATGAGACCTTCGCGACCGGAAAAGGCACGAAGCGTTCTGGCTTGCGCCTTCTCACCGTGGGTACGGATTGCTCAGTGGGTAAGAAGTACACTGCCCTCGCCCTCGAGAAAGAAATGCGCAAGCAGGGGCTCGACGCTGATTTCCGTGCCACCGGCCAGACCGGCGTGTTCATCTCTGGCAGAGGTGTCGCGATTGACGCCGTGGTCGCTGATTTCATTTCCGGCGCGGTAGAATGGATCGCGCCTGCGGCAGCACCCAATCATTGGGATCTGATCGAGGGACAGGGCTCATTGTTCCACCCCTCGTTTGCCGGTGTTTCGCTCGGCCTGCTGCATGGCGCGCAACCCGATTGCTTCGTGGTGTGCCATGAGCCAACCCGCAAGACCATGCGCGGCGTGCCCAATGCCCTGCCCTCGATTGCCGAGGTGATCGATCTCAATATTCGCTGCGGCCAGCTCACCAACTCTGCGATCAGGCCTGTGGGAATTTCGGTGAACACCGAACACCTCTCCGAAATCGAGGCACGGCGGCTCGTCGACGCGCTCGAAAAAGAGCACGCTCTCCCGGCGACCGATCCGATCCGCTTCGGAACCGGGTCGGTCGTTCGGAACATCCTCCAGCTCTACCCGCATTCAAAGGCCGCCTGATGCTCAATCTCTCTGTCGCGATCGAGAGTTTCCCGATCGCGGG
>JBOFZC010000026.1:0-7280 GCA_051654985.1 Rhabdaerophilum sp.
ATTGACGTTATATATAAGCATCAACGCAATAACGAGTTTTGGAGCAGGTCATGCAGCTTCTTGGAATTCACCACCTTACCGCCATCTCAGCCGATGCCAAAGCCAACCACGCCTTTTATGCCGGCCTTCTGGGCATGCGTCTTGTGAAAAAAACGGTCAATCAAGATGATACCTCGGCCTATCACCTCTTCTATGCCGATGGCGAAGGTTCTCCCGGCACCGACCTCACGTTTTTCGAGTTCCCCGTCCCGCGTGAGCGGCGCGGCACGCATTCCGTGACCCGTACAGCCTTGCGTGTGAAGGGTCTCGCCGCTCTCACCTATTGGGAAGAGAGGCTCAAGGCCGCGAAGGTTCCGCTTTCGCCGATCCGCGAGATCGATGGCCGCCTCACTCTCGATTTCGAGGATCCCGAGGGTCAGCGCCTCAGTCTCGTCGACGATGGCGGCACAGGCGACGCCCATGCCTGGGCCAAAACCGATGTGCCGGCTGAATTTCAGATCCGCGGTCTCGGCCCGATCCGGATGAGCGTGCCGGAGCTGCGGCGCACGAAAATGTTTGTCGAGGGCATCTACGACATGCGCGAAGTGCGCGACTTCGAGAACCCGGAATACAAGGGTAGCCGCATCCATGTGTTCGAGATGGGTGAGGGTGGCGCCTCAGCCGAGTTGCATGTCGCGGTCGAGCCCGGCTTTCAGCCGGCAGTACAAGGTGCTGGTGCGGTGCATCACGTTGCCTTCCGGGCGAAAGATGCCGATTACATGGCTTGGGTCGAGCGCTATAACGGCATTGGTCTGCGCTCGTCCGGTCCGGTGGATCGCTTCTGGTTTCGCTCGCTCTATGTGCGCGAACCCAACGGCATCCTGTTCGAGATCGCGACTGATGGCCCGGGCTTTGATGCTGACGAGCCGAAGGCAACCATGGGCGAAAGCCTGTCGCTTCCGCCATTCCTCGAGCATCAACGTGTGGCGATCGAGGCGGGGCTCACCCCGCTTTGAGATGATCTGAAGCTGTTGCCAGCAACCGCTCGAGCAAGGCGCGACCCGGACCCAGTCCGGCTCCGTCCTGTCGCAGATCCGCCAAATCCACGCCGTCCGGCGCGATATCCGTGAGATGATCGAGGAAATGGCGCTCGTCGTTGAGGGACGCCTCAACTGCCCTCTTCACGAGAGCAATGGCCGCCGGGCGCGGCATCTGCGCCGCAAGCCTAAAACTGGCGGCTTCTGCGAGCACAAGGCCGCGTGTCGCTTGGAGATTGGCTTGGGCTTGTTTGGCGTCGATCTCGATCGCGTCAATGAGATCCATCCCACGGCATAGAGCTGAGCCCGTCGTTGCGATGAGGGATGGCAGGGTCAGCCATTCCAGTGTCCAGGCCGCGCCATCGCGCTCATGGGTGTGAATGCCGGCCTGATGAACGCCGCCCGCCAATGTTGCCGCGTGGCGCGCGAGACTCACGAGGACTTCCGCAAGAACCGGGTTCTGCTTCTGCGGCAGGGTGGACGATCCGCCAGCCCCGGTCAGGCGGATTTCTCCAACCTCGCTCTGCGACAACATCGCGATATCAGCCCCGATCGTGCCGAGCGAGGACGAGATCATCGCCAACCAGCCAGCCAGTTCCTCGATACGGTCGCGCCCCTTGTGCCACGGCTCGGCGCGGGCAAGCCCGAGTTCATCGGCGAGCCCATCCATTAGCGGCAGAGCTTGAGCGCCGAAAGCCGCAAGATTGCCCGCAGCACCGCCCAGCTGGATCGCCAGCAAGCGCGGACGCATCTCCCTGAGGCGTTCGCGGTGGCGAATGAGAGGCGCAAACCATTGCGCAGCTTTGAGGCCGAACAGGGTGGGTGCCGCCGCCTGCATCCGTGTGCGGGCAAGGCAAGGCAGATTGCGATTCGCTTCCGCCAGCCGGGACAATGCGACAATCAAATCCCTCAAGCGTTGATCGAATAGAGCCAGCATATCCCTGAGGCGCAAAACGAGCGCAATGTCCTGCGCATCCTGCGAGGTCATGCCCCAATGGAGCCAGTTTGCGGCCTCGGGCGGCAATTGGGCGCGCAAAGCCGCGACAAGCGCAGGAGCGACGACGCCATCCTTCGCCACACCTGCTGCGAGCGTTTCCGGCGCGATGTGGATATGGCTTAGATGTTCGGCGAGCCATCGGCCAGCCTCCGTCGGGATGATCCCAAGCCGCGCCTGAACGATCGCCAGGGCGCGCTCGGCGCGAATCATCGCGGCGATTTCGGCTTCGTCCGAAAGCCAAGATACGATGTCGGGATCCCCCAGCAATCCGCGATAAAGCGCGCTGTCGAGCGGCGTGACGCTCATGACGCGCTCTCTTGCGCCATCTCGGCATAGACCTGCTTGGCGATGCGGAAAGCCGTGTTCGCTGCGGGAACCCCGGCGTAGATGGCGACATGCAGGAGCACGTCTTTAATATCCTCCATCGTGGCACCTGTGTTGCGGCTCCCTTTGAGATGCAGCACGAATTCTTCATGATGCCCGAGGCTCGCAAGAATCGCGAGTGTGATCATCGAACGTTCGCGCTTTGGGATCGTCTCACGCGACCATACGCTGCCCCAGGCTGATTCTGTGATCAGCGTGACAAATTCGGCATCGAACGGCGTGCGGTTTTTCTCCGAACGATCGACATGAGCGTCGCCGAGAACGGCGCGGCGTGTGCGCGAGCCAGCTTCATAACGTGAGGTCATGGTGTGAAACTCTCTGTTGGTGCCGCAATCCGGGTGTCGTTCGCACGTGACATCCGCCCCTCGCTGTTTCTACACTGTGACAGGTGGATCAGTCGCGGCAAGAGACGCTACCAATCTCTTCGTAGGGATAACCATTGGGCTATGGAGTCTTCGTCATGGGGCGGCTTTCGACACATGTTCTCGATACGCATAGCGGCAAGCCTGCCCGCGGCATGCGCATCGAGTTGCTCGAAGCACTGCCCGAAGGCGGCTGGAGGCTCGTGAAAACTGTTGTCACCAATGCCGATGGTCGCACGGATGTGCCGTTGATTTCAGGCAATGAATTTCGCACCGGTCGGTTTCAGCTGCGTTTTGCTGTCGCAGATTATTTCCGCGCGCAGGGGCTGAAGCTTCCGGAGCCAGCCTTCCTTGACCACGTGCCGATCCATTTTGGCATCGCCGAGCCCGATGGGCATTATCATGTGCCGCTCCTGTGCACGCCCTGGACCTATTCCACTTATCGCGGGAGCTGACGAATGAACTATCCGCGCGATTTGGTCGGCTATGGTCGCAATGTTCCGCAGGCGAAATGGCCGGGGAATGCGCGGATCGCGGTGCAATTCGTGATCAATTACGAGGAAGGGGGCGAGAACAACATCCTGCATGGTGATGCCGCTTCCGAGGCGTTTCTGAGTGAGATCGTGGGGGCTGCGCCCTGGCCGGGCCAGCGTCACATGAATATGGAATCGATCTATGAATTCGGCTCACGTGCCGGGTTCTGGCGGCTCCACCGCATGTTCACCGAACGCAAGATGCCGGTGACGGTGTTTGGCGTCGCGCATGCCATGATGCGCCATCCTGACGCGGTGGCCGCGATGAACGAGGCGGGCTGGGAAATTGCGACCCACGGCCTGAAATGGATCGATTATCGTGATTTCAAGCCAGAGGTGGAGGCCGAACACATCGCCGAGGCCAAACGCATTCATCAAGAGGTTGCTGGTCAACGCCCTCTCGGGATGTATCAAGGCCGCACCAGCATCAACACGCTCCGGCTCACGCAAGAGGAGGGCGGTTTTCTCTATTCCGCCGACAGCTACGCCGATGAGCTGCCCTATTATGTCGAGGGGCCGAACGGGCGTGGCGGGCAGGGGCCATTTCTGATTGTGCCCTATACGCTCGATGCCAACGATATGCGGTTCGCCACCCCCCAGGGCTTCAATGCGGGCGAGCAGTTTTTCTCCTACCTCAAGGACAGTTTTGACACGCTCTATGCCGAGGGTGAAAGCGTGCCGAAGATGATGTCGATCGGCTTGCATTGCCGCCTTGTCGGGCGTCCGGGTCGGGCGGCGGCGCTCGCGCGCTTCCTCGACTATGTGCAGGCGCATGACCGGGTTTGGGTGGCGACACGGCTCGATATCGCGAAGCATTGGGTGATGAACCATGCGCCTACGGGGGGTTGGAAGCCCTCGACCCTCTCCAAACCCCTGTTCATGGCGCGCTTCGGTGGTGTGTTTGAGCACTCTCCTTGGGTGGCAGAGGCAGCCTTCGAGAGCGGGATCAGCGCGGATTGCGATACGTCTCAGGGGCTTCACGGAGCCATGGCGAAGGCGATGCGAGCCGGAACTGATGATCAGAAACATGCCTTGATCCTGTCACATCCCGATCTTGCAGGGCGCCTCGCACTGGCAAAACAGCTCACGGTCGAATCCACGAACGAGCAGGCCTCGGCTGGCCTTGATCAACTCACGCCGGCGGAGCTTGTCGAGTTCACAGCGCTCAATGAGGCTTACAAGGCGAAATTCGGGTTCCCCTTCATTCTTGCGGTGAAGGGGTTGGGCAAAGCGAAAATTGTCAGTAGTTTTAAAGCTCGTATAAGTAATAATACTACTGAAGAATTCGCCACAGCTCTGCGCGAGATCGAGCGTATAGCCCTTCTCCGCCTCAGCGATATCCTGCCGGACAGATCAACATGACAAGAGACCAGATGAAGCTTGATGCGGCCTGGACCGCCTTGCGCGCCCATCATGCCCAGCTTTCTAGTGTCCGAACCTCCACGTTGTTTGATCAGGATGCGCAGCGCTTCGAGAATTTCTCGGCCTCCTGCGATGAGCTGCTGCTCGATTATTCGAAGTGCAAACTGACTGCTGAAACTCATCGCCTGCTGGTGGTTTTGGCCGAGGCGGCGGGTGTTGCCGATCTGCGCGACCGCATGTTCGCGGGCGAGGCGATCAATATCACCGAGAACCGCGCGGTGTTGCATGCGGCGCTGCGCGCTCCCGAAGGTGCGTCTTTCCAAACCGGCGGTCGTGACGTGATGCCCGACGTGCTCGGCACGCGCGAAGCCTGCTTTGCCTATGCTCGTGCGGTGCGCGATGGGCAGGCGCGAGGCGCAACCGGCGAGCGTTTCAGCGACGTGATCAATATCGGCATTGGCGGCTCGGATCTTGGTCCGGTGATGGCGGTGGAGGCGCTGCGGCCGTATCATGATGGCCCGCGCGTGCATTTTGTCTCCAATGTTGATGCCGCGCACCTCGCTGATGTCTTGAAGGGCCTCGATCCCGCGCGCACCCTGGTGATCGTTGCGTCCAAAACCTTCACCACGATTGAGACCATGACCAATGCCCGATCCGCTCGGGCCTGGCTCGCGAAGGCTTTAGGCGAAAAAGCGGTGGCCGATCATTTCGTCGCCGTTTCAACCGCGCGGGAGAAGGTGGAGGCCTTCGGTATTCCCGCTGCGCGGATGTTCGGCTTCTGGGATTGGGTGGGCGGGCGCTATTCGATTTGGTCGTCCATCGGCTTTCCCCTCATGATCGCCATCGGCCCTGAGCGCTTCACTGAGTTTCTGGCCGGCGGGCATGCCATGGACCAGCATTTTCGCTCAGCGCCTCCCGAGAAAAATCTCCCCGTCCTGATGGGGCTGATCGGCGTCTGGCATCGGAATATTGCCGGGCATTCCAGCCGGGCGGTGATCCCTTATGCGCAGCGCTTGTCGCGTTTTCCGGCCTATCTCCAGCAGCTCGACATGGAATCGAACGGCAAGAGCGTTCAACGCGATGGAACATCGGTGGTCGGATCAACCGGCCCGATCGTCTGGGGCGAGCCTGGCACCAACAGTCAGCACGCGTTTTTCCAGCTCCTTCATCAGGGCACGGATACGATTCCTGTGGAGTTCCTGCTCGGCGCGAAGGGCGAGGACGATCCTGCGCTCGTGGCGCATCAGGCGCTACTGGTCGCGAATTGTCTCGCGCAATCGCAAGCCTTGATGCGCGGGCGACCGTTGGAGGAAGCGGGCGGCAATCCGCACCGGGTTTTCGCCGGTGATCGGCCCTCGATCACCTTGCTCTACCCGAAGCTGACGCCGTTCGTGCTCGGACAGCTCATCGCGCTTTACGAGCACCGCGTTTTCGTCGAGGCTGCGATCTGGAATATCAACGCCTATGACCAATGGGGCGTGGAGCTCGGCAAGGAGCTTGCCACGGCCCTTCAGGGGTTTGTCCAAACTGGCGACAGTCTCGACAATCTGGATGGCTCCACCGCGGGGCTGTTGCGCGCGGTGCGAAACCAATCCTGACGTTTAGCGGTGCGCCTCAACGCGCTCGAATTGTCCGTGCTTGCGGAAGCGGTAGAGATAGCTCGGCACAACCGATTCAATCGTGGCAGGGCTGATGCCAAGGCCGGACAGCGTGCGCTTTTCAGCGCTCGCCGCGGCGCTCACCACATTGTCGCTCTCCAACATGCGCACCTGATCAACCGTGAGCAGGGGTGCGGGCAGCATTTCGAGCACGCTGGCCTGGAGCCGCGCGATCGCGAAGGGCAGCGGCACGAGCGGACGCGAACGGCCGGTGACATCGAGGATATATTCCATCAGCGCCTTGAAGCTTTTCACATCCGGCCCACCGAGTTCATAAGTGGCGCCCGGCTTTGCGCGCCCTTCCAAAGAGCGAGCGATCGCTTCAGCGACATCACCGACATAAACCGGTTGGAACTTCGTCTCGCCACCACCAATCAGCGGCAAGAATGGCAAGGTGCGCGCCATGCCGGCGAAGCGGTTGAAGAACTGGTCTTCCGGCCCAAAAACGATGGAGGGACGCAGGATCACGGCGCCCGGAAAGGCTGTGCGTGTGACGGCCTCGCCGGCTGCCTTCGAGCGGGCGTAATCGGCTGCTGAATGCGTGTCCGCGCCAATCGCCGAGATCTGCACGAGGCTCGCGACGCCTGCTTTCGCTGCGGCCTCAGCGATAATACGTGGTCCCTGCGCTTGCACAGCCGAAAAAGTCTGGCGTCCGCCTTCATGCAGAATGCCGACGAGGTTCACGACAGCATCTGCGCCTTCAACGGCCCGCGCCACAGAATCGGGGTAACGCAGATTGGCCTGCACGGCATGAATCTGTCCCACAGCACCGAGCGGCTGGAGATGCCCGGCGAGATCAGGCCGACGCACGGCAGCGCGCACCCGCCAGCCGCGCTTCGCCAGCGCTTGCGTGAGGTGACGGCCGATAAAGCCCGAACCGCCGAAAACAGTCACCAGCCGCGACATGCGAAAACCCCGCTCTCATCCATGCGCTTCGGTCTATTCAATTCGCGAAGCGGGATCAATCG
>JBOFZC010000027.1:0-1218 GCA_051654985.1 Rhabdaerophilum sp.
TGGTGTCACCATTGGCGTGATCGGCGAGAGGGTTGACCTGTCTTATCCCCATGCGCATCTCGGTGCCGGACCGGACGCTTTGGCCTCGATCAAGCTGCCGGAAGGCGCTCAGAAGCCGATGTTCATCATCGGGCAGGGCTCTTTGAACCGCCCGGATAGTGCGGCCGTGCTCGCAACCCTCGCCAAGCTCGCCGTCGAGCACGGCGTCGTAAAAGACGGTTGGAACGGCTTCAACATCCTCCATGCCGAAGCCGCAATGGTCGGCGCGCTCGATCTCGGCTTCGTGCCGGGTGAGGGTGGTTTGGACACCGCTGCGATGCTGAAATCGGGCGCGCTCGATGTGTTGTTCAATCTCGGCGCGGATGAGGTCGAAATCCCGGCCGGGGCTTTCGTGGTTTATCAGGGCACGCATGGCGACAAAGGCGCGCATCGCGCCGATGTGATTCTCCCCGGTGCGACTTACACCGAGAAATCCGCCACTTACGTGAACACCGAAGGGCGGGTGCAAATGACCAATCGCGCTGTTTTCCCGCCTGGAGAGGCGAAGGAAGACTGGGCGATCATCCGGGCCTTGTCGGATGTTCTCGGGGCAAGACTGCCCTATGACAGCCTCAACGGCCTGCGTGCGGCGATCTATGCTGATCATCCGCATTTTGCGGGCCTCGATGCGATCACAGCCGGGGATGCTTCAGCGATCTCCGCCCTTGCCAAAGCAGGCGGGAAAGTCGAGAAGGCCGCATTCGTGAGCCCTGTCTCAGCCTTCCACCTGACGAACGCGATTGCGCGCGCTTCGAAGGTGATGGGTGAATGTGCATCGCTCGCAGCCGGCAACACCGCCATCGCGGCTGAGTGAGGAGGGAACTTTGGTCGATTACGCTCCTCCTCCCAAGAAATCGCTCGTCGGGCCCCTGATCTTCGGCGGTCTTGCGCTCATCGCGCTGGCAGTTGCGGTCTGGCTCGGCTTCGTCGTTTTGCGCTATCTCATTTTGCAGACCACGTGGTTCATCCCGACGCTGATCATTGTGGCCAAAAGCCTGCTTCTGCTCGTCGCGCTGTTGATTTTCATCGCCTATATCCTGCTGGCCGATCGAAAAATCTGGGCGGCGGTCCAGCTGCGGCGTGGCCCGAACGTGGTCGGCCCATGGGGGTTGTTCCAAAGCTTCGCGGATTTGCTGAAATTCGTGCTGAAAGAGCCGGTGATCCCCGCTTCAGCCGACA
>JBOFZC010000028.1:0-4018 GCA_051654985.1 Rhabdaerophilum sp.
CAAACTGGGCCTGCGCAGCTCCCGTCATAAGCGCGAGCACGCCGACGGCTGCGAGTAGAGTTTTCTTCATGGTAACCTCCCTGAGATTGCTTTTTCGGTTTTTTGGTCTGCGGTTAGAAGCCCAGCAATTGCTGGACGAACTGGCTGAAATCGATCCGTCCTTGAAAGAACCGGAACGGGGCCATGACGAGCGGCGGCCAGAGCACGAGCAGGAACAGCACACAGCTCTGCGCAATCAGGAACGGGTTGATGCCTCTGATGACATCCGTCATCGACACTTTCGCCACTCCCGCCACCACATTGAGAACGATCCCGACCGGCGGCGTGATGAGGCCGATCGCGTTGTTCATGATGAAAAGCACTCCGAAATAAATCGGGTCGATTCCGGCCTGCTTCACGATCGGCATCAGCACAGGTGTAAGGATGAGCACCGTGGGCGCAAAATCAAGCGCCGTGCCCACCACCAACACCAGCAGCATCAGGATGATCATCAGCACGAGCTTGTTATCGGTGAAGGCTGCGAGGAACCGCCCGATTTCGCCGGGAATGTTCGCTGCCGTGATCAGCCACGAGGAAATCAGGGCCGCGGCAACAAGGAACATGATGACGCTCGTCATCTTTGCGGCGGAGAGGAACAGACCGAAGAGCTGGCTGACCTTCAACTCCTTGTAGATGAACAAGCCTACAAACAGCGCGTAAACGGTTGCCACCACCGCTGCTTCCGTTGGCGTCGCGAAGCCAAAGCGAATGGAACCGAGGATAAAAATCGGCATGGCCAGCGCCCAAACGCCATCGCGCGTCGCGGCCCAGCGCTCACCCCAGCTGCGTTTGGGGAAAGACTTCAGCTCCTCCTTGCGGGCAACCCACCACCAGGCAAAAACGAGGCTCACGCCCATCAATAGGCCTGGGAAAATGCCTGCAATGAAGAGTTGCGGAATGGAAACATTCGCTGCGACACCAAAGATTACAAAGCCAATGGAAGGGGGGATGACCGGCGCAATAATGCCCCCGGAGGCAATCAGCCCCGCAGAGCGCGGCACATTGTAACCGGCGTCACGCATCATCGGGATCAGGATCGCAGCCAGTGCAGCCGTATCCGCTGCCGCCGAACCCGAAAGCGAGGCCATGATGACCGCGGCGATGATCGCGACATACCCAAGGCCGCCATGCCGATGCCCGATCAGCGACATCGCGAAATTCACGATGCGCTTCGAGAGACCGCCGGCATTCATCAATTCGCCCGCGAGCATGAAGAAGGGGATCGCGAGCAGGATGAAGCTATCGGAGCCATCGAGCATTTTCTGCGCGATCACCTGCGCATCAAAAGCCGGGTAAATGCCGATAAAGACCATCCAGCCCATCAGCACGATGCCGCAGACCATCAATGCGAAAGCGCAGGGCATGCCGAGCGCCATCGCCCCGCAGAGCGAGATAAGAAAAACGATAACAGTCATTCGATTTTACCCCGGACGGAGTGCGGATCATCCTCGTTGTAGATGCCCGCAAAAGCGTCGAGCTCACCCGGACGCAGAGTGAGTGTGAGGGCACGGATCAGTCGCAAAAGAACCATAACGCCGATGCCGATGGACGTGAAAAAACCGACGCCAAACACCCAGAGCATGTTGATGCCCGTGACTGGCGCGATGTTCGTGTAATTCAACGGCGCCTGTTTCCATGTGCCCCAGAAGAACAGGACGCAGCAGGCCAGCACAATCAAGTCGCTCGCAATCATGCAGATGTAGCGACCGCGTGGCCCGAGCGCTCGCACCAACGTATCGACGCCGAGATGCGCGTTCTCACGCATCACAACAACCGCGCCGATGAAAGTGAGCCAGACGAAGAAGTAACGGCTCATTTCTTCGGAAAACGTGAGCCCCCCATCCGCGAACCAACGCATCATCACGTTGCCAAAAACCATGACAACCATCCCGGCGAGCAGCGTGACGAGCAACGCCTCGAGCCCCCGGAAAAACCACTTCTCGATGACTGCCATCACTGAACCCCTGTGATGAAATTCGGATCTACCGGGCCACCCCGATCGATATCTTCGCGCGCGCCGAGAATGAGGGTGCGCATGGCAAGCCGTGCCCTCTCAGGGTCGCGGGCTGAAATGGCGTCTGCTACAGCCCGGTGGAGCGGCAACGAGGCTGCAGCACCGTCGCGATTGCGCACGGAGAGCCGAATCGAAACCTTAAGGATCGCTGTGATCAGCGGCGAGAGAGCTGCAAAAAACTGGTTATGCGCCGCGGCAAGGATTGACGTGTGAAAGTCGATGTCAGCCGAGAAATACCGGCCCCTGCCATCCACCGCTGCCGCCATATCCGCATACGCCGCCTCAATGCGGGCGAGATCGACCGATTTGGCACGTCGTGCCGCGAATTCGCATCCCGCGGGCTCAAAGGTGAGACGCAGATCAATCACGTCCCGCAGCAAGGCGTCATCGACCCCCGCAGCGAAACGCCAGTCAATCACATCAGGGTCGTAGAGATTCCAACTCGATTTCGGCTGCACGCGGGTGCCGACGCGCGGCCCGGTCGTCAGCAGCCCCTTCGCGACGAGCGTTTTCACGGCTTCACGCACAACAGTGCGGCTGACACCCAATTCTGAGCATAGAGCTGGCTCGATCGGCAACGGCGATCCCGGCGGGTAAACACCGCCGGTGATCCAGCCCGCAATGGCCGCAACGCAATCCGCGTGAATGCTTGTGACTTTCCTCATGTCAATGATCGTATGATACGATCTATTGTAGCGTCAAGCCTGAATCTTGAGCAAAACGATGCCGCACTGCACAGCGCGATATCGCTCTGCAATCGGCCATCAACAATCTGTTTTGATTAAGTTTTTAGCTCAGGATGCGCACAAGCCAGAGCGCGAGCCCGGGGAATGCCACCACAAGCGCGAGGCGGATGATGTCGGCCAGAATGAACGGGAGAACGCCGCGATACGTCTCAAAAAGCGGCACATCTTTCGCGATCTGGTGGATCACAAAGACATTCAGCCCGATGGGCGGAGCGGTGAGCCCGATCCCAACAACGATCAGCACGAGGATGCCAAACCAGAGCGCGACATCATCGGGGAACATGCCGAAATTGAGCCCTTGAATGACGGGGAAGAACACTGGCAGTGTCAGCAGAATCATCGCCAGTTCATCCATCACTGCGCCCAGCAGGATGTAGAAAGCGAGCATCGCGATCAGCACGAGATAAGGCGAGAGCCCAAGCCCGCCGACCCATTCCGCTGCGAGCATCGGCAGGCGCGAGAGAGCCAGAAACGCCCCGAACACCTCGGCTCCAAGCAGGATGATGAAAATCATGCCCGAAGTCACCGCCGTCTGGCGCAAGGCTTCACGAATATCCTCGAAACTCAGACTGCGTTGGATCAGCCCCGCGCCCAGCATGGCGATGGTGCCAACAGCCGCCCCCTCGGTGGGCGTGAACACACCGCCATAGATGCCGCCGACCACAATCAGCGCAATCGCCAGCGCTGGGAAAATGGCGACATCCGCCAACGCCATCACCAAGGCAAGCAGCACGCCGATGACACTCACCGTCGTCGAGAGCTTGCCTGCGAAAGCCGCAGCCATCACCGAGAGCAGCAAGACAAGTGCAGCCCCCTTGATCCAGAGCGGGCGGCGCGCGGGCGGGAGTTCATCGCGCTCCACCGGCAGAGGTGCGAGCTCGGGGTTCTGGCGCACGCGAATGGCAATCACGATGCAATAGAACAATGCGGCCAGAAGCCCGGGGATCAGTGCAGCCTGAAACAGCTTTGCAATATTCTGCTCGGTCGTAATCGCGTAAACGACAAGGATCACCGAGGGCGGAATGAGAATACCGAGTGTGCCACCCACCGCGATCGTGCCGGTCGCGAATCCGCCATCGTAACGGTAGCGCCTCAACTCTGGCAAAGCCGCGCGCCCGAAAGTGGCGGTTGTGGCAACTGACGATCCGCAGATCGCGCCAAAGGCCGTACAGGCCCCAATCACGGCCATCGCCAAACCGCCACGCGCCTGGCCGAAGCC
>JBOFZC010000029.1:0-3503 GCA_051654985.1 Rhabdaerophilum sp.
GAGCGGCGCCAGATATGCACCTGCTCCTCGCCCCATTTTTTGCGGGCATCATCCTTGTTCAGGCCCGAGAGCTCTCCGTAATCACGCTCATTCAGCGCTTGGTCGCGGATAGTCTCAAGGTTCGGCTGGCCCAAAGCCTCTAATACTAGCCGGCAGGTGTGCTGCGCGCGCACGAGATCGGATGTGAAGGCGATATCGAAGGCAACACCCCTTGCTTTCAGGCGCTGTCCAGCAGCCTTGGCCTCGCCAACACCCTTTTCGGTGAGATCAGGGTCTTTCCAGCCCGTGAACAGGTTCTTGAGGTTCCAGTCGCTCTGGCCGTGACGGCAGAGCACAAGCAGGCGATCCATCGATATCCCCGAATGTCAGTTGCGGTTGAGAAAGTAGCGGCCGAGCATAATCGCCCCGTGGATGGTGACGAAGCCAGCAAGCAGCGCGTAGAAAAAATCGATGCCCAAGCCGCGATCAAGCAAAAGGTAAACCCCGAAACCGCACGCGACGGCAATGCCATAGATCAGATAATCGCGCCCGATTGGGTTCATGTCAGACCTCGATTCCAAGCACGTCGTTCATTGTGTAAAAGCCCGAGCGCCCATGCTGCCAGCCCCAGAGCGCGGCTTTCACCGCACCTTGCGCGAAAAGCCCGCGATCTTCGGCGACATGACGCAATTCTATGCGTTCGCCATCGCCTGCGAGAATGACGGTATGATCCCCAATCACCGAACCACCGCGCAGGGCCTGAAAGCCGATCGTGCCCTCAGTACGCATACCGTTATGCCCCTCGCGCGCCTTGATGGCCTTGTCCTTGAGCTCAACGACTCGTCCCTTCGCCGCCGCTTCGCCCAAAAGCAGAGCTGTGCCCGAAGGCGCATCGACCTTCATCCGGTGATGCATCTCGACAATCTCGATATCCCAGCCGACTTGCAGTGATTTCGCCGCCTGCTTCACCAAAGCTGCCAGCATATTCACGCCGAGCGAGAAATTGCCGGATTGCACCACGATGGAGTGGCGCGCGGCGGCTTTGAGCTTGGCAAAATCCGCTTCGCCCAAACCGGTCGTGCCGATCACATGCACGAGTCTCGCCTGCGCGGCCAAGGCCGCGAACTCGACCGTTGCGGCGGGCGCCGTGAAATCGAGGACGCCTTGCGCCTTTACAAAGGCGGTGAGAGCGTCCTCGGTGATGGGCACGCCATTGGGCGCCAGCCCCGCCACAACTCCGCTATCCTGCCCCAAGAAGGGCGAACCTGTGCGCTCGATCGCGGCGTGGAGCATCACGTCCGGCATTTCGCTCACGGCTTTCACCAGGCTCTTGCCCATGCGGCCGCCAGCACCCATGACGACAAGGCGCATCGGTTCGATATGGGGAGCCGTTTCGGCCATCATCAGCCCTCAAACCCGGGAATGATCGCAAGATCGATTTCACCGACTTGATCGAGAAAGACCTTCGCCGCCTGATATTCCGGGCTCTCGTAGCAAGCAAGGGCGGTGTCGTAATCCGCGAATTCGAGCACGACATTGTGCTTGCGCGGCGTGCCCTTGACCACCTTGCCGGCAGGACCGCGCACGAGGAATTTGGCGCCATACTTCTGGAACGCGACGGCATTCAGCTCGCGATAACGCGCATAGGCCGCCTCATCCGATACATCGACGCGTGCCACCCAGTATCCCTTGGCCATCACACACCCTCGACGACCACGAATTCGCCAACGCTGACCGGCCAACGGATGCGACGCGCCTCCATGTATTCCGGCGAGAAGAAATAGGTCTTCGCTTGCTCAAAACTCTCGAACTCGATGATCACGTTGCGCAGACGCCCTTGTCCCTCGACAAATTCGGCCTGCCCACCCCGCACGAGCGGCTTGCCGCCGTATTTTGCGATCGCTTCGGAAGCCTTGGCCGCATAGGCCTTGTATGCCTCAGGATCGTAAACAGAAACACGGCCGATCAGATATCCCTTGGGCATGGTTGCTCCTTTTTTGGTGTGCTTATCATCGCCGTTTCGCGCGACTTCATCAAAGCGTCAAGGAAAAGCGCGATGTCACGTGCCTTCCATAATTCAAAGGGGGTTTATTCGATGTCGATCCTGCGCGCCATCCTATCGGGGGTCATGTTCTCTGTCGTGGCAACGGGGCTCTCCGCCCAAACCGCCTCGAACCGTTTCGAGTTCGTGGCGATCGGCGACATGCCCTACACCCTGCCCAAGGATTACGAGAAGGTCGATCGGCTGATCGGTGCCATCAACGCCGCGAAGCCGGCCTTCACCATCCATATCGGCGATATCAAGTCTGGCTCAACACATTGTTCGGACGAGATTATCAAGAAGGCCTTTGATCAGATCCAGACCCTCGAGGGGCCGGTGGTCTTTACACCCGGCGATAACGAATGGACCGATTGCCACCGCCAGAGCAACGGCAGCTACGATCCGCTGGAGCGCCTCGCGCATCTGCGCAAACTCTTCTATGTCGACCCCGCGAAATCGATTGGCAAAGCGCCGATGGCGGTGGAAAGTCAGGCCAAGATCATGGCCGACACATACGCGACCTTTGTCGAGAATGCGCGTTTCATCAAAAACGGCGTCCTGTTCGTCACGGTTCATGTCGTCGGTTCAAACAACAATCTTGAGCCACGTGATCGGAAGGCTGCGAACGAATTCTTCGATCGTAACGAGGCGAATACCGCCTGGCTGAATGCGGCTTTCAAGAAGGCGAAGGACGAAAACCTCAAAGCCGTGGTGGTGGCGGCTCAGGCCAATCTCTACGACATCAAACAGGATTTCCCGGCCATCCCGTCCGCTTCAGGCTTCCTCGACACCATTAAGGCGATTGAAGCAGGCTCGAAGCTCTTTGACCGACCGATCCTCTATGTGCATGGCGACGAGCATCGTTTCGTGATCGACCGGATGGTTGGCACCAATCTGAAGCCCATCGCCAAAACCAAGCGCCTGCAGGTCTATGGCGCCAATCAGGTGCATGGTGTGCGCGTGACCGTTGACCCGGATAGCCCCGGAGTGTTTGGCTTCATCCCGCTGATCGTCGCCGAGAACGGCGAGTATTGATCGTCCGCGCGTCAGGAGACCGCGGTAATCTCGTCGAGAATGGCGCGCATCGCGTCTCTAGGGTCTGAAACGGCGGTGATCGGGCGACCGATCACCATGTGATCGACCCCGGCGCGGATCGCCTCGCCGGGCGTCATCACGCGCTTCTGGTCGCCGATCGTGCTGCCTGTAGGGCGAATGCCGGGGGTGACGATCGCGAGGCCGTCGCCCACTGCTGCGCGCACGGTCGAGATATCCATCGCCGAGCAAATGATGCCTTTGCAGCCCGTCTCAAAAATCTGCCGGGCGCGCCGGGCGATCAGATCCTGCACGCCCATGCCGTAGCCGGCGCGTGCCAGATCGGCATCGTCCATTGAGGTCATGACCGAGACACCGAGCACGCCAAGCGAAGAGCCGGCGGCGCCCTTCGCGGCGGCCGCGAGCGTTTGCGGGTAGGCATGCACAGTGA
>JBOFZC010000030.1:0-99097 GCA_051654985.1 Rhabdaerophilum sp.
CTAGGCTTCGTGGACAAAGGGTAGCCAGAGTTTGACTGCGGCAATGGCGACGAATCCGAGGTAAGATTCCTTGCTCTTGTCGTAGCGTGTGGCGACGCGCCGCCAGTTCTTGAGCTTGCTGAACAGACGCTCGATCAGATTGCGCCACTTGTATTTCTCGGCATCGTGCGGCGCAGGGTTCTTGCGGTTGCGCTTGGCCGGTATGACGGCCTCGATCTCGGCTTTCGCCAACTCCTCGCGAATGGCGTCGGCATCATAGCCCTTGTCCGCCAGCAGCGCTTCGATCTTGTCGGCGACCATCCGCAGCAGCGGCGCGAAGCCCTTGACGTCGTGTGCCTCTCCGCCCGTCAGGACGAAGCCGAGCGGGCGGCCTTTGGCATCGCAGCGGGCATGGAGTTTGGTGGTAAAGCCGCCACGCGATCGACCAAGCGCCTCTGTTTGCTGAGTCCCCTTTTTATGCCGACTGCGCAGTGATGCGCCCGGACGATGGTTGAGTCGATCATGTCGGCGGAGGGGTCTCGCTCGACCATCTCCGCCAGGCTTTCCAGCATGGCGTCGAAAACGCCGACCTCCAGCCAGCGCCGGTAGCGGCGGAAGACGCTGTTCCATTTGCCGTAATCGTCGGGGAGATGCCGCCACTGCGCGCCCGTCCGCGCCAACCACATCATGCCCTCAAAGTAGCGGCGGTTGTCCTGCGCCGGTCGGCAACCGCGCCCGTGCTCGGCCGGCAGCAAAGGCCCAATCAACGCCCATTCCTCGTCCGTCAGACCGATCCGCTCGCCCAAGGCTTCCTCCAAAAAGAAGCCTTGAATCAATCCGCGTGTCTCAGGTCAAGCTTTGTCCACGAGGCCTAGTTTCGTCCTGTTTGATGCTGACGGAAATAAAACGAACGAGAACGAACGCAAGAAGCACGAAAAGGATAATATTGCCATCGTGACAGCTCTCGGAGGCAGCGGAAAGACACCCTTCCCCACGGAGACTGTATGGGAAGAGCGTTACGTCCAATGGCCCCACAATTTCGGGGCCACGCTCCGGGCCGAGGTCGACAAGGGCATCTGGGACTCAACCTTCGGCAAGGTTTCAAAAGACCTTGGCAATCCGGATGGCAGCTTTGCCAAAAATCCAATTCATATTGCCAATCATGTTGAACTTTTGATGCAGGAGAAAGCGGTCCCGAAGTCCCTCGACGGTTTATGCGGGCACCTGCTAAAGTTCTGTGCCAGCTAGGTTAGGCATGCCACTGTCCCGCAATTATTGGCCTATGCTATCTCGTGAATTTTCACCGTCGGCAATACCTGTGCAGCAATCTCGCACAAGTGCCGATGGTGCGTCAGGTAGACAACCTGTCCGACCTCAGCCATCTGCCCGAACAGCCTGAACACCTCTTCCGAGCGGGGCTCATCGAATGTTTCCATGATGTCGTCGGCGATGAAGGGGACCGACGGTCGCGCCGTCGCGAACTCCTCATATCCAGCAAGTCGCAATGCCAGGTAGAGCTGGAACCGAGTCCCCTTGGACATCTCGATTGCGAGCTTGGAGCCACCCTGTCGTGACAGACCGATAAGCGTTTCACGATCCTTGTCGGGTCGCGTTGCCAAGCCGGTGTATTCGTCGCGGGTGATAAGCCGGAATGCCTCGGATGCCCGATTCATCATCCCACTGCGGTGCTTGTCGCGGTAGGCGCGAATGCCATGCTCGGCGATCAGGCTTCCGCTCTTGAGACGAAGATAGCGCAGCGCCAGATCCTCGATTTCCAGAAGCAAGGTGCGCCGGTTCGCCTCCAGGCGGGCAACGGCATCATCGCCGCCGATTGCGGTCAGGCGATCGGTCGCCCGCGCCTTGTCGGCAAACAGGTTCTTTGATCGACCGTCGAGATATTGAAGTCGCGTGATCAGTTCGGCCTGCTCGCGCTGCAACTCTGTCAGGTCGGCATCGGCAAGGCTGGCCATGGCAGCTTCCAGAGATGGCAGTTGCATGTCACCAACGATCTGCCGTTCGAGCTTGCTCTGCTGCTCTACCAGCGCATCCCTTTTCCGGCAGCGATCGAGCGCCTGCCGAACATCCGCGAGCGCAATGACCTGGAAGAAATCTGTCAGCTCCTTCTTGCAGGCGGCATGGACCGCGATCTCACCGTTCAGCCGCTCGAGTTCGGTCGCGAGATCGACAAGGGCCTGGTCCCGTTCCTGCCGCTTCGCCGCGACCTGTCTGGCTTCCTCGCGTCGCCGGAGCAGGGCCTTGGCGGCGTCAAGTGGAGCATTGTTGTCGAATGTCTCGCCGAAAGCGTCATGCATATGGATAACGGCGTCGATGAAGGACTTTCGATCTGCCTCCATGGAGTCGATGCGGTGAAGCAGATCATCCTTCTCGCGCAAGACTTCAGGGAGGCCGGTGAGTGCATCGAGCAGCTCACGGACAGCGCCGACTTTTCTCTCCCCATTGAACCAGGTGCTTGCGAGGGCTGACGACCAATCTGTCTGCCACGCAGCGGATGCCGAGATGGCTTCGTCGAGCGCCGTTTTCCGTTGAACCGCGGCCGCTTCCAATTCACCGGCGCGTTTTTGCGCATCCTGCCGTCTGGTCTGCATGGCAGAATGGTCCGCCAGGATGGTGTCGGCAGCCTGCATCAGGGCCGCGATATCCAGTCCATCGACATCGATCCCGACGCCGATCAGGGTCGTGGCGAGCCTATCCTGCTCCGTTGCGAGCGAAGCTTTGGCGTCTTCTGCGTCACTCAAGGCAAGGCGCAGATCATCCCACGCGGTCAGCGCCGAAATGCGGATTTCAGTCCATCGGCCGATCCTTGTCAGCAATGACGCGACGGATGCCTCGTTACTCAGATCGATTTCCGCTGACGTTTCGGTCCTGATCTCGCGTCGCAATGTCTGCAGTTCCTCATCCGTCTCCTGCAGCAACTGGCGATAGCGGTCGATGCTCGCCCTGTTTACCGCCAGGCCTGCGGTCAGGGAGCGCAGCTCTTCGAGTCGCCTGGCGCTGTTCAGTCGTACGGCCGCAGCTGCATCGGTCGCTCGCATGCGGATCTCGAAGCGATCGGCTGTCTCCCGGTCGAGGACCGACAGATGCTGCGCCCAGGCGTCATCGCGGTCCAGAAGAGCCGCCTTCGCCTCATCATCATCCATGATGTCGAGCGCGTCGCGGCGTGCAGCCAGACATGCGGCATCTTCCTCCTGCTTCGTCGAGAGCTCTCGTTCGCGCTCGATGATCTGCGAGCGACGCTTCTCCAATTCGCTGTGACTCGACTTCCAGGACTCGAGCCGATCGCTCGCGGGCGGTGAGATGCGCCGGAGAGCTCCACCGTCACCGGTCCATGGGTGGAGTTCGATCGCGGCATCGTTGAAGGCTTGGCGTTTCGCTGGGATAGCACGCTCAGCCAGTCTCAGTTCGGCGATAAGGTTGCCGTCGCGCAAGCGGCGTAGCACCGACTGAAGCTGGGCTATCTTGCCAGCATCGATCGGGACACTCTGGCCATCGAGCGCCTGCCAGTCGCGCTGCTCCTTCTCGACAGCCTGTCGGGCAGTCTCATGCTCCTTTTCGGCGGATTTTCGTGCGACATCGACCCCGGACTTCTCGCTGATCAGATCCCGCAGCGTCCCGATCGTGGCAGCCGGTATGAGCAGCAACTTCGGATCGTTGACGTCCTTCTGATCGAGTGTTGCCAGGATGAGATCGACCTTGCGGTTCGATTCCGATAGCGCCTGCTTTCGCTTCGGCAGATCTTCCTGCGCGGTCGCATAACGTGCGGCTGCGTCGGACAGCTGATCGAGCTGATCCGTCATCTCAAGCAGGCGGTCTTCAACCACGAGATCTTTCAGTTCTTCCCTTACCTTATGCTCGCGCTGTCTGATGCCGGTCAGCTCCGTTTGAAGCCGCGTCTCTTCGACCATCAGGTCGGGAAGTGCGGACGCCCACCCGGCAGGCGGATGGGGCAGGTCCGCATAGCCGGAAAGCTGCTCGTCAGTCCGGCGATAGTCAGCCGCCATCGGGTGGGCCCGAAGAATGCGTATGATCTCTTCGAGACGGGCCTTTGCCGTCCCGATTTCCTTCATGACGGCGTCATAGGCGGTTTCAGCCTGCTCAAGTGCTGTCGTAAGAGTTCTGTAAGCCGAGGCCTGGATGTCGATCTCATCGCGCTGCGATTTGAGATCTGCGAGCTGCCGTTTGAGGCCGGCGATCTTTGTCGAGCTGGCACGCTTGCGGAAAATGCCATCGGCCTCGGTGACCGCGGCCTCGAGAATGGAGCTGATGCCGGCGAGACCGGCACTCGCCGAGAACAGCAACTCCCCGAGATCGCCCTCGCTTTCCAGAATGGCATTGCCGCCATCTTCCAGCGTCTGATCGTCGAGCGAGAACATCATCCGATAGGCGTCGCGCGTTAGCCCGGCGAGCGGGACGCTTAGCAAGGCCTCGTTCACCGGCTGACCGTGCTCGTTCAGCAGAGAATTGCTGCGCTGCTTGACCCGTTTGAATTCATGGGCCTGCCCGTCAACTTCGAGGCAGGCGCCGATCTCCATAGCCTTGCCCTGGTGAAGGAAGCCGTACTTCGTGCGCTCTTCGATTCCAAACAGCAGATCGAGATAGGCTGACAGCGATGTGGATTTTCCTGCCTCATTCAGCCCGTAGACGATATGCAGATCCGGCGTGCCGGCGACATGCTCTCCGAAATCGATCGAATAGCCGGTGAACTTTCCGTAGCGTGTAAGATCGAGCCGTCGCAGGCGCATCAGCGGATCCTCGCGCCTTCCGGCTTCAACCGGGCCAGCATGTCCTCGCTGCCTTCCGTCAGCAGCTGGTCAACCAGGGCTTCGAACGCGGCTTCATCATCGCCGCTGAAACCACGTGCTTCCGGTGGCAGATCATCACGGAGTTCCTTGACCAGATCACGCACGGCCTCGCGAACACCATGCTGGCGGATGATGTCACTGCGCATCAGTTCGCCGAGTTCCAGGACCGGGTCGGCAGTAGCACCTCCAGCGGCAGTGTTGACTGGCGCCGTGGTCGCGATTTCGATCTTCTCGATCCACGCCTTGCCCAGACCCTCGGCGCGCTGTTCGGTTTCCGCCTGAAGCAGATCGCCATCACGGCGCAGCTGCCATGACAGAGGCGTTGCACCCGTCAAGCGAAGGCGGCCGACAAGATGGGGCGAGCGTGTTCGATCTCGCGCGATTCCCATGCCTTGCTCGATGAGTTCGGCCGCCTCTCGCCAGGTTGTGGCGGATGACAGGTCGACCGGAATCCGTTCGAACTGGGCAATGCTCGTCGCGCGTTCTTCGATCGTGAGGCTGCGATCGTCATTGACCGTGACAAGGGTGACGGACTTTTCGCCGGCTTCATTGATGTCGCGGCCTTGCGGCATGCCCGGCATGATCACGATACGATCGCCGGCATGTTGGGCGCGACCATGGATATGCCCCAGGGCCCAATAATCGAAGCCCCAGCCATGAAGGTCCGACGCCTTGCAAGGCGCATAGGGATCGTGACCTGGCGCACCGGCGAGACTCGTATGCATAAGGCCGATATTGATCGCGTCCGGGGTAGGGCGATGATATTTCTCGAGGAGGCTTTCCGGTGCTTGCGGCTTGGCAAAGCTCAGGCCGTGGATGGAAAGGCCGAGGTCGCCTTTGGCGAGACCAATGACGTCGGCGCGCCCACCAAATCTTGTGACCGAAGGGGGGAGGATTAACTCCTGAGTGATCCTAGACATGGCATCGTGATTGCCGCGAATAATAAACGTTGCGATGCTGGCTTCATGAAGCCGCTGCATCTGGCTTGCTAGAAAGCGGGCGGTTTTCATCGACGTCTGATCGCCGTCGTATAGATCGCCAGCGATGATCAGTGCATCGACCTGTTCATCGATGCAGAGATCCACGATGGCGATCAGGGCTTGGCGGGTTGCGTTGCTAATCATCTCGGCGAGATCATCATTACGCATCGCCAGCGAGCGCAGTGGGGAATCCAGGTGAAGGTCGGCTGTGTGAACAAATCGAAATGCCATAAAACGAATTTTGCCTGATTTCGGCACGATTGTCAGGCTGGGAAACTAGCACCGAATTTGTTTCCAAAGGCCCATGTGGCGCGTAGCAAGGTCCAGAGCAATGTGCGGTTCAGCGATTCTCATCGTCGGCTTTCGGGCGAACGAGTGGTTTGCCAGAACGACCGCGTTGGCGGCACGAACCTGCCGAACGCTGGAAGATGATGGCGCTAACTTTGGTCCCGCGAGGGTAGGGGGGTGCAAGGCGGCAGTTGAGTTTGCACCAGCAATGTAGTAACGTGCCTACATCAATGGAGTGGCATCATGCCGACCACAATGAGCAGCCGCGAGTTTAATCAGGATGCGAGCCGGGCCAAACGCGCCGCGAAAGCCGGGCCGGTGTTCATCACGGACCGCGGTCAACCGCAGCATGTTCTGCTGAGCATTCAGGAGTATCAACGTTTGGGTGGTGGGCGACGCATCGTCGATGTGCTCGCCATGCCGGTACCTGAAACGATTGAATTCGACCCACCCAAGGCGGTCATTGTGACAAACGCGGTCGATTTTGACTGATGTTTCTGCTCGATACGAATGTTATTTCGGAACTGCGCAAAGCGCGGGCTGGCACAGCTAACCTAAATGTTGTGGCTTGGGCGAACAGCGTCGAGGCCAGCGTGCTTTTCATCTCGGCGATCACGGTGCTTGAACTCGAGCAAGGCATTTTGCTGGTTGAACGTCGGGATGCCAAGCAAGGCATGGCACTGCGCGCCTGGCTTGATGGTCAGGTGATGCCGGAGTTTTCTTCGCGGACCCTGCCAATCGACGCCGATGTCGCACGTCGCTCCGCGGGCTTGCATGGACCGGATCAGAGATCCGAACGCGATGCTCTGATTGCGGCCACGGCGCTCGTTCACGGCCTGACAGTCGTCACCCGCAATATCGCGGATTTTGACAAGACGGGCGTTCGGTTCATCAATCCATGGGTTTGATTTGTGCGCCAATCAAAAAAATCTCATTATATCAACTATTTAGTTCCATAATTATCCTTATGCGAATCATTGATTCCGGGGGTGGCGAGATTTGGCCTTCTCCCCAGACTGGTCATCGCGCCGTTGGAATGTCGATCCACTGATCTGTGCTGAAATCGAAATATCTGTCGACACGATGCCCGTTCCATCGATAGCGCACATGGCGTTCCTGGCGCGGGATTCCCACTGCCTTGGGACGGAAGGCTGCAATGCAAGTCCCCCCAGCGTTGCGCACGCTGGGATAAACGATCCCATTCGAGCCCTGGTTGCGCAGCGACATTGCGAATATTTGGCTTGCACCGTAACTATCAGGGTCGAGGATGTTCGCACGCTCCGCCTCCTCAAGCATGGCGAGGTCGTGAAATTCCGCATCCGCCGTTCCAAGCAGCACGCGCATGTCTTCTTCGCGGTGCGGGTCAGCCGCGTCGCGAGCGAAGTTTTCGAAGTGATAGATGGTTTCACAAAGCGCTGTCTGAAGATCTGCAGCGGCATAATAGACGCCATAGGAGCCATTTGAGAAGCGCGAGCCCTTCGGGTTGAGATGCGTAAACGCTGCCATGACGAAGGAGGCTCCTGGCCCAGCGACGCGCTCGTCTGGTGGCACCAATGCGAGTTGTCCGACTTCGTCGCGGACACGCGGGTTCGTCAGTTCCTCCAGGGTGATGAGCGCATCCCAAACGGTGGGATCGTCTGTGAGGCTCTCGAAAAGATGAATGGGTGGATAGCGTGATGCAATGATGCGCCAAGCCTCCTGCCACTGAAGGGCTCGGAGCATGATTTAGCTCCAAGGGGAGCGGGCAGCATCGATGTAGCTGCGCACGGCTGCGAGATCGGTGACGTCACCAGCAGCCATCCGCCCAAGCGGGGTCATCCTTCCAAAGGCCAGATTGGGTGCTTTGATCCAACGACTAGCCAAACCCGGATCGGAATAGACGATCTGCAAGGCTTTCCATATCCCGGAAACGTACCCGATGCGTCGCAAGGTATCCATCGGGACACGAGCGACCTGCCCTGCTTTCCAGAGATAGAATGTCCGCTCCGGCGGTGCCCCAAGCAGTATCCGAGCGGTGTCATTGTCAACTCCCCAACGCTCCATGATGAGAAAGAAACCTTTCATTGCCGGGCCGGCAAGCTTCTTTTCATCTGCAACGGGTCGGACTTTCAGTGCGGCGTTCGGCATTTTGATACTCCATTACGGTTAGAAAATATGCGGTTACGCATGAAAAGTCAATAAACTGCGCAATTGCAGTTACTCGATTGGGGGATGGAGGTGATTTCAACTCCATTTTCAACGTCTGGCGGATCATTCTCGGCGGTCAACGAGACGCTAAGAGAAATGCATTTTATTATATATTGCAGATTGACAAGATACCGGTTTGTTGTTCAAATCAGAGGGCGCTGACGCGGGGTCGGGCACCGGGCGCGGCGCGCCGGCGAGATTGGAATCTGCAAGTGAATGGAGCGGCTTGATATGGCGCGGCGTGCGACAGCTGGAGAGGAGAAGCGCTCTCTGCGGGTCGAGATGAGTGTCGCGGATTTCGAACTGTTGGAGCGGGCCTCGGCGGTCTTCGGCGTCGGCAAATCCGATCTCGTGCGCCGTCTTGTGCGCGCGTCTGTCGAGGTCGGCCCTGCCCTTTCGACCGAGAGCCTTGTGCAGATTGAAGCGCTTACAGGTCAGGTACGGATTGTCGGGCGCAACCTGATGCAGGTGCTGAAGGCCATTCATCGAGGGGAGGCCGTGGGCATCGCCGAGAGCGAGCCAGTCTGGCGCGGGCTGCATGAACTGATCGCGGCTCTCGATGCCGAGCTCTCATCCATTGGAGAGGCGACGACACGCCAATCGGTTGCCTTCCGTGAGCGGGCCGGATTGCAGAATTCCGGGCCCCTCCAAACTGAAACGACGGTTGCGGCGGAATGAGTGAAGCGCCCTCCCCCGGCTTCGACCCCTCGCCATGGATTGCGGCGAATGCAGCATTGGCCGCGCGGATTGCCGAAGGGCGCGGCCGCACCATCGGCTTGTTCGGTGGTGCGGGTTTGGGTGCCGGCGCACTTAGGTCGGGACAGACCATCACGGGTGATCGCGACGAAGAGCGGCGGCGCAGTTTGCCGACCATCCCCGTGCGCGGCGGGCGTCAGTCAGCGGCCGCGTCTCCGTTCGAGAGAGATTTCGGAGGTGGCGGTGCCGTCTCTCAGGCTTCCTTTCCACATGGAGCAGGTACCTCGTCCGTTTCCACGGCAGCGCTCCTCGCTCGAGGCTATCAGCCGGCGGTGGTGAAGGTCATCTCCTATGCGCATGGTGCGACGCGGGCGACGGCGTCCGCCCAATACATCGAACGCGACGAGGTCGCGCTGGAGACGCATGCCGGCAACCGTCTTCCCGACAAGGAAGCCGTTGCAGACGAGATCAAGGCCTGGTCCTCGAGTTTCGAGAAGCGATCACCGAGTCAGGATGTTGTTGCCGCTCGAATCCAGCTCAGTGGTTTGAAAGACAACTCTCACGATCGGGAGCTGCTGGCCGCTGCGGCAGGAGCGGCCCTTGATGGGCACCGCCATGTTGTTCGGATCGATGCGCGAGCCAGCGGCGAAATCGAGGCGCGCGCGGTTGTCGTGATGGCGAGGACAATCACGCCCGAGGAGAAGGCGGCCAATCGTACGGCGCGCACGAATGGCGATATCCGCCCTGCCCCGCCACCACGCATCCGTGTCATCGAGCAGCGGATTGGCTCGACTGAGGATGCGCCCGTCCGCAAAGTGTTCGATGCACGGTCCGAGGCAGCCATGAAGGAGCGGATCGAGACGTCGACGGGCTTTCCGCAGCATGGCATCAGCATTGAGCCTTCAGCGCCGGGTCATGGGCGGGATGCCCTTGGGCAAAGGCTCTCGACGCTAGTCTCGAAGGCCCCTACCCTCGATCATCTGGGCAAGCCTATACGCACCGCCGAGGATGTCCGGGAGGTCACCCGTGACTGGGGCCGCCACCTTCGGTCGCAAAGCCCGCGGGACACGATGCATCTGGTGGTTTCGGCCAAAGTGGGTACCGACGTGAAGGCCTTCACCAACGCCGTCCGGTCTTTCCTCCACCAGCAGTTCGTCGATCACAAGTTCATGTTTGGCGTGCACACGGACAAGGCCGCGGCTGGTCACATCCATGCCCATGCGATCGTGGCTGTGAGAAGCGAAAGCGGGACCAAACTTCATCCGGGTCCCAATGATCTCGCACAATGGCGGGTGCACTATGCGGCCCATGCCCGCGAGCATGGGCTCGAGGTCGTAGCGACGCGCGCGGCAGAGCAGGCCTCCTCCCGCTCCTATGGTCCCAAAGACAAATCGATCGTCGATGTTGCGGCTAATCCGAGGCCTGAGCGGAAAGAGCAGGATCGGGCGTATGCGAGCGATCCTCGCAATGCGATGCTGATCGCACGGGCATCGCAGCGAATTGAGATGGCCCACGCCAACCCCATTCGCTTTCCGATGACCGAGCGCGAGCGTGCCGGTCTGCGTGAGAGCCTTGATCATTGGCAGGCCCAGGCCAAAGCGGATCCGGCGAATGAAACGGCGAGTGCGATGGTCAGCCGTCTCTCCGCTGCAAAGGCAGCGGGAGACGCGATCAGCGCTCTCAAGGCGATGCTCTTGCCGAAAGCCACAACCCACGCCAATCCATCATCCGCAGACAATGTCCGAGGTCCTGAGATGACAGATCGATCCCAAATATCGGCGGATGCCATGCTGCAAGATCTCCGTCTGATGAACCAGCAGATTGCCGATGTCGTCATCACGCTTCCGGAGGGGTCGCGCGCGAACTTCACGCGGCAAGCGACAGCCTACCTCGAAAAGATCGCGGAACGGATCGATCAGCAACGAGCGCAAGAGGCGAAGGCTCCCGTCCCGGAAACCACGCAGGGTGCCGATCGGGTATTTTCAAGCGATCAAGCTCAGCGCGCTCCTGAGACGCAAGCTCCGATCGATCCTCTCGAAGAAATCAGGCGTCAGCAGACCGAAATGCTCGACCGGCTCGCACGGGAGCGCGGGCTGTCAAAGAGCCGTCAGCGTGGCCATGAAGTTGGGGATTAAGCCCAGAACAATAGCGTTTTTGGAGCCAGAAACGATCAAGCCGCTTTACTGCACCCCCTTGAGCAAAGCCGTCGTTGGATTTCCCGGCATTCACGGACTCGACTCCGCATGCAGAGCTTACTCTGATCGCTCACCAAAGACCGGTCCAACACTCCTATTCCGCGAAAGAACTGACGTTGCCCCTTTGACCTAATGCAGCTTGAAGTTCGTTCTGGCTGCATTGAGCCTGCCCCCGATGTTGGACCGGCTCGCTGGCCGCATCCAGAGGGTGTATAGGTCATCACGGGCCGCTTGCCGATGACCGATTGAGGCGCGTTATCGGAGGCTTGTTCCCGATCGCGCAATGAGGTTGTAGCTCGTTATAGTCCCTCCGCCAAGCCTCTACTTTACAGGGCGTCGGGGAGGCTCATGAACGAGTGGGCGTTGAGGTATTCGGCCCGGAACTTGGCATTGAACGACTCAATTTAGCTGTTGTCGGTCGGTTTCGCCGGTCGGGCTTCCTCGAGCTGGCGCAAGCGCTTCATCTCCTAGGGCATCACCCCAGCGTAAGCGTTGCACCAATTATAGAAAGTCGAACCCCTGATTCCGGCCTTCCGCCAGGCCTCGGGGCCAGGCTTACCGCCTCAGCCTGACGCAGGATGAAGGCGATCTGCGCCTCCGTGAACTCCGACTTCTTCTTGCCGGAAACTCCGTCCGCAGCCCGTGCTGCAAAAATGGAATGTTCCGGAAATGAACGGTCCAGGAAACCGAAGGCAGGTTATTGAGCGGTGGCCCGAAAATGGCAGAGGGATTGTGCCCTCTGCTATTCTCCTCGATGCGCTGTCCTGCAACGGCATTTGGAGGCTGTCGGCGGAACGACGCTTCAAGCGCAGTTTTCGATCACGCTGCAGAGAACGTCACCGCCATGAAGCGGGAGCCATCATCCGTCTTAATCTTCAGCAGCACGGCCTTCTTTCCATCCTTGTGGGCCTGCTCCAGGCTCGATTTGACCTGTTCGGGACGATCGACCGGCTTTCCCGCAACTTCGAGGATAATGCTGCCTTCCGCCAACCCCTTGGTCGCGGCCTGGCCATCGGGGTCGACGCCCACGACGACGACACCGACGTCGCCGGCACCTGGCACGGCTCTCGCCGGCGCGAGACTCACGCCGAGGATCGACTTGGTGTCGGAGGATGAAGCATCGGCCTTCGCCTGCCTCGCGTCACGCTGGACTGTGAGGGCGATACTCGCCGTCCTTTCCTGTCCATCACGGAAGTAAGTGAACTCCACCTTGTCGTTGGGTTTCATGGCGCCGACCTTACGGGTCAGTTCCCTAGCGTCCTTGATCACGGCACCGTTCAGCTTGGTGATGACATCGCCCGATTTCAGGCCCGCGGCCGCGGCTGGCGTGCCAGGATCGGCGGTATCGATGAGCGCGCCGACGGCAGTCGGCAATCCGAGACTGTCTGCAATATCCTGCGTTACAGGCTGCACACGCACGCCAAGATAGGCGCGATTGACCCTGCCGCCATGCTCGAGCTGCTCCACGACCGATGTGACGGTCGAGGCGGGAATGGCGAAGGCTAGGCCTACGCTGCCCCCCGAAGGTGAGAAGATCGCCGTATTCACGCCGATCACCTCGCCCTTGAGGTTGAAGGTCGGCCCGCCGGAATTGCCCTTGTTGATCGGCGCATCGATCTGGAGATAGTCGTCGTAAGGCCCCGATCCGATGTCACGGCCATGCGCCGAGACAATGCCAGCGGTGACCGTGCCACCGAGGCCGAACGGATTGCCGATTGCGACTACCCAGTCACCCACCATCGGAGCCTCCTGGGCGAGCGCCACGAAAGGATAGTCGCCCTTAGCGCCGACCTTCAGCAGTGCAAGATCCGTCTTCGGATCCGTGCCGACGACCTTGGCCGCGAGTTCTGTTCCGTCGATGCGGGTGATCGTCACCTCCTTGGCATTCTCGACGACGTGGTTGTTGGTCACGACATAGCCGTCCGCCGAGATGAAGAAGCCTGAGCCCTGCGCCATGACCGGTGCCCGCCGCGCGGAAGGAGGCGCCGGCGACTGGTCCTGCTGGCCGAAGCGCTTGAAGAACTCCTGGATCTGCGGGGGAAGACTATCGAATTGGTCCGACAGATCTGCGGTCTTGGTTACGCCCGCATCGAGCTTGACCTTCACCGAGACAACAGCGGGCTTCACCCGCTGGACGACTGTCGAGAAGGACGGCATGGCCTGGGCTGCAAGGTCGCTGGTGACGACCTGCGCGGCGCGTGCGTCGTGCGCGCCCGCGACCGTCATGACGCCGTAGGAACCGCCAGCCAAAATGGTTAGCGCCGCGACGGACGCCATCAGTCGCTTACGGGATGAGGTGATTGAGGTGATTGCCATGATAGATCTCCTTAGCGTTGTTCTGGCCGGCAACGCGACCATGCAAGTAGAACTAATCTCTTAGGCGTGAGGCCTGCTTGTCCGCTTCATGACATTTTCCCAATGTATTGCGCATCCGCCTCGTTTCGATGCCGCAACAGGTGTGCTCGGCCCTAGCAGGCATCGCCTCGCCGGAAGTCTCACTCCGGTAGGGCGAGAACGAGGGGTTCCGTTCCAGCTCGCAATCGCACCGCGACTGTCTGCCCCAGACGGCCAAAAAGATTCGCAGCATCGGGTGAGGCTGATACGGAACGCGGCAACGCCAGCACGCTCAACGGCTGCGACAAGCTCTCGGTCACGACAGAGGCCGCCAGAACCGACGTCGAGTTCAAGTTGGAGATCACAAGCGGTGTCCACCAGGCGTTCAGCACACGACGCGTGGATCCATCCTTGGATGACAGAACCATCGTCAGGATCGGCGATCGGCCATTGTTGAATCGCGGCAGCACCGGAATCGCGGTCAGCGTCGGTCGCGGCGACAGAATAGCCGCGACGACATCGATCGACCACGGCCTCGAAGCAGACCAGCCCTCTTTTTCCAACGCGCTGCGAAGTGTCCCGGGCGAACCAGCCCATTGCAGTATAATCGGTTCCTTGGTTTCGCCTTCGAGGTCGATGCGATGCTGCGGCAGGGTCGCCCAAGCCGACGCTTCCCATTCCCCCTTGGTCGCCGCGACCTGCGGTGACGAGCGCGCATATCGTTGCTCGGCCGCGGGAAGGGTTCGAGAGACGTGGAACGAGCCGACAACAAGCAGTGCGCCGCACAGCGCCAGACCAAGCCACGCAGGACGGGCCTGCGTCAGGTCCTCCTTTCGAAAGACAAGAGCCATGATCAAGGTCGTGCCGAGCCCGAAGATTGCGCCGGCGAGGACGTCCGAGGGCCAATGCGCCGCGAGGTAGATGCGCGAGGCTGCGATCACGCCCACAGTGCCTGCAGCCAAGACAATGGGCAACCAGCGCCATCGTCCCGGCAGGCCCCTCAGTGTCAGCCAACCCGCGAAGCCGAAGAAGGTCGCAGCGAACGTCGCGTGCCCGCTGGGGAAGCTGTAGGCATCGGCACCGCTGTACATCGCCAGCGGCCGAGCGATCTGGATGGTCGACTTTAGCAGCGGCACGAAAGCAGCCGTTGCGATCAGAAGGATCGCGAGCCCGCCGGCCAGGCGCCAGCTGCGGTGCCAGGCCAACCAGCCAAGCGCGACGACCGACAACGCAGTGATCACCACCCCGTCCCCGAAGCTCGTGACGATGATCATGACCCGGTCGGCGGCATCGTTGCGCAGGCTCTGGATGAAACTGCTGATGGCCAGATCGAGGCGAGCGAGTTCGCCTCGCGCCACGACATCCTCGACCAGATTGACGAAACCGAGCAGCGCGGCGGCGAACGCGCCAACCAGCAGGGCCGCGGTTCGATCACCAGAATGAAGCGGGTCGAGCCACTGGAGGACAGCCCGAGCCAACCTGGAATTTCGCTCTCTGGCCCACGCCAGCAAGCGGTCCTGACAGGCCCCTAGCAACGGCATCAACCGTGACCAAGCCAGCCACGACAGAAAGATAGCGCCTGCAGCGACGAGGCCGACGACCACCAGAACAAGAAGGAGACGGCCGCTGGCGTCGCCAAGGACCGCCATCGACGCTCCCAGCGCCGTCGCCGGGAGGACGTGGGCAGGAGCCCAGACGAGCGCCGACGAAATGTTGGCGGCGTAGAACCGCCCCGCAGTCATCCGGGCCATGCCCGCAGAGATCGGCACGACAGCGCGGACACCAGGCAGGAATCGCGCGATGAAGACGCTTTTCCCGCCGTGACTCTCGAAATAGGCATCACCCTTGGCGAGCAGTCCCGGATAGCGGCTGAATGGCCATATCCGTACGATCCGGTGCTTGTAGTGATGGCCCATCCAATAGGATATGCCGTCACCAGCGATCGCCCCGACAATGGCGGCGATCAGAATAGGCCAAATCGATAGGTGGCTTGCGCCGACGATCGCCGCCGCGGCCAGGATGATGGCTGTTCCGGGAATGATCGCGCCGATCAGTACGATCGATTCCGATAAGGCGGCAGCGAAAACAATCAACGCGACGAGCCAGACGTTCTCGCCGGCGAAGTTGAACAGGGGCTGGATATAATCCGTCACAAACGAGGTCATGCTTCGGCTTTCAACGGGAACCCGATCTCGATGCAGAGACCGGGCGCATTATCTTGCGCAGTCACACTGGCGCCGTGGAGCTCGACGATGGCGGCGACGAGGCTCAATCCGAGGCCGCTGCCCGTGGTGGTGCGGCTTTGCTCTAGTCGGTAGAAGCGCCTGAAGATGCGGTCGCGATCGGCTTCCGGCACGCCGGCGCCATTATCCGCGACGGCGAGCAGAACCCTGTCGGGCCTCTTGTTGAGAGCGACGGTGATCTGCGAGCCGTCGGGCGTATGACGGATGGCGTTCTCGATGAGATTGACGATCAGTTGGGTGAGCAGGTCGCGATCACCTTCGATCCAGACCGAAGGCTCGATCCTTGTTCCGATCGTCTGTCCGCGGTCCTCTGCGACAGCGGCGTAGTCGTTCGCCAGCAATCTGGTCAATTCCGACAAGTCAACCGGGGCGAAGCCCGTCCGGCGCGTGCCGGCTTCGATCTGGGCTATCCGGAGCAGTGCCGAGAAGGTCGAAAGAATCTCGTCGACCTGCAATGTCGCGTTGAGGATGCCGGAGCGCATGTCATTGACCGATAACGCGGTGTGCGCCGTCTCCTCCAGATTCTGCTTCAAGCGTGAAAGGGGCGTGCGGAGGTCATGGGCGATGTCGTTAGAGACTTGCTTCAGGCTGTCCATGAGCGCGGCAAGCCGGTCGAGCATGTTGTTGAAGGCGCGACCGAGCTGATCAAAATCGTCGTTGCGGCCTGAGATCGGCACACGGCTCTGCAAGTCGCCGGCGACGATGGCCGTTGCTGTTCTGGTTATGCCTTCGAGCCCGCGGAGGAAGCGCGCGCTAAGCCAGAGCCCGCTCGCCAGTGCCAGGACAAGTGTCGTACCGAGCACCCAGGCGAAGGTCGCAAGGATTGCTTCCTGAACGTCATCGATCCAGTCGAGATCATTGGCGACAGCGAGACGGACGCCACCTTCCAGGGTGACCGTTTGGAGGAAGAGTGCCGAAGTCTCTCCGTCGCGGGTCCGGCGCTCAGCCGTCGGAGCGATCATTGAAGAGCCATCCTTCGCAGGCAGAAGCAGCTCTCGCCTCGCTATTCGTGTGCCATCCGGCAAGACCAACACATATTCGAGCGCATCGCGCTCCCGCGCACTCAGGCGCGTTGATACCGTGGCGAGCAGATGGTCGAGACCCTGCGAACGGTATTCTTGTTCAAGTACTTCGATCTCGCCGGCAATCCGTAGTGCCGTCTGCGCTTCCAGAGCTGTCCGAACGGTCACGTAGACAACGGCGCCGAGGGTGGCAACCGATATCGTGAAAATGAGCGCATAGAGAAACGTGAACCGAAAGCTCGTGGTTCGAAAAAGCTTAGGCAGGGTCACGGATCATGTATCCCGCGCCACGAACAGTTTCGATCAGTTCCTTGTCGAAGCCGCGATCGACCTTCGACCGTAGCCGGCTGACATGTGTCTCGACGATGTTCGTCCGGGGATCGAAATGATACTCCCAGACATTCTCCAGCAACATGGTTCTGGTCACGAGACGGCCCGCATTCTGCATCAGGAACTCGAGCAACCGGAACTCGCGCGGCTGCAAGTCGATCTCCTTCCCGGCGCGCGAAACCTTTCGCTTCAGGAGGTCCATGTCCAGATCAGCCACTCGTAGAAAGGCTTGCACGTCGCTGATCGGCGGGCGACGGGCCAAGGCATTGATCCGTGCAACCAGCTCGGCGAAGGCGAAGGGCTTGACGAGGTAATCGTCACCACCGGCCTGGAAGCCATCGACACGGTCGTCGATGCCCGACAGCGCCGTCAGAAATAACACCGGAGTTTGTACACCCGCCGCCCGGATTGTCTTGACGATCCCCAGGCCATCAAGTCCTGGCAACATGCGATCGATGATCATCACGTCATAAGGTTCGCCCGCTGCTAGGAAGAGGCCGTTGCGACCGGTCTCCGCGATGTCGATCACATGGCCGAGCTCAGCCATGCCTTTCTGGATATAGGCAGCTGTCGTCTTGTCGTCTTCGATGACGAGGATTTTCATGGCTGCCCCGATCCGGTCTGGCCAACGTATTAAACTAAGTTCAACCGTTCTTGCTGAACATTTTCGAAAGAATCTGTTCGCCGACCAACTCATGCGCGAACGCCAACCCGGCATGGACGATGAGGTAGGCCCACATCAGATTGGCGAACAGCTTGTGTGTCGAGATCAGCAACTGCGCCGATCCGGGAGACACCAGGCCGATCTGCGGCAATACGCCGGTGAGGGCCATCAGCGTGACGGTCAATAATCCGAGGCCGTGGATAGCGCTGGCGAGCGGCCGGTCATTCGCCGCTGGCAAGCGCATGCGGCGAAGTTCAATGGCATGAAGACGAAGATCGGCGGCGACAGCCTTGACGCGGCCGCTGGAGAACCAGGGAAACAGCATGTCGAGCCGCGTTTCACCGGGTCGGACCACCGACCATATCCAGAACATGCAAAGCAGGACGAAAGCTCCATATCCGCCATACTCGTGTAGAGTGAAGAAGATGTTTGCTGGTTGCCCGGGACGCGGTCCTTCCATCAGCAGACTGACCACGAGCTGATGGATGACTGCGGTCAGCAGAAGACCATGTAGGATCTTCGTTAGCATGGAACGTTTCTGCAAGGCCGGTGTGAGCATGATCTTATCATTCATTAAATTGCCTCTCTCCTGCACTATCGTCATCTTCTACGGATTTGCGAGGATAATGCGTACGTTGTACGACCCGGCCCGGAGCTAAGCAATCCTATCCAGCATCGCGGTCCCGTCGGCGCCAGCCGATGAAGCTCAAGCCGATCAGCAAGGGCAAGCCGAGTGCCACAGGGAGGACGCGAGCCGACTCAACCACGGGTTTGGCGCGCACCACGAAATCGACGAACGGGCTTGGCGTTAGAGACGCCCCCTCCCGGCTGACGGCGCTGACCACGACGCGGTAGTGCCCCGACTGGATGAGGCGCATGGGCCATTGCGTGCTGATCGTCTCGCCTGGCTTGAGGGATGCGCGGCTGATCGCCTTGTGCGCCGACCAATCCTCCAGATCGATAGGCTGTTCCTTGCCGGGATCAATCTGGACGAGGCTGATCCAGGCGATCAGGCCGTCGATGGATTGATCGCCGGTGTTGCGGATAACCGTCTCGAAGGCGAGCCGATCTCCCATCTGGGGCGATGCGGCGTTGGCCGCAGACGGCGCGATTGCGATGCTGAGCGCGCTCGGTTCCGCCACGGCCGGCAATGAAGCCGTTGCGGCCAGCAAGAGCCCAGCGAGTAAAGCTGAGGATCTCTTCGAGTTATGCATGGTCACTTGGAACCTCCTTCAGCGAACGAGACGATGGGTCTGCCGAACCGCATAGGCGAGCGCAAAAAGCAGCCAGGCGAGGATGGCGACAAGGTGGATGGACTGCGCCGCGACGCCGAGCGAATCGATGATCATGGCGTCGAGCGCGTTGACGGCATGGGAGAACGGATTGACTGCGTCGAACCAGCGGCCGAGCGTGGACTGACGCAGGCTTGGGCCTATCAGCAATGGGCTGGCGGCGAGCAGCAGCACGACGAGCATTGTCATCATCGTCCCGCGCACGCTGCCAAGACGCGCGCCAAGCCCCATGGAGAACAGCCCGAACGCCAGAACCACCGGCGTGCCAAACAGCGCCAGACCGACGATCGCGCCAATCAGATTCTGCCCTGTGCTGCCGACGGCCCAGAGATAGGGCAGCGCCAGGACGAACATGACGGCCCACGCCACCATCTGCCCGCCGATCTTTCCGGCGAGGATGCCGTGCCGGGACACCGGCGCCAGCAGCAAAGGGGTGAGGCTGCCGCGTTCATGCTCGCCCGCAAACGCATCCGATCCGACGACGAGCGCCAGCAGTGCGCCCAATGCGATGACGATGCCGGCCATGTCGTAGACGACCTGGGCGTTGTCGAGCAGGCTGAGTTCGGTGCTGCCGACGAGCAGCAGCGAGAAGCCCGAAAGAACGCCGACCATGGCAAGTAGCCAAGCTCGGCCGCGACGACTGACGACGATCTCGCCAGCCTCCTTGCGAGCGATCAGGCCAACGGCGCTCAGCTTGCGTGTCGGGCCAAAAGTCGGGACGTCGCTCGCCGCCTCGATGGTCGCATGATTGGTCATGCCGCTCTCCTGTCGGTCATATCGAGATAGAGATCCTCAAGCCCGCCGCCCTCGCGCGCGATCTCGGTGACGCGCCATCCGGCGGCGAAGATCTCGCTCCAGGCCGCTTCGGGAGGCACGGACGGATCGACGGCGACAATCGTCCAGTCGCCCTCCTTGGCAAGCACCGTGACAGGGCCCTCGCGATTGCCTGCCTTTGGCGAAGCGCCTTCGAGGCGCAAGCGGAAATGGCGATGCCCGCGCCGCGTCCTGACCAGTTCCGCGATCGCACCTTCGGCGACCGTGCGGCCCGCCACGATGATTCCGACCCGCGAGCAAAGGCGCTCGACATCGTCAAGCAGATGCGTGCACAGCAGGATGCTGACGCCGTGATCGCGCGCCAGGCCGATCAGAATGTCGTGGATCTCCCGCCGGCCGCGGGGGTCGAGGCCGTTGGTCGGTTCGTCAAGGAAAAGAACTTCCGGATCAGCGATCAGCGCGCGGGCCAGCCCGAGCCGCTGCCGCATGCCGCGCGAGAACTGCCCGATCGGCTGGCCCGGCTTGGGCTCTAGCCCAACCTGCGACAGGCGCTTCTGGATATCTGAAAGCGAGAGGCGCGCGCCGTAGAGGCCTGCATAAAACCTCAGGTAGTTTGAGGCAGTCATCCAGTCATAGAGGCCGTTGGGGTCCGGCAGGACGCCGACACGTTGCCGAAGCGCGACGCCATCCTTGACCGGATCCTGACCCAGAACGCGGATGAATCCGCTTGTCGCAGGCATCAGACCAAGAGCGGCCGCGATAGAGGTGGTCTTGCCCGCGCCATTAGGGCCGAGAAGGCCGTAGATTTCGCCGGCTTTCACCGAGATTGAGACGTCATGCAGAATCTCGGTCGCACCGAGCGTCAGCTTGAGATGATTGATGGTGATCGACATCGTGTTCTCCATCGCCATTACTTTCGGCCTGCTGGACGCATCACGGACACCGGCCGTTCGACCGTGATGGCTTGTGTGATCATGTCAAAAAGGAGTGCCTGGGTGCCGCTGCTTGTCTCGACGTCGATTGTGATTGTGGAGCGCCCCTGGCGCATTGCCCCGTAGACCCGGACTGCATGGCCGCCCGCCTGCCGCTCTGATTGGGCGATAACGGCACCTAGCGTGAGCCATCCGAGATCTTGTGGGCCGGGCGATATCATTGACGAGCGCCCAGTTTCGAACAGCGGCTTGGATTTTTGGTGGTCAAGCATCATATGCTCCGATCGAATGTCTGAAGCGATCATGGCTTGAGGCACTATGGCGCGAGGTGGCGCTCGCTATACGGTTTTGTCGGAATTGTGTCCGAAAAAAAGAGGACGACTGCCGAGGTACGTCGGCGGTCGTCCTCCGTAATATCAAGCCGAGAGTAAAAGCGCTCAGGCACCGTCAGGCCTGCGGCTCGGTGGCAATGTCGATGCGGTCGCTCTTGCTGATGCTCAGATACGCAACCACGCTCACGATCACGGCCAGAAAAATCACGCTCGTTCCAACCGTTCCAAGGCCCAGCCCACCCGAAGCGATAGGCTTTGCGAGCAGATCGCCGGTCAAGGCGCCGAGCGGCCGGGTCAGGATGTAGGCCAGCCAGAACGACAGGATCCCGTTCATCTTGAAGCGGTAGTGCAGCAGGGCGACAAAGCCGATCAGCGCTCCGAAGACCAACGCAGACGGTCCGTAGCCCAGGCCCATCGCCTCGGCCATCAGGTCGCCGACCGAAGTTCCCATCGCGAAGGTGAAGAGGATTGCTGCCCAGTAGAACAGCTCGCGTTTCGTCGTCCGGATCGTGTGCACGGACAGACTGTGCTCGCTGCGCTGCCAGAACAGGAACACGGCCGAGAGGATCAGGGCGAAGGCGATCGACGTAACCGGAAGGCCGATGCCCATGCCATCGACGAGATTGTCGGACACCAGCGTGCCAACCACGCTGATCAGCACGACGACCAGCCAGTAGATCGGCGGGATGTAGCGCTTGGCCTTGAGCTGAAAGACAAGGGCCGCAACAAATAGAGCCGCCATCACGTAGGAGGTGACGGTCAGGCCGAGTCCCAGCTTCGTCGCCAACAGGTCCGCGGCGGTTTCGCCGACGGTCGTCGCCAGGATCTTGATGATCCAGAAATAGGCGGTGATCTCCGGCACCTTGTTGAGCATCGTCATCGATCGATCGTCAGAGAGGGAGGGGGGCACGATCTGGTTCCTTTCGTTGGCTGTTAAAGAGGCGGCGCGGCAAACGCGGAAAAGCCACCCAGTCGAGGAGCTTGCCGCCAGACCACCGTCGATCGCGGCTGCGATCCACCGTTGGACCCTGGCGGATGCGGCATGGCCTTGAATTGACGCGCCCTATACGAATCCGTCGGAAACAGCCCAAACGCGAAAGCGGCCGGTGCTGTCGCACCGGCCGCCATATCAGTCGCTCTACGGTTTTGCGCTGCGACGCGCTCAGCCGAACTCAGTCGTCGTCGCCATCGTCGTCGGCGTCGGCGCTGGCCAGAACCTGCTTGGTGATCTTGCCGGTCTGGGTGTCGATTAGCACCTCGTGCTTGATGCCGTCCTTAACGACCTCGACCTCGAAGGCGATCACGCCCATCTCGTCGTCGATGCCGGAGCCGGTTGCCTTGCCGCCAACGGCCTGCTCGGCCGTGGCGATCGCCTGCTGCATGGTGATCTTGGCGTTCTGCATCACCTGCGCCTCGTTGGTTTCCTGACCCTTGCTCTCCTTGGCGAAGGCAAGCCCCGCCGCGCCGAGCGAGCCGACGGCGATGGTGGCGGCCATGAGAGCCGGGATAATCTTGCGGGAATTCATTGTTGTCTCCTGGGTTGCTGCATCGGTTCGGCTTCAAGACCGACCGTGAGACAGTTCTGACAGTAGGCAGGATGGCATGACTTGGACGGACCTATACCGTTTGGCAATCCGGCGCAGGGATAGCCAAGGATTGTTGCCTCAGTCGGCCTGCCTCTTCTCAAGCAGCAACGACAGCATTCGGTGCTGCTCCTTCTGTGCGGCGATCACGGCATCGATGCGGTCCACCGTCAGCGCGTCCAGCTTCTCATGCAGGGCCATGATCTCGATCTCGGCCTTGAGGTTGACCTCGTAGTCGTGTGAAACCGCGAGACGGTCCTTCTGCGCCTGGCGGTTCTGCGACATCATGATGATAGGGGCCTGGATGGCCGCAATCATTGAGAGCAACAAGTTCAGGAAAATATACGGATAAGGATCGAAAGCGTTCGTTGCTAGCATGACAGTGTTGAGGATCGCCCAGGCAATAAGGAAGGCTCCAAAGCCGATGATGAAACCCCATGAGCCGCCAATCTCGGCAACGCGATCGGAAAGGCGCTCGCCGAACGTCAGCTTTTCGGAGAACTCCCGCTCGAGGTCGCGGCTGATTTGCGCGCGCCTGGCGATCCGCTTGAGAACTCTCTGGTCCCGCTCAGGCAAGGAGCCGGCACCCTGATTGAGGAGTCGCTCGGCAAGCCGCTGTAGATCGGAATTCATGGTGATCTCCTTGATCTGGGGTGATTCGCACGCAGGTAGCCAGAGCTTGCTCGGTTTGTTTGAACAGTTTCGGCGCTGACGCTAAGTGGATTTCTGCCTCGGTTATGCCGCCATCGGGATTGATGGCAGCGCATTGAAGTACGCTTCGTCCGGCGTCAACCGGCCAAGGCTCGAATGGGGTCGGCGGGTATTGTAGAAGCCGGCGATGTAACGCCCCAGCGAGGCGCGTGCCTCCGAGACGCTTGTATAGGCCCGCAGGTCGACCTCTTCGTATTTGATTGTGCGCCAGAGGCGCTCGACAAACACGTTGTCCCGCCAGGCCCTCTTGCCGTCCATGCTGATCGCGATGTCATGGCTTTTCAGCAGCTCTGTGAAGGCCAGGCTCGTGAACTGGCAGCCCTGATCCGTGTTGAAGATCTCCGGCTTGCCGTATTTGGCCAGTGCCTCCTCGACAGCCTCAATGCAGAAGGCAGTGTCGAGCGTGATCGAGAGCTTCCAGCTCAGCACTTTCCGGCTGAACCAGTCGATCACGGCCGCGAGATAGACGAAGCCCCTTCGCATTGGGATGTAGCTGATATCCATGGCCCAGACCTGATTGGGCCGCGTGATCGGCAGCTTTCTGAGCAGATAGGGGTAGATCTTGTGCGCCGGCGTGGCGGTCGCAAACGCGCCTTGGGCACACGGCGCCCGATGCTGGTTCCGGATCGCGCCAATATCCGCTGGAGCCTCGACTTTGTGTCCGATGCCCTCACAGACGGCCGCCGCTTCCGCGTTCTGGCGGTCGTGGATGACTACACCCGCGAATGCCTTGCCCTCGTTGCAGATACCTCACTCTCGGGCATCCGGGTGGCGCGAGAGCTGGACGCGATCATCGCCAGGCGCGGCCGGCCATCGGCGATCGTGTCTGACAACGGCACCGAACTGACATCGATGACCATCCTGCGCTGGTGTCAGCAAACCAGCGTCGAATGGCATTACATCGCGCCGGGAAAGCCGATGCAGAATGGCTTTATCGAGAGCTTCAACGGGCGCCTCAGGGCCGAATGCCTGAACGCCCACTGGTTCATGACGCTTGCGGACGCATCCGAAAAGTTGGAGGATTGGCGCAATTACTACAACACGGATCGGCCTCACGGCGCGATAGGCAATAAGCCTCCGATCCTGTTGCAAAGTCCCGGTAGCGTACCCAGCCCGCTACCGTGACCAAGTGACCTGCCTCCGGTTTCCTGGACCGTTCATTTCTGGAAAATTCCAGTTTAGCAGCACGGGCTGCGGATGGAGTTTTCGGCATGAAGAAGTCGAAGTTCACGGAAGCTAGATCGCCTTCATCCTGCGTCAGGCTGAGGAGGGAACGCCTGTTCCCGAGGTCTGTCGGAAGGCCGGGATCAGCGATGCGACCTTCTATAACTGGCGCAAGAAGTACGCCGGACTGATGCCCTCGGAGATGAAGCGCTTGCGCCAGCTCGAGGAAGAGAATGCCCGGCTGAAGCGGATCGTGGCGGACCTGTCGCTCGACAAGGAGATGTTGCAGGACGTCATCAAACGAAAGCTCTGAGGCCTGCCCGCCAGCGGTCGATGGTCGATCATGTGCGGGCGACTTGGCAGGTGAGCATCCGTCGTGCTTGCCGCGCCTTGCCCGTCGAGCGTTCGACCTATCATTACCGCTCCCGACGGACCGGGCAGGCCCATCTCACCAAGCGGATCAAGGAAATCGCCGAGACGCGAATGCGCTACGGCTATCCCTTGGCCGACAGGTGATTGCTTGCAATCACCGAAAGGCGGCGGATCCATGTGTTGCTCAAACGGGAAGGCTGGAATGTCAATCCGAAGCGGATCTATCGTCTTTACAAGGAGTTGGGACTCCAGCTCCGTAACAAAACTCCAAAGCGCCGGGTCAAGGCGAAGCTGCGCGAGGATCGGCGTCCAGCAACACGCACGAACGAAATATGGGCGATGGACTTTGTGCATGACCAGTTGGCGACAGGCCGCAAGCTCCGTGTGCTCACTATTGTCGACACCTTCTCGCGCTTCTCGCCTGCGTTGGATGTCCGCTTCAACTTCCGAGGCGCGGATGTCGTCGAAGTCCTCGAGCAGGTTGGCCGGCTGCATGGCTTCCCGAGCGCAATCCGGGTTGACCAGGGCACCGAGTTCGTGTCCCGCGATCTCGATCTCTGGGCCTATCAGCGCGGCGTGACACTCGACTTCTCCCGACCTGGCAAACCGACGGACAACAGCTATATCGAGTCGTTCAACGGCAAGTTCCGGGCCGAATGCCTGAACGCCCACTGGTTCATGAACCTCCCCGATGCCCGGGAGAAAGTAGAGGCTTGGCGGCGGGACTATAACGAGCTACGACCTCATAGCGCGATCGGGAACAAGCCCCCGATAACGCTCGTCAATCGGTCATCGGCATGCAGCCCGCGATGACCCGTTTACCCCCTGGAAGCGGCCAGCGAGCCGGTCCAAAGTCGGGGGCAGGCTCACAACCAGAACAGAGTCTGGTTATGAACGGGGGCAATCAGGGGGCAGGTCAACCGCAATTAGAACGGCCTACAGCGTCCAACCGAATGTCGAGTGATTGATGGTGGAGTTCAGAACACAAGACCCCAGTGAAGCATGGGCCTCGGGTTCGAGGCAACCGCCAACGATGTTTGGTCACCTATTCTTGGTTGGTGCTATTGTCAAAGCGGGGCCAGCCGCCGCATCTTGGAAAGCGCCATCTCTTCCTGTTCATGGAAATCGATCAAGCCAACGAGCCGATCATTCGAATCCATCATGAAGACTGATGCCGTGTGATCAACCGTATAGCCGCCCTCGGTATTTGGAACGCGGCGCACAATGGCTCGATAGGCTTTCGCGACAGCATCAATTTCGGCTTGGCTGCCTGTCAAGCCGACGATCCTTGGATCAAATGAGGAGATGTATTCGGCCATCTGTCCGGGCGAATCCCGCTCCGGATCAGCGCTGATGAAAAGCACTTGGATACGGTTTGCCGCAGCGCCTAGTTTCTCAAGACGATTGGTGATCTCGAGCAATGTGGTTGGGCATACATCAGGGCAGTGTGTAAACCCGAAAAAAACAAGTTTTGGCTTCCCCATGAAGTCCCTATCCGTGACGCGTTCACCTCTGTGATTGATCAGCGAAAACGCCCCACCGATCTGCGGAACACCGGGGATCTCTTGCAATGTTCCCGATTGAGCCCCGCGAGATCCGGGACCATCGACTTGCCACCAGCCAAGGAAGATAGAGGTGCTCAGGAACCCGAGAACTGCTACTAATGCCCATCCGATTAGCCGGACCCGCCTAAGGAATAGCATGCCCACCTCAGGGCGTCGGTGACGTTGCACCCAATTGCGCGACGCGGAACTGGACAGCAACGTTCCCGGCTTTCTCGAATGTCAGCCCGCCGTTCAGCACGTCGCCCATCTTCGGTGTTCTCGCAAGGTCGAGCCACATCAGATGCAGTCCGCTTGGTTGGAACACAACATTTTCGCCCGGCCTGATCTCCACCCCACCGCTCACCGAACGCATGCGCATCACACCATCCTGAAGTGTCATAGTGTGGATCTCGACCCGTCCGGCCACTTCAACGTTGGCGGCAACCAGACGATCCGGCTGTGTTCCCTTGTTTTCAATCACGAAATAGCCCCCGGCTACGCGCGCGCCTGAAGGCGTAGCACGGGACCAGGGGCTCTTGATAATAAGGTCGCCAGCCTGGAATTCCGATGCGGCGAGTGGAGTCGCAGCAAGCATTATGAAACCGGCGAGCGCTGCAAGGGGGGCAAAAAACATCCGACACTTAACCTTGAAGGGGAAGTCGAGCTGGAGGAAAGGAGATTCAACCGCGCCTATCTATTGATTGCCGCTGAGATTTGACCCGGGGTTGGAGTCAGTTCTCACCTGCATTCAACATCGTGACCTTATCGAGCGTTCTTGGCAAGCCATTCGCGCATTTCAGCGATTTCGCGCTCCTGCGCCGCGATGATATCGTTGGCCCATTTCTTGGTCTGCTCATTTGTTCCAAACTGCAAAACGACTTTAGCCATGTCGATCGCGCCTTGATGGTGCGGAATCATCCCGCGCACGAAATCAACATCTGCATTGCCGGAGAAGTTGATCGCCATGTCGCGATGCATTTTCGCGTTTGCTTCTTCGAAAGCGCGCGTCGAAGGCGTTGTGTTGGCAGACTGCTGGCCATGCCCTTGGTGGCCAGGACCGGTCATGGCGCCCATTCCCATACCCTGTGCGCCCATCATGGCGTGCATCATAGGCATCATCTCCCGCATCATCGGAGCCATACGCTCCATCATCTGGGGACGCTCCTGCGGTGAAGCCGTCCGCATGCGCTCCATCATCGGCATCATGTCGCGCATGGTTCGCATCATCCGCTCCATGTCGGCATTTGGAGGCGACTGCTGTCCCTGAGGCTGAGCCGTGCCATGTCCGGCATGAGGATTCTGCGCGAAGCTGCTGGTACTTGCCGCGGTCGCTAGCAGCAGCGCGATTGCCGTGCGATGTGCTATTGCCTTGATCGACATGTTGAAATCTCCATTTTCGTTTCGTCTGACTTGATGAATAAATCAGCTTCGTTGCGGCGCGATTTCAAAGATGTAACGAAGTGTTGCTGCCGCTCAGAACTTCGCCTGCGCCGTTGCGCCGTCAGGTCCGATGATCTGAATTGCGCCTTTCACGCCCGACGGAACCGGCACAGGCGCAGTCCCGACCAAGCGGTTTGCCTCACCCGGCTGCAGGGCGAAGCGCTGGGTCGCGCCACCGACGACCAGGATCGCATTGGCGCGATAGCCTTGCGCCGCGACCGGCTGGTCGTTGGCGTCATAGAGGAACACTACAACCTGCGTTGTTCCGTTCGCCACGAGTTCCGCGTGATGGCGTGCGCCGGCGTCGACCTTGAGACCGCCATTCGGCCCAGGGCGTGGTTCATGTGCGAAGGCGGGGGCGGCGAGCGATAGGCCGAGAAGCGCAGCGAGAAGAAGGCGAGTCATGGAGTCTCCTTAGCGGGGTCAGAAGGATTCAAGAGGCTTCGCGGCTGTCGACATGCCGGCGGCGGCCGGCTCCGAATCTCGCACCTGTGCCACGAGGCGTTCCAGCGGCTTGCGGCCATAGCGCAGGAACAGCGTCGGGGTCAGAAATGTGTCGAGGATTGTCGCAGTGACAAGACCGCCGAAAATGGTGATCGCGACCGGGTGCAGGATCTCCTTGCCGGGCGCGTAGGCGTCGATCATCAGAGGCACGAGCGCAACGCCTGCCGAGAGCGCCGTCATCAGTACAGGCGTAAGCCGCTCCAGCGAGCCGCGCATGACAAGATCGCGGCCAAACGGCATGTTCTCATGGATCGCCAGATTGATGTAATGGCTGATCTTGAGGATACCGTTTCGGGTGGCGATGCCAGTCAGCGTGATGAAGCCGACCATGGAGGCAACGGACAATGGCTGCCCGGCGAGCCAGAGCGCCGTGACCGAGCCGATCAATGCCAGCGGTACGCTCGCCATGATGATGGCGACGAACAGCACCGATCGATAACGCGAGTAAAGGATCGCGAAGATCATCGCGAGCGAGACGAGACTCAAGAGTCCTATTGTCCGCATGGATTCTTCTTGGGCCTGGAATGTCCCTTCCAGACTGATGAAGAAGCCCGGCGGCAGTTTGTGCGTGGCGATCAGCTGTCGGATTTGCGCGACCACTGAGGCCATATCAGCGGCTCCATCGGTGTTTGCCATAACGACGACGCGTCGTTTGCCGTTTTCGCGCAGGATCTGGTTCGGACCGTCCGTCTCTACCACATCGGCAATCTGGCGTACCGGAATCCAGCCCACGGGCGTTTCGATCAGTAGATCAGCGAGGCCCTGTGTCGTCCTTCGGTCATCCTGAAGCCGCACGACGACATCGAAACGGCGGTTGCCATCGACGATCCGCGACACGATACGCCCGTTCGAGAGACGCTCCAGTTGCTCTGTGATAGCCCCCGGCTGCAAGCCATAGAGGGCAGCGCGGCGATAGTCGACGATCACCTCCAGCTGAGGAATGCGAACCTGCTTTTCGACCTGTAGGTCGACGATGCCGGGAACGCCGGCGAGCTTCTGGCGCAGCTCTTCGGCTAACGCGCGGATCGTGTCGAGATCCTCGCCGAATATCTTCAGAGCAATCTGCGCGCGAACGCCCGACAGCATGTGGTCGAGTCGGTGCGAGATCGGTTGCCCCATGTTGGTAGTGACCGGAAGCACCGAGAGCCGGGCGCGGATGTCGTTGACGATCTCGTTCTTGGAGCGACCATTCGGGTGCAGATCGACGTCGATCTCGGATGAATGAACGCCTTCGGCGTGCTCGTCGAGTTCGGCGCGCCCGGTGCGCCTGCCCACCAATTTCACCTCAGGCACTTCCATGATGGTCCGCTCGGCGATCAATCCGACCCGATGGCTCTCAGCGAGCGAGATGCCGGGATTGAACAGCATCGAGATTGTCAGAGTGCCCTCATTGAAGGGAGGCAGAAACGACCGTGGCAACTGGGTGGCAAAGGCACCGGCGGCGAGAACGCCAGCGAGCGCACCTGCCATCAATGCCTTGGGATGGTGGAAGGACCAATCGAGCAAGCGTCGGTTGCCGCGCTTGAGAACCCGGATGAGCAGACTCTCGTGTTCGTCCAGGCGCTTCAGGCCTGGCAGCATGTAATAGGCCATGACCGGGGTCAGCGTGATCGAGACAACAAGGCTGGCGAGAATGGAGATGATATAGGCCTGGCCCAGCGGCGCGAAGAGCCTGCCTTCGATGCCCGACAATGCGAACAGTGGAACGAAGACCAGCACGATGATCATCGTGGCGTAGACGATGCCCGAGCGTACCTCCTGGCTCGCCGAGACGACGACATCAAAAACCGAGCGCGGATTGCCCTTCTCGCGGTTCTCACGCAGCCGCCGGAAGATGTTTTCAACATCGACCACCGCGTCGTCGACCAGTTCGCCAATAGCGATGGCGAGACCGCCCAGCGTCATCGTGTTGATCGACAGCCCCATCAGATGGAAGACGATCGCGGTGATCAGGATCGAGACCGGGATGGCAGTGAGCGAAATCGCGGTGGTGCGGACATTCAGAAGGAAGGCGAAAAGGATGATCGCCACGACCACGATGGCTTCCAGCAGCACCTTCTGCACATTGCCGATCGATGTCTCGATGAAGCTCGCCTGCCGGAACAGCACCTGATCAGCGCGGATGCCATTGGGCAGCGTCGCGGTGATATCGCGAATTGCCTGCTCGACCTGTCCGGTCAGGCGGATGGTGTCGATGCCCGGCTGCTTCTCGACAGATACGATCACCGCCGAGCGCCCTTGAAAGCCAGCCTCGCCGCGCTTGATGCGCGCAGCGAACGACACATCGGCGACCTGCCGCAAGGCAACGGGCTGGCCTGCGACCGTCGCAACAACGACACTGCGCAGATCGTCGAGGCTATGGGTGCGCCCGATGTTCCGGATGAGGAACTCGCGGCTGTACTGGTCGGTGAAGCCGCCGCCGGTGTTCGCGCCAAACTGGGCCAAAGCCGCTTCGATCTGCGCCTGCGTGACGCCGAGAGCGCGCATGGCGGCCGGGTTCGGCGAGACGCGGTATTGCCGCACCTCGCCGCCGATGGGAATAACCTGCGCGACGCCGGGAATGGTGAGCAGGCGCGGGCGGATCGTGAAGTCCGCCAACTCGCGCAGGTCCATGGCCGAGACACCGTCCGGGCCCGTCACGGCGATCAACATGATCTGACCCATGATTGAATTGATGGGCCCCATCTGCGGCACAACATTCGTCGGAAGCTGAGCCTGGACGAGCGACAGGCGCTCCGCGATCTGCTGACGATTGCGGAAGATGTCCGTGCCCCAGTCGAACTCCACATAGATGATCGACAAGCCGACCCCGGACGTCGAGCGCACGCGCGTGACGCCAGGAAGTCCGTTCATCTGGGTTTCGAGGGGAAAAGTGACCAATTGCTCGACCTCGGGCGGGGCGAGCCCTTCCGCCTCCGTCATGATCGTCACGGTCGGACGGTTGAGGTCCGGAAAGACGTCGACCGGCAATTTCGTGACGGTGAAGGTACCGTAGAGGACCAGCACCGCAGCGAAGGCCAGAACGAAGAGCCGGTTACGAAGCGACTGCGTGACAAGGAAGTTGAACATCGCCTGCGCCTCAACGGATCTGGTTCAGGAGTTCAGCGCCCTGCGTCACGATGCGCTTTCCGGCATCGATTCCGGAAACAATCAGCACCTGATTGCCGTCGAGCGGTTCGACCCGCACTTCGCGCGGCAGGAAGCGCTCGGCGTTGGTATGTTCATAGACGATGGATTGGCCATTAGGACCGCGCAGGACGCTGGTCCGAGGAACGGCGATACCCTTGCGCTCATCACTGGTGGAAGCGAGCACGGTGAGTAGCTGGCCCGCCCGAAGGCCACGCGATTCCCCTTCTACACTGAACTGGATCGGAATGGCCTGATTGCGGTCGGCCAGTCCCGAACCGCGATAGGAGAGCGGCACCGTCCGTCCGTCACCGAAACGCCCATTGGCTGAGCCATTGATGGCATGCGCCTCGAAACTTAGCGCTTCCACCCAGAAGCGCGAGGGATCGACGATCTGGAAGATGATCGCGTTCGGCTCCGCGATTTGACCTGCGATTGCCTGAACCGCGGCGATTACGCCCGAAACCGGGGCGACGAGCTTTTCGGGCTCGCGCGGAGCACGTTCGAGATTGCCACGCCTCGCGCGCAGACCTTGCAGTTCCAGCTCTGCATCTTCGATCTGAGACCGAGCGACCACGTTCTGAATTTGCCGAAACCGTTCCAGTCGCCGCTCGGCGATCGCGATCTGCTGGTCTAGTTCTCGTGACTGTTGCTGTTGGCTGGTAACGTCGGCGGCCCCGATCGCGGGTTGGACGAGGGCAAGAACGTCTCCGGCCGTGACGCGTGTTCCCAATCGCGGAAAACCGCCGGGTGGTGGGGCAAGCCGCCCGGCCACCGATGCCTGGACATAGCCCGCTGCACTCGGATCCGAGATGACGCGGGCGGGAAGCTCCACAGTTCCCGAGAAAGTTCGAGACTCGGTGAACAGCGTCCGGATGCCGAGAATACGCTGCGTCGTCTTCGGAACAAAGATCGCTCCGTCGGCAAATCGCTGCGCCACATCTCGCTCTGCGATCGCGGAAGCTGGAGCCGAAGGACTGGCGGCGTCAGATGGCGCGGTGTTGAGCACGAGCAGTGTCGCAAGTATGGCAATGGAGGCCGTGCGCGCCCTTCGGCGAAATAGTCCGGAAACAATGAGGCCGACCAGGAAAGCGCCACCGCCAACCACCCACAGGCCTGCATCTCTCGTCGCGAGCCGCGACTGAATGTCCTGCGCCCAGGCTGCGCCGATGACCGCGTTCCAAAGACTGGTTGTTCCAACGGGCGGCGCGGCCGGCTCAGGAATGGTGAGTGTGGCTGTCAGAATATCGATCGTCCCCTTGGCCTGAACAGTAAATGCAAGGTCGTAACCGCCGGGCCGCGCCAGCCACGGCGCGTCGATCGTGTAGGCGCCGTCTGGTGTTGCCGATACCTTGACGGTGCCGCCGGGACCATCGACTTCGATGTCCGCATCGTTGACAGGCTCGTTGCCCCGAAATGTATCGATGTAAATTCTCAGTTTCCCGCTTCGCGCGATTGCTACAAGTTCGAAATCCGCGGACGATGCATCTGCTCGTGGCGCAATCGTCAAGGATACCGGCGGTGGCGGTGCACCGTGATCATGCCCCTCGTGAGCGGTGGCAAGCGAGGCTCCGACGAGCGCAGCCAGTACCGTAAGAACCCGGCAATAAATTGAAAACTTGGAGGTCATTTCGGCCCTGTCGACAGATTGCGTCAGTTTGATCTTACTGATCGCTCTCTCCGAAAACATTTCGGCTTTGTAACAGTTTGTTTCAGGGAACTGATCGTTGCTTCGGCAAAGCGATGGAAACGATAAGGCCGCCTTCGGCATGGTTCGTGAACGATAGGCTCCCACCGTGCCCCTCAATGATCGCCTGCGCAATGGTGAGGCCCAGTCCGAAGCCGCCGGTCTCCTGATTGCGCGACGGTTCGAGGCGCACGAAAGGTGACAGCGCGCGCTCAACATCATCGGGCGCGATTCCTGGCCCGTGATCCCGAATGCTCACGATGGTGGAGCTGGGATTATCCTCGACGATCACCTGCGCTTGGCGACCATACTTGACCGCATTGTCGATCAGATTGCCAAACGCCCGTTTCAATGCGAGCCGTCTGCCAGGAATTCTCGCATTGCCGATGCCCTCGAGCGAAACCGCAAGCCCACGATCGGAAGCATCATCCGTGATCGTTTTGAGGACCGCGACGATATCAATTGGCTTGATCTCCTCATCAGTCCGATCGCCGCGCAGATAGGCGAGCGTCTGATCCAGCATTCGTTCCATCTCATCGAGATCAGCCGCAATGGCAGTCCGCGTATCCAGCTCTGCCATGTCTTCGATCCTGAACCGAAGCCGTGTGATCGGTGTCTTCAGATCATGCGAGACCGCCGCCAGCGCCTGAGTGCGATCATCGATCAAGCGGCCAATCCGTCGCTGCATATCATTGAATGCGACCGCGAGAGCGCGAACCTCACGTGGCCCGATTTCCGGTACGAGGAATGCCTTCTTGTTCTTATAAAGCTCCTTAGAGGCCTTTACGAAGCCTGTTAGCGGCCGGGTGAGCCAACCGACCAGAAGGACCGATACAATGATCGCCCCCAGCGCCATCAATGTTGTCGACAGAAGCGTTCCGTGACCGGCGGAGACGCGCGGGTTCCATGCAACGAGGCTGACATTGATCCAAGATTGGTCGGGCAGACGGATGGAGATCAGAGCAAGGTGCGGGTCGTCGACAACACGTCGGTTTGCACCGATCACAAGGCCGTCGTCGGCGATTTCGGGGGCGATGTCCCGCAGACGTCGGCCTAACGCTTCCCACTCGCCAGCACCAGGCCCTCCTGCGAATGCATGTTCTGTCCGGCTCCAGTGTGCCTCAATAGGCCCACCAGACATATCATGGGCGAGTGTCTCGCGTTCCTGTTCCGGAACCCGCATCACCGACCGTTTAATCGCGATAAGCTGGTCAGCCAACCTTGTTTCATTCGCCAAACTAAGTTCACGTGTCAGGCTATGCTGGTAGGTCCAAAGGCTTGCGATATGCACGAGGCCAATTCCGATCAGCACGACGAGCGTTGTCCGTAGGGCAAGGCTATCGATGCGCCGCAAAAAAGCGGTGATTGCGTTTAGCTGTCTTTCACCCACGGATGACGTCCGCCGCGAAGAGATAACCGACACCTCGCACTGTCTTGATGAGATCGTCGACGCCGTCGAGCTTGCGACGGAGACGGCTGATTTGCACATCAATGGAGCGGTCGAATACGTCAATCGATCGATTCCGCGCCGCATCAAGGAGAAACTCCCGCGTAAGGACCCGTTGAGGTGCCTCCAGAAACGCGAGCAAGAGGTCATATTCGCCGGTCGACAAATCAACCACAACGCCGCGCGGATCCATCAGTTCACGCTTGAGGGTATCGAGGCGCCAGCCAGTGAATTGAATGACCCGACCGCCTCGTTCGCCGGTTTGCTGATCCTGGGACCGAACGCGCCTTAACACAGCGTTGATCCGGGCGAGCAACTCCCGGGGATTGAAGGGCTTCGCGAGATAATCGTCCGCGCCTACTTCAAGCCCAATGATGCGATCTGTCTCCTCACCCTTGGCCGTCAGCATGATAACGGGAATCATCGATGTACGACGCAAATCGCGGCATAGATCAAGGCCGCTCCGCCCAGGTAACATCAGATCCAACACGATCAGGTCGATTGCAGCGTGTTTAAGGGCTTCGTTCATTTCTGCGCCGCTACGCGCGGTATGAACCCGAAATCCGTTAGCGCGAAGAAATTTGGCGACGAGAGAAAGGATTTCGCCGTCATCATCGACGACAAGAACTTCGAATGACGATGGCAATGGGCCCTTGATGGGCTGCGCTTCTTGAGCGAGATCACGACTCATCATTCGACCCTGCAACTGCGCGGCTTCATCGTTGTTTCGACATTGTAACAGATCATTTCAGTCGGCTCGACATCCAGCGTGTGTTGGCCTATCTGGAAAGTCGCAGCCGACTCTCGAGTTGGCGCTGTCCTTTATTGCTCAGCGCCGCCCCCGACGACAGCTTGAAGTGAAAGTAAGCTGTCGGGATACGTTATCGTCTGACGTCCAGACGCAACCATGAGAGCGCGCCTGTCGAGGAGGCGGGACATGGTTCTGGCAGCTGCCGTTTCTCTAGAGCCAAGGGAAGCCGGCATTCAGCCTGTGGCCTTCATGATGGCAGACAGGCAAGCCCGGGCAGGCGCCGTCTGCGGCAAGCTCGCCTGGGTGACCAGCCAGATATGCTTGTGAAGTTCGGTATTGGCGATCCGCAGCGCCACGAGGTGGCCCTGCTCCAGTTCGTCCAGCACCGCCGCCCTCAGGACAATCGAAATTCCCCGGCCCGCTCGAACGGCCCTTTTGACGGCTTCGGTGCTGGCGAGATGCTCCGTGACCCGTAACTGATCGGCGATTGGTCCGAGTGCTTCCCTAAGCACGCGGCCGGTACCACTCCCGCGCTCTCCGCCGAGCAGGGGCTCGGCCAAGAGATCGTTGACATCAATCCACTGGCGCGAAGCCCAGGCGTGAGCGGTCGATACTATTACGACCAGGTCCTCGCGGCGCCAGACCACAGCCTCGAATCCTGGTCGCTCGTCCCACCATTCCAGTGCGGCCAAGTCCGCTTCGCCACGCTCGAGCCGGTCGACGGCATCATGATTGGGCCCAATCCAGTTATGGACGCCGATCCCGCTTGCGGTTTGGAATGCTGCGATCGGATCTTGCAAGAGATACACGCCGACATTGCTGGCGGAGGCAATTCTTAGATGGTCCCCGGCAACAACCGCATGGACCCGCTCGGCGGTCGCCAAGAGCGAGCGGCCCAGAGGGAGGAGCCTCTCGCCCTGCCGGGTCAGCAAGGCTCCGGCAGATCGACGCGTGAGGAGCGGGGCCGCAAGGGTTTCTTCCAGTTGGCGAATATGATCGAGAATGGTCGAGGCCGAGACTCCGAGCGCCCGCGCAGCCGCTCTATATGTGCCATGTTCACAGACCGTGACGAAGGAACGGACATGAACAAGGTTCAGCATTTTTTGTGCAATCGTTCGAGCGGAGTGACAAGCCCATCCGGCACTTCGCCTGACAAGGCCTGAACGATGCTCCGAGCGGCGGCGCCTTCAATCAACCGTCGCGCAGACACCGTCGCGGAACCAATATGCGGGGTCAGCACGGTGCGCGCACCCGGCCGGCGCAAACTTTGGTCGATCTGAGGGGGGCGATCGTCCCGCGCCCAGTCTTCGAAAGCAAACACATCCGCCGCGTAGCCGCCCAGATATCCGGCTTCGAGAGCATCGGCAACAGCGGTCTCATCGACAAGCGATCCGCGTGCGGGATTGATCAAGAGCGCTCCACGCTTCATCCGCGTCAGTTCCGCTGGCCCGATCAAGCCAGCCGTCTCCCCCGTCAGCGGGAGAGCCAGAAAGACGAAATCCGACGCCTCAAGCAGATGTTCTGGTGTAACAAATCTGACCTGCGGTGCGGTTTCGACCACGGCGCTTAAGTCACTCGCGAGTATTGAACAGCCGAAGCCGGCAAGCTGTCGCGCGATCGCCTGCCCCACCTTCCCGAACCCGAGAATGCCAACACTGGAGCCATGCAGGCCGACACCATAATGATTGGGACGCCACCCGTAGAACGCACCGCCCCGGATTAGCGCATCGCCTTCCAGAACACGACGGCCAAGTGCGATTGCAAGGCCGATCGCGAGTTCGGCGGTTGGTTCGGTCAAGAGATCGGGAACGATCGTCACCATCACGCCGCGCTGCGCTGCGGCTAGGATGTCAATATTGTCATAGCCCTTGAGCGCAGCGCCGATTATTCGAAGTTCGGGGCATGCGTCGAGAAACTCTGCATCGATCCGGTCCGTCATGAAAGCCATCAGACCATTGGCATTGCGCGCTTCTTCCAGAAGCCGGGCACGCGGCCACGGCTCCGCGTCATCATTGGCGATGATGCGCATGCGATCTTCGAAAACCGCGCGTGTTTCGGGAAAGGTCCGATTGGTCAGGACGACCCGTGGAAGGTCAGGCATTTCGTCAATTCCAGCTCAAAGCCCTTGTCACTTCAACGATTTGCGCAGGAATGCGCCGATCGAGTCGACAACAAGCACGCATGCGAGGATCGACAGCAGGATCGCCGACACCTGATCATAATTGAGCAGCCGCAATGCTGCCATTAACTCGAAGCCAATTCCCCCGGCCCCGACAATGCCCAGGACTGCCGAGGCGCGGAAATGATACTCCCAGCGATAGATCGTCACGTCCGTCAGTTGCGGCAGGACTTGCGGCAGAACAGCGTGTGTAATCACCTGAAACGGGCTGGCACCTGCCGCGCGGGCTGCCTCGAGCGGTTTCGGGTCAACGTGTTCGATGGCTTCGGCATAGAACTTCCCGACCATACCGACCGAGTGGAGCGCCAGTGCAAGCACGCCGGGCAGCGCGCCAAATCCGACCGCCGCAACAAACAGGACGCCCAGAATAATCTCGGGCACCGACCTAAGGAACGCGAGTATGGTGCGAGTGACGAAATAGACGGCGGTATGAGGGCTTGTGTTCGGTGCCGCGAGCAATGCCAGCGGCAGCGAGAGGATAACGGCGAGCGCGGTGCCCGCAATCGACATGGCGAGCGTGTCGAAAAGCGGCCGAAGCCAAGTCCGCCAACGGCCAAAGTCCGGCGGAACCATCTCCGAGGCGAGTTGCTGGATGGCTGGACCCGCTTCCGCAAAGCGCTGAGCATCAAAAAAGCCTGTCACCGCCAGCGCGGCCACAGCGATGCAAATGATCGCCCCAACGATCAGGATGCCGCGCCGTGCGGCCTTTCCCTCGGCAACGAGCACAGATTCATAGAATGCGGCGCGGCTCATCCGATCAACCCAGCTTTGCGATGTCGAGTTCAAGCACTTTCGCCATGTCGCGAAGGACGTCGTAGTCCTTGTCCGTGGCGGCGGCGAGGCCCTCGACTCTAAAGAGTTTGAGGATCAATGGATCATTGAGTTCGAGGAACGCTTTCCGGATCTCCACCTTGAGTTCGGGCTTGAGATAGCCCTGCAAGGTCATGGGATAATTTGGGATTGGATCAGAGAGGCCCAGCTGGATCACCTTTGTCGCATCAACCTTCTTGCCATCGACGAGGCTCCGGAAAATGGGCTCGGAAAGCGCTCCGGCCGGCACCTGTCCCGCTGCCACTGCGCGCGCGACCGCATCGTGCTTGCCGAGATGGACTACCTTGTAATCCTTGTCTCCGATAAGGCCTGCCTTGGCAAGAAAAGCGCGCGGAGCGAGATGGCTGGAGGTTGAAGCCTGATCGCCGAAAGCGAAGGGTTTGCCGCGTATATCGGCGACTGTCTTCACCGGACCGTTCGCATTCGCGATGAGGATGGACTGGTAATTCGCCTTGCCACGCTCGACGCCAACGGCGAACGGCTCAATCTCCGGCGCCTTGGACTTGGCAAGCACATAGGAGAACGGGCCAAAATACGCGACTTCGATCCGTCCAAATCGCATGGCCTCGATCATCGATGAATAATCTGTCGTCACAATGATGTCGACGGCCTTCCCGAGAGCCTTTTCGAGATAGGCCTTAAGCGGCTGGGCATTCTGGATGATCGTTGACGCATTCTCGTCTGGCAGAAGCGCGACGCGCAGCTTGTCCGGATTTGACTTGTCGGCATGCGCTGGCAACACGCCAGCCGCTAATGTCACGCTGGCGGACAGGAAAAGAAAGTCGCGGCGGTTCATAGGATGCTCCATTGGCGGTAGGGATTATTCAGCGGCAACTGGAAGAACGACCGCGGGTTGGGGATAGATCGTTTCGATGGACTCGCTGGCGAGTTCGGTCGGCGCGGCTGAAAACACAACGCGTCCGCCCGCCAGCCCGATAATCCGGTCGGCGAAGCGGCGTGCGAGGTCGAGTTGATGGAGACTTACGATGGTCGTGATCCCGTCTTCCCGGCAGATCCGGTGCAAATCTCCGAGAACCTGTACAGCCGTAGTGGGATCGAGGCTTGCGACAGGTTCGTCTGCAAGCATGAGCATCGGTTGCTGTGCCATTGCCCGCGCAATCCCGACGCGCTGCTGCTGGCCTCCTGAAAGTTGGTCGGCGCGTGTCAGCGCTCGATCAGCGAGGCCGACCCTGTCCAGTACCTCAAGCGCTGCTAGACGATCAGCTTTGCCAAAAGGCAGCAACGTGCGGAAGGCGCCATGTCGGGAAAGACGTCCCATGAGCACATTTTCCAGTGCGCTGAGCCGCCCGATAAGATGGTGCTGCTGAAAGACCATCCCCGTGCGCCGACGATGTTCGCGCAATGTCGACCGGCTTGCGAATATCGATCCGAACGCCTCGACGCGAATGTCACCAGAGGTCGGGCGGACGAGGCCGTTGAAGCACCGCAGAAGCGTTGATTTGCCAGCTCCTGACTTTCCGAGCAGGACAACGAACTGTCCTTGCCCGACATCAATGCTCGCCGAGTCGAGCGCCGTAACGCCGTTCGCGTAGATAACTGACACGTCGCGGGCCGACAGCATCCGAAAACCTCTCACTCTGTTCGGAAAAATCGAACAAAACCGACTTTTGTTTGGGGTTTGGTAGATGCTGACTGCAACATTCGTGTGACAGGCGATGACCGTGTATCGACTGGAATGTCTGGAATAGGGCCACAACCCAACCGGGCTGTTCGTTGATCAAAAAAGGTCTGCGCGCGGGACTTGAAATGATCTGAATCGATAGCCGCTTTGGGAGCGCGAAGCAGGCCCAACCTGATGCTGCAATCTGATCGCCCCTGGCTAGAAAAAGAATCGCAAGCCGGGCGGCAGAAGCCGCTTTTTGAAACCAGGGACTCTGCCCCCATGGTGACTTTCGCCGCCTATGGCGGCGTTTGCGTCGCTGAATCTCTTTTCTGGCTATGGCAGGTTGAGGGACAGCGGCCAGACATGTGGGATCTATCTGGCGCATCACTTTGCCTGATGGGAGCCGCAATCATCCTCTTCGGACCGCTCCGCTCCCGAACCTTGACGCCATCCGGTTCGGAAGGAATCGCACGGGAGGGCCGCAGACCTGCGGATGCCTGCAGCCGCAAACTGCCTGGGAACTCCGGGGAAGGCCTGAGTCTTGGCCTGTTCTAGCGCGTTCCGATCCAGCGGTTGACCCTCGCCATATACGCTTGATAGGGCTCTCCCAGACTGGTGATGAAAACGCGCTCCTCGATTTTGACCTGAAGATGCGCCGCAAGGATGATGGCGGCGGTCAGACCGAGCTGGACGATGTCCGGGAAAACGGCGAACAGCCCGATAAACAGGATGATCTGCCCGACGAAGACCGGATTTCGCGAGATCGCAAACGGCCCGTCATCAACGAGGTCGCCTGTCTTGCCCTCTGCCGTTCCGACCCGCCATGAAGCGCCCATATGCATCTGCGATACCGCCGCGATACAGGCGCCGATGGCGATCAGCAGATGGCCAACCATATCCATTGCGATCCCGTCGAGCATCGCCCTGAAAAGATCAGTGTAACCTTCACCGATCCACGCCCGGATCAATGGCCAGATCGCGGCACCGGCAAAACCAAGCCGGAACAGCATGGCCGGGAAGGCCTGCCCGGATGTTCGGCTGCCGAAAAGCCAAACTGGCTTGCCGGCCTGTCGCGCGGCCGCGAAAGTGAGCCCGAAAAAGCTCACAAGATAGACAACAAAGAGCAGGTAGCTCACGGCTTCCATGGCGCTCATGTTGAGATCCTCACGCCTTTTCCGGGTTGTAGCCGAGCAGCCGCAGGGCGTTCAGTGTCACCAGCACGGTTGCGCCGGTATCGGCGAGAATGGCGATCCAGAGCCCGGTCATTCCCAGAACCGAGGTGACGAGGAACACCGCCTTCAGGCCGAGCGCGAGCACGATATTCTGCCGAATGTTGGCCATCGTCGTCCGCGAAAGCCGGATCAGCGAGGGTGTATCCTTCATCCGGTTGCGCAGCAGCGCGCCATCGGCGGTTTCAAGCGCCACATCCGTGCCCGATCCCATGGCGATGCCGATGGTGGCCGCGGCCAAGGCCGGCGTATCATTGATGCCATCGCCGATCATCATCACATGCTGGCTTTCGGCGAGCGCCCGGATCTCGCGGACCTTGTCATCCGGGAGTAATTCGGCCCGCACATCCATGCCCAATGTGTCTGCAATCGCCTTGCCCGTCCGAGCATTGTCGCCTGTCAGCATGATCGAGCGAATACCGAGAGAAGAAAGCTCTGCGATGGTCGCCTTGGCATCCTCGCGGGGCTCGTCCCGCAAGGCGACAAGCCCGATCGCCTGCCCGGCCTTGAAGATGGCAGCAACCGTCTTGCCTTCCGACTCCATAGCTTCGGCGGCCTCGCGTACCGACGGTGAAAGGGCACCAATTTCCGAGGCAAAGCGGGGTGAACCGACGAATACACTTTCACCCGCAATCCGCGCCTCTACGCCGCGACCGGGAATGACACGGGCATCGACAGCCGGCAGAGGCGCAATCCCCTTCGTCGCAGCCAGCGCCAGGATGGCCTCGGCCAGCGGATGGCTTGACCCGGCTTCCACGCCAGCGGCGAGCGCCAGGACGTCGCTTTCCGGCATGCCGAAGGTCCGGACATCCGTGACCACCGGTTTTCCCCGGGTGAGCGTGCCCGTCTTGTCAAACGCGATCACGGTTGTGCGCGACGCCGCCTCGATCACCGCGCCACCCTTGAGAAGCAGGCCGCGCTTGGCGCCAGCCGAAAGCGCGGAGGCAATGGAAGCGGGAACCGAGATAACGAGCGCGCAGGGACAGCCGATCAGCAACAGAGCCAGGCCCCGATAGATCCACGTGTTCCAGTCCGCGCCCGTCGCAAGTGGCGGCACAATGGTTACGAGGATGGCCAGCCCGACGATGATCGGCATGTAGATGCGCGAGAACCTGTCAATGAACCGCTCGGTTGGCGCCTTGGCATCCTGGGCTTCCTCGACGAGGCGGATGATGCGGGCAATCGTGTTGTCGCTGGCCTCTTTTGTCACCCGGATCCGCAGCAGGGCTTCGCTGTTGATCGAGCCCGCAAACACCGGCTCGCCTGGTCCTTTGCTTTTCGGAACGGACTCCCCGGTCACGGGGCTTTCATCGATGCCCGAGACGCCCTCGATGATCTCGCCGTCCGCGGGGATGCGATCTCCGGGCCGGGCCAGCACGACCTGTCCGATGCGAAGGGCCGCCGCATCAATCGTCCGCGTTGCTCCGCCTTCCTCAATGATCGCGGATTTCGGCACAAGGTCGGCCAGCGCCTTGATGCTGGCGCGCGCCTTGTTGGCCGCGACGCCTTCCAAAACCTCCCCGACGGCAAAGAGGAACACAACGAGCGCTGCTTCCTCCGCCGCGCCGATCGCCAGCGCGCCGACAGCGGCAATCGTCATCAGCATCTCGATCGTGAACGGCATGCCGGCGCGCAGGGCCGCAAGCGCCCGTCTTGCGACCGGGATCGTTCCGATGATGCAGGCCAGAATGAACGCCCAATGGGCGAGGTTTTCCGCCGCCGCGAGCTTGACGCCCCAGGCGAGCGCAAGCAGCGCACCCGTGACAAGGACAAGCTTACCCTTCCCCGTCTCAAACCAGCGAACCCCATCCGGCGTCGGTCCATGATCATGGCCGTTTCCATCCACCGGACTGTGTTTCGCAATCAGAACTTGGGCGCGCTCATGGTCGGGCTTATGGTCGTGACCATGGTTGCAGCCTGGCCCGTGGGCATGATCGTGGGCATGGTGTTTGTGGCCATGCTGATCAGAGCCATGTCCATCATCATGTCCGCAGCCGCCATCGCCAGACAGGTTCGGAGCCGCCGACTTGGCGGGTTCGCGCAGCGAGATGCTGTAGCCAAGCGCGGTCACGCGCGTCTCGATCTCGGCCTTTTTGGTCTGCTCGGCATCGAGGGTCAGGGACAACGTCTCCGACATGACAGAGACCTTGACGTCGCTCACACCTGGCAGCCGCTCGACGGCCCCACGGATCTTTGCTGCGCAACTCGCGCAATCCATGCCGGAAACGGACCAGTTGACGGTTTCGAGCGACCGCGTGGTTGATGGTGCATTCATGGACTTGTCCTTCAGGAGACTCAGCACCATGCTGGCCTACAACCTGTAGCCACTAGAGGATCAAGCGCAAAATGCCGGGCTCATCACAAAAATCGTCTCTCCCCCGGGTCATGCCCATCGGAGCGCTGGCCGACCGCACGGGCGTGAAGGTCGAGACGATCCGCTATTACGAACAAGCCGGGCTCTTGCCCGAGCCGGAGCGCTCCGAAGGCAATCAGCGGCGTTATGGAAAGGCGCATCTCGAACGGCTCGCCTTCATCAAGCACGGCCGCGATCTCGGCTTCAGCGTCGATGCCATCCGCGCCCTGCTCATGCTCTCAGATCGGCCAACCATGCCGTGCGACGAAGCGCATGCAATCGCGTCGCGGCATCTTGCCGATGTCCGGAGCAAGATTGCCCGTCTGCGCTCACTCGAGACCGAGCTTGAACGGATTTCCACCTCATGCCGCGGCGGCGTTCCCGTGGCCGATTGTCAGGTGATCGATGCTCTGGCGGATCATGGCAACTGCACGCACGAGCACTGAAGTGGGATATCGAGTTTAGACTGGATTCACACTGTTCTCGATTGCGGGCAATTGTCGGACTATTTTTTAAGTCGATGCGAGCCAATCTGAAGCTGAGGCATAAATGGCGAGAGGCTGGCGAGTGCTATGAATTCACGTGAAGGGCAGAGATTTATTGCACTTGATGCGTGGCGCGGGATAGCTGCCCTGCTTGTTGCTCTCTATCGCCTCGAAGCGGATGGATTTCTCCACGGTTTGCAGCTGATTCAGAACGCTTGGCTTTTCGTAGATTTCTTCTTCGTTCTCTCAGGATTCGTGATCGCGCACGCCTATCTTGACCGTATCGACAGTGGATCATCAGTCCGTGTTTTCGTCATTCGGCGCTTCGGTCGGGTTTGGCCTCTTCATGCAGTCCTTTTGTTCGTCTTCGTCTTCATTGAGCTTGCCCGCTTTGCCTTTGCGGTCATGAAGGGCGACCCATCGAACACATTTGTCGATGGAAAGGCACCCATTACTATCCTTTGGGATTTGATGCTTGTCCAGGCGATCGGTTTTACAGGAACGACTTTGTGGAACACACCCGCGTGGTCGATCTCAACCGAATTCTGGACATACATTGTTTTTGCGATCCTATGTCTTGGCGGCCGCAAGGTGGTTATGCTCGCTGCACCGGCGATTGTTGCGTCAGGACTATGGGTCGTTGGCTCCTTCTCGCCGAACGGCATGGATACAACATTCCAATTCGGATTTGCTCGCTGCCTTGCGGGGTTTTTCACAGGCGTCATTGTCCTCATGCTTTGGCGCCGCTATTTCCGAACATTGGTCCTGGGTAATGACATTGCGACGCTTCTTGAAGCAGCGGCCATTACGATTGTCGGCGCATTCGTAGCAACTGTTGGGCGATCACAATGGACGCTGCTTGCGCCATTCGTGTTCGCTATGATCGTGATTGTCTTTGCGTTTCAACGGGGGCGCATTTCACAAGCCCTGGCTTCAGGCATTGGCCGGCTTCTAGGCGACCTGTCCTACTCGATCTACATGACGGCTCTCTTGGTCAGTCTTGCCTTCAACAAGGCGCCTGTTGTGATTTCGACCAAGATCGGGCACCCCGTCGCGACCTCACCCCATATTGGCGCGGGCAACCCTCACACCAATTTTGATCTCGGCCCGACATGGCTCAATGATGCCTACACGCTGCTGTATCTCGCAGTGGTGATCGTGGTCTCGTGGGTAACATTTCGATGCATTGAGGTTCCGGCTCGTAATTGGTTCAACCAAAATGCCAGCAAGGCGTTTTGGCCATTCAACAACATTGCCGCGAGAGACAAGCGCCTCGTCTGAGCAACAGCCAATTGCCAAGAGAGCGTAGAATATCCCGCTGCTCGCCATGGCAAGCAGGATGAACACCGGTCGATAGCCCGCAATCAGCAAGCCGGCGAGCACGGCCTCCAATTGCGCAGGCAAGATTTGTTGCTGTGAGGAATGCCGCGAGGAAGAGCTCACCAAGGTGGCACGATCGCTCATTCGGCTCTGGGTTCAGTTGGCCAGAGGAATCTCGCGGCCAGAACACCGCAGGCCGCCAGCCCGGCCAACAGGAGAGCGGCGATTGGCAACCCGAATTTTGCCCCAGCCCATCCGGCCAAGGGATAGGTGATGAGCCAGCAGGCATGGCTGAGAGCGAATTGTGCGGCGAACAACGCCGGTCGATCCTCCGGCGAAGACGAACGGCGGAGCAACCGGCCTGATGGCGTCTGTGCCATGGAGTAGCCCGCACCAAGCAGGAACCAGAGTGCGAGGAGCCAGGCAAATCCGGACAGAAGCGCTGCCAGCCCGGTGCCAAACCCAAGCAGGCTTGCGCCCGCCAACATCACGGGCCTGTCCGGAAGTCGGTCCAGAAGCTTCGGTAAAGCAACAGCGATCGTCATCGATCCTGCACCGAAAGCGGCCAGCGCCAAGGCCGTGTCTGCCTGAGTCATCGCAAACTTCGCCTGCACGAACACCACCGTATTCACAATCACAAGAGCGCCGCCAGAGGCAACCGCGAGACTGATCGCTAGAAGCCCGCGAAGCCTCGGGGTGGCAAGATAGAGCCTGATGCCCCGCGTGGTCCGGTCATAGATCCCGCGCGGTGCGGTGGGCTTCGGGCTCGGGAGTGAGACAGATAAAACCAGGGCGGCGGATGCCAGAAAGCCGATCACCGTGCCAACAAAGAGCGTGTGGAAGCTCATCACCGTTAACAGCAAAGCTGCAAGCATTGGGCTCAGCAGGCTTTCCAGATCATAGGCCAGCCGCGAGAGCGAGAGTGCGCGGGTGTATTCCGCTTCATCCGGCAGCACATCAGGGATCGTCGCCTGAAAGGTTGGGGTAAAAGCAGCCGACGCCGATTGGAGGACAAAAATCAGCAGGTAGACCTGCCAGATCTCGGTGACGAAGGGCAAGAACAGAGCGACGCCCGCCCGCACCAGATCAAGCGCCACGAGCATTGCCCGGCGAGGCACGCGTTCGGCGAACGCTGCTGCGACTGGCGCCACACCAACATAGGCAACCATTTTGATGGCGAGAGCTGTGCCGAGCACCGCTCCGGCATTCTCTCCCGCCAGGGAAAACGCGAGCAGGCCCAAAGCCACTGTGGCAAGGCCCGTCCCGATCAGGGCCACAACCTGTGCTATAAACAAGTGGCGATAGGTTCGGTTGGCAAGAACGGCCAGCATCGTCGCCTCACAGATATTTCGTGATGGCTTTGAACTCGTCGATCACATGGCGCTGGTCGCGCGAGATCGCTCCAGCGACATCCTCAAGGCAATGATCAAGGTGATCGTGGATCAGGGTTTTCTTGGCTTCCGCGATGGCCTTCTCGACCGCATGAAGCTGCTGCGCAACGTCGAGGCAGGGTCGCCCGGCCTCGATCATGCCGATAACGGAATGAAGGTGCCCCTCGGCCCGCTTCAACCGCTTGATGATCTCGGGGTGAGACTGATGAACCGACATGCCACTTGCCTTTCACAGCGATGAATGAATTGCCAAGAGTCCTATCCCCCCCGATAGGATGCAGCAATCAAAATTTAACCGCATTCGTGGTTTGAGGAGGAGAGATTGCCTTGCCTGTTCGTGGGCATCGGACCAGTTACGACCACATGCACGTTCTGCGAGCCCTCTTGTTCGGAATGCTGACGCTGGCCTTGCTGCTGGCGCCGCCCTTGCGTGCCGAGTTCCACCTTCACGGCAAGCCGGGCGCCGAGATGACCGATCCGGCAGGCCTTCTGACCGCGGATCAAGACCACCGGCAGGCTGATCACGGACATTCCCATGACGACGACGAACCGGGCCATGCCAACCACAAGCCGCATAACCCCGGCGATCACAGCCACGAAACCGCCGTTGCGGCACGGCTGATCAACCCGCTTCTCTGTCCGCTGCCGAAAACAGTCGTGATTTTCGAAACCATGGTCGGCCGCGACGGCGAGGCATCGCGGTTGGAACGTCCGCCACGTCAATCCTGGTGAACCGGCGCGGATTGATCCCGCGCTCGAGTTATCCCCTCATCAGGAGCAATTCCATGCAAGAGACTGTCCCAAGGGCAGACTTCCGGTTTGGCCGGAATTCCGCCTTCACCCTCGCGCTTGTTGCGTTCAGCACCTTTACGCTGGGCCTTCTCGCCATACCCGGCAATGCTCTCGCGCATGCCGTGGCAGAAGGCGACAAAGGCTATATCCAGGAGATCACCGGCGTTCATTTCATCCCCTTCATGTATCTCGGGGCGAAGCATATGATGACCGGCTACGATCACCTTCTCTTCCTCGCCGGCGTGATCTTCTTCCTCTATCGGCTCAATCACATCGCGATCTATGTGACGCTGTTTGCCATCGGCCATTCGACCACGATGATCCTCGGCGTCTATTTCAACATCGCGATCAGCGCCTACATTATCGATGCCATCATCGGTTTTTCGGTCGTCTACAAGGCGCTCGATAATATGGGCGCATTTCAGCGCTGGTTCGGGTTCCAGCCGAACACCAAGGCAGCAACCCTGATTTTCGGCCTGTTCCACGGCTTCGGTCTCGCGGCCAAGGTTCAGGAATACCAGATCGCAAAAGATGGCCTGCTTACCAACCTCATCGCCTTCAATATCGGTGTCGAACTCGGCCAGTTGCTGGCGCTGGGCGCGATCCTGATCGCCATGAGCTTCTGGCGCCGTTCCCCAAGGTTCTGGCGCCACGCCTACACCGCCAATGTCGCGATGATGTCTGCCGGCTTCATCCTGATGGGCATGCATATCGCCGGCTACATCAAATCACTCGCTTGAGGACCTGACCCATGTACAATTCCGACATTCCCACTCGCGCCGAACTGCCAAGCACGGCCCAGCTGATCAAATCGACAATCATCGCCTTTATTGTCGCGATCGTCCTGCTCTTCACGGTCGTACTCCCGGCCGAACATGCGATCGATCCCACCGGTATCGGCCGCATGCTGAAGCTAACCGAAATGGGCGAGATCAAGAAGCAGCTTGCGGCAGAAGCCGAGGCCGACCGCAAGATGGATCAGCAGACCCAGCCGGAGAAGAAGTCCGGCCTTGGCTTTTTTGTGGCGAGCTTGTTCATCAGCTCCGCTCATGCTCAGGACCTCAAGGTTGCCCAGTCCGCCGCACGTTCAGAGGAACTGACGATCTCACTCAAGCCCGGCGAAGGGGCTGAGTACAAGATGACCATGAAGAAGGGTGCCAAGGTCAACTACGTCTGGGAGGTGAGCGGCGGCAAGGTCAACTATGACATGCACGGCACGCCATGGACCAAGATCGAGACGAGCTACAAGAAAGATCGCGGCGTGGCTGGCGATACAGGCATTCTTGAAGCCAAATTCGATGGCACCCATGGCTGGTTCTGGCGCAATCGCGACAAGGAGACCGTGACAATCAAGTTGAAAGTCTCCGGCGACTATACCGACCTCAAGAAGGTCTAGTCGAGGCGAGCCGGGCGGGCGACCGATCTGGTCGCCCGCATTGGGCCGACACGCGAAAGACAGGCTGTTCGAGACCTATCATCGACCCTAACGGTGCCAGCATAGGCACACAGGTCAGATAAACCGCTTTTGGGTCATCGAAACGAACAATCGTCTCATTTCTTATATGTACGAAGGTTTTATCCGATCTTTGCGCGGGCCCTCCGCGGGCGAACGCACCCTTCAGAAGGCGGCATAACTGATGCAAGAAAAGTATTCCGGGACGCAGCAAGCCCTGCATTGGGCTACCGTAGTGCTCCTGCTCATACAGCTATGGACTTACCCCGCCATTGCACGGACGCATCACGCACCTCATCTTGGGCTACCAATTGATCCGTTCGATCTTGTTTTGCATCAAATTCATGCGGTTTCAGGTGGTCTCATTCTGCTTTTTGTCGGATTGCGCCTTTGGCTGCGTTTTCGCTACCCGGTGGCACCTCCAACATTTCCAAAGCCATACCTGGCCACGCTTTCGAAACTGACGCATGCCGGCATCTATCTGATCTTGATCCTGCTTCCGGTGACCGGATTTCTGAAGATGTACATCATCTCCGGTGCCGGTCCTGTCCATGTCCTGCTGACCCGTGCGCTCTATGCCTTGCTCATGCTTCACATAGTCGGCTCCCTCATCCATGTCGTCATTTGGCGCGATGGCCTGCTGGGACGGATGGGCGTCGAGCTTCCCTTTCAGCGCCCAATTCAGAAACAAAACTGAAATATTCTGCAATAATTCCCGTGCGATAGATCAAGTACATTACCGAGCTGCGGGCCTAAGCTCAGGCTCTCGCTTGAAAAGCCGGACTGAGGAGATCTCAATGCCAATAACTCGTCGATCTTTTGTCGCAGCGACTGGCGCTGCCGCTTTCGTCGCACCATTTTCCAACGGTCCTTCCTTGGCTGAAACCCCGCTTCTGACTGTTGCCAGCCGCACCCTGGAGGTGAATGGCAAACCAGCCAAGGTCTTTGGCATCGAAGGGCGCAACGGCCATAGCGGTCTCCTCATGAACGAAGGCCAACGGTTTTCCGGCATCGTTCGGAATGCCACTAGCGATCCCTTGATCATGCATTGGCATGGCCAGGTGCATGCCGCGGCTGATCAGGATCGCGCGCGGCCGAATGGCGGTACACTCGCACCGGGAGCCCAAGACATCCATGATTTCCTGCTCACACCTGGAACGCATTGGATGCATTCGCATCAACTGACTGAACAGCAATTGCTCGCTGCGCCGATGATCGCAAGGGAACGCGACGCCGGCGACGTGCAGGACGTCGTTGTCATGCTGCATGACTTTGCCTTTCGTTCCCCGGCCGAAATTCTCGCCGAGCTTGGAGGCGCCAATGCACACGAGGCAGGTACTCACGGCTCCACAGGATCGCCTCCAGGTGGTCCAGCCTCCCCGCCAATGCCGGGACAATCCGGGATGAACCATGGCTCCACGCCCATGGGTGGCATGATGCAGGGCAACATGAACCATCGTGGCGGCGGAATGATACCCGGGATGGCCGGCATGCGCGTGCACGCTAACGATGTCCGCTATGATGCCTATCTCGCCAATGATCGGACCCTTGATGATCCGGAGGTTGTCCGCGTCGAGAAGGGCGGCACGGCGCGCCTTCGGATTGTGAATGGCGGAACGGCGACAGCCTTTTTCATCGACACGGGCGCTCTCGAAGCCGAGTGCATCGCGGTTGACGGGTCGCGCTGCCAGCCGCTGAAGAGCCGGCGGTTTCCGCTGGCTCAGGGCCAAAGGATTGATCTTCTCGTTAGGATCCCAAGGGAAGGTGGGGCCTTCCCCATTTTTGCGCAGGTCGAGGCAGACCGTCGACGCACGGGGATCATCCTTGCAACGTCTGGCGCGGCGATCACCAAACTTGGCGAAACGGCTCTCGATGATGCGCCTTACACGTCCCTCGCCTTGGACGAGCGCCTGCGAGCCATGACACCGCTGCCGGAGCGGAAGGCCGATCGCACCTATCATCTGATGTTAGGCGAGGAAGCAGGGTATCGCTGGACGATCAACGGCAAAGTCCACGGCGAGCATCAAGCACTCGAAGCCAGGGTTGGCGAGCGGATCGAGATCATGTTCATGAATCCGACAATGATGATGCATCCGATGCATCTGCATGGGCATCATTTCCAGGTCGTCGGCTCCCGCGCCGGGCGCTTTTCCGGGCCGGTTCGCGATACAATCATCGTGCCGCCACATACGCCGGTGATGGTGGCTTTCGATGCCGATAAGCCCGGCGGCTGGTACATCCATTGCCATCACCTCTATCACATGGCGACCGGCATGATGACCGAGCTGTCCGTTTCCTGACTTCATCCATGAAGGAGAACGATCATGCAGCTTTCACTACGGGAATGACGGATATGGCTGGATGATGGGTTCCGGTTGGGGTTTGGGCCATTGGCTGATGTTCGCGCTGATGGCTGCGGCGATCCTTTATCCCGTTGGCCTGATCCTGAAGCGGCTCGGTTTTTCGCCTTTCTGGTCGGTGCTTGCGCTTGTACCGGGCGTCAACCTGATCGCGCTCTGGATTCTGGCGCTGACGAATTCGACAAATGGCAAAATGGAGACGCGCTCATGATCACCCGGCGCCTGACATTAAGCCTTCTGGCCGCCACCATCGCCACCCCGCTGGCCGCGACAGCGCGCCCGTCTGTTGTCGTCCATCGCAGCCCGACTTGTGGCTGCTGCGGTGCATGGGCGAACTATCTGCGACGGGCTGGCTTTGCAGTGACGATTGTCAACGAGGATAATCTCGCTCCGATGAAGCTCCGGGCCGGCGTGCCTACTAGCCTGCAATCCTGCCACACCGCCTTTATCCAGGGCTATGTCGTGGAGGGACATGTGCCCATCGAGGCGATCGAGAAAATGCTGGCTTTGAGTCCACCCATTCTCGGGATCGCCGTCCCGGATATGCCCGGAGGTTCGCCCGGCATGGAGGTTCTCGGGATGAAACCGGATCCGTTCAAAGTCATATCCTTCGCCAAGGGCGGAGAACAAAGCGTGTTTCTCGACTACCCAAATGGATTCTCGTTACCTCGTTAATTTGGGATAATGTTCGCCGTCTTTCTGCCGAGCCCGTCAAGAATCGGGCAATCGGGCCGGGAATCGCCATTGCAGGCATGGAGCAACTCTCGGAGTGTCGCTGCCATCGCCTGCAATTCCACGATCTTGCCCTCGATATCGGAAAGATGCCTCGCGGCCAATTGGTGAACGTCGCGACTGCTTCGACCTTTGTTGCGCCATAGATCCAGGAGCGTTCTGATTTCATCCAGCGAGAACCCGAGATCGCGCGCGCTGCGAATGAAGCGCAACTCGTGGACATCGCGGGAATCATAGTCGCGATATCCGTTTGTCTGTCGGGCGCCGGACTGGATGAGCCCGATAGCTTCGTAATGCCGGATCATTTTCGCCGAGACGCCACTGGCTTTGGCGGCGGTTCCGATCTGCATCTGGATGGCTCCCATTTTTGTCCTTGACCTTCCCATTATGGGAAGGTGCTGACTGGTTTCAAGAACGCCTTTTCCGCATTCGATTACAGGAGGATCACATGATCAAAGCGACGCTGGACACCAGTTCAAACCACGCAAAGCCGGCAGGAGGATGTTGCGCCGGTCATGGCGAACAGGCGCATCACCACCATGGGCCAGGGCATCACGGGCACGATGCAGCCGGTCGGCCAGGTCTGGTCAAGGACCCGGTTTGCGGGATGGATGTCGATCCTGCGACTGCGAAACATCAATTCAGCCATGAAGAAGTGGATTACTATTTCTGCTCGGCGGGGTGCCGGACGAAGTTCGAGACCAATCCGCAGAAATATCTTGAACCCGCTGCCAAGCATGTCGTCGAGCCGATGCCGGAAGGTACGATCTATACCTGCCCGATGCACCCGGAAGTGCGGCAGGAAGGCCCGGGCTCCTGCCCGATCTGCGGCATGGCGCTCGAACCGGAGATGATCAGCCTGGACGACACCCCCAATCCTGAACTGGCGGATATGACTCGCCGGTTCTGGTTCGGACTGGCCCTGACGATCCCTGTATTCTTCCTCGAAATGAGCGCGCATCTCTTCAATTTTCATGCGCTGATGGCGGGGCAAACCTCGAACTTCGTCCAACTCGCGCTTGCAACCCCCGTTGTGCTTTGGGCGGGCTGGCCTTTCTTCGAACGCGGCTGGGCTTCACTCGTCTCCCGCAACTTGAACATGTTCACGCTGATCGCGATCGGAACCGGCGCTGCTTGGGTCTACAGTATCGTTGCGACCCTCTCCCCCAGCCTGTTCCCATCGGCTTTCCAGGCGAGGGATGGCTCGGTTGCGGTCTATTTCGAAGCGGCCGCCCTGATCACCGTCCTGGTTCTGCTTGGGCAGGTGCTGGAATTGCGGGCGCGCGAACAGACTTCCGGTGCGATCAAGGCCCTGCTGGGTCTGGCACCGAAAACCGCCCGGAAAATCGATGCGAAGGGCATGGAAACCGACATCCCACTCGAACATGTCCATCTCGGCGATCGGCTGCGCGTCCGCCCCGGTGAGAAAATCCCGGTCGACGGTGCTGTGGTCGAAGGGCGATCGAACGTTGATGAAGCCATGGTAACCGGCGAGCCAGTGCCAGTTGCAAAAGCTGTTGGCGCGCGCGTGATCGGCGGCACGATCAACACCACTGGTTCTCTCGTCATCGAGGCAACCGCTGTCGGGCGCGATACGATGCTGGCGCGGATCGTCCAGCTTGTTGCGCAGGCGCAGCGTTCGCGTGCACCAATCCAGCGCCTTGCGGATACGGTATCCGGCTGGTTCGTTCCTGCCGTCATGCTGATCTCGGTTCTGGCCTTCGCAGGCTGGTATGTCTTCGGCCCGGCACCGCAATTCTCCTACGCGCTGATCGCTGCGGTTGCGGTGCTGATCATCGCCTGCCCTTGTGCGCTCGGGCTCGCGACGCCCATGTCGATCATGGTCGGTGTCGGCGCCGGCGCCCGCGCTGGTGTGCTCGTGAAAAATGCCGAAGCGCTCGAGCGGATGGAGAAGGTCGATATGCTTGTGATCGACAAAACCGGCACGCTGACCGAAGGGCGGCCGAGTGTCACCGGGATTGTGACGACGGGCTCAATCGATGAGACCGAGTTGCTCCAACTCGCTGCCTCGGTGGAGAAACTTAGCGAACACCCGCTGGCGCATGCCATCGTTTCGGAAGCCGGGAAGCGTGGCATCGCCCTCCTGCCTGCGCTCGAATTCGATTCGCCCATTGGCAAAGGTGCCCGTGCGAAGATCAACGGCCGCGATATCATCATCGGCCAGGAGCGCTATCTCGCCGAGATCGGCGTGGCTGTGAATTCTGGTGCGGCAGTGAACATGCGCTATGAAGGCGCAACAGCGGTCTTCTTGGCGGTTGACGAACAGCTCGCCGGGATTCTCCGCATTGAAGATCCAATCAAGGGCTCAACTCCGGCAGCACTCGCTGCTCTGCGCGCGGCGGGCATCGAGATCATGATGTTGACCGGTGATGCAAAAGGCACAGCCAAAGCCATTTCGGAACGGCTTGGAATTGCCCGTTTCGAGGCTGAAGTCACCCCGGAGCGCAAGCAGGAAGTCGTTGCTCAATTGCGTACCGAGGGGCGGATTGTGGCAATGGCCGGTGATGGGGTGAACGATGCACCGGCGCTTGCTGCCGCCGATGTAGGCATCGCCATGGGCAATGGTACCGATGTCGCGCTCGAAAGCGCTTCGGTGGCATTGCTCAAGGGTGATCTCAACGGCATCGTCAAGGCGCGCCAGCTCTCCGCCGCGACGATGGCGAATATCCGGCAGAACCTGTTTTTCGCATTTTTTTACAACGCAGCTGGGGTTCCGATCGCGGCCGGCATTCTTTACCCGAGCTTCGGCATCCTTGTCTCGCCGATCATTGCAGCGGCAGCGATGGCGCTATCCTCCGTGAGCGTCATCATGAACGCCTTGCGGCTGCGAACCCTGAAGCTGTGAAGCGAACGCGTCACGGGTTCTTCGTGTAGCCCCGAAGCCGCGCATAGTCCCGGATCTGTTCGGGGCTAAGCGCGGCTTTCGTTTCGAGATGGTATCGCAAGTGGGCTTGGCGCAGCCGGCCTTGTGCCTCCGCTACCGTTTTCACTGCTGACGCCAAGGATGCGGCATCGGCACGGTTTTCGGAAAAAAGACTGTCAAGAGCTCGCTCCGCCATGATGACGTCTTCGCCGATCCCAATTGTCTCCTGCTTCATCGCATGGACCATATCCTGCATGCGGATGCGCTGATCAGGCGTCAGTCCAAGCTTGTCCGCCAGTTCCAGCACATGCATCGGACCAGGATAACCGTTGAGCTCGGCCGCCAACGCGAGGCCCATTCCACGCCCTGCCTTGAGATCAGCAATCTGGGCTTCCGATAACGCCTTGATCGAGCGGGTTTCAAACCCGGAATACGGTGAGTGCTGCGGGTTTTGATGGTGCCCCTGATGCTGTGCGAGCGTGGACGAGGTCGAGAAGGCGGAGCCTAAAAGCGCGTAGGCGGCCAAGACTAGAGCGCGGTTCATCGAGGTTTCTTATTCTCACGTGAAAAAGTGACACCCATCTTGCATGTTGTTCTGAGGGGCAACATGATCATGATCATGCTGTCGTTGAAATCGCTTATCCTTGCCGGGCACCCTCAAGAATATACTCTCGCGACACGCGAAACCCTGTTTCGCCTTGGTGAGCAGGTTACGCGGCTTTACGTGGTTCTCGAAGGCGACGTCGCGCTGGAGCGACTGTCGACGGAAGGCCAGCGCCTTATTCTGCAACGGGCGCGGCGGTGCGATGTGCTTGCGGAGGCGTCATTATTCTCTGCTACCTATCACTGCGATGCGGTCGCACTCACGCCGGCTCGCGTTGCTGGAGCCTGTCTGAAGCGCTTGAGGGCTGCCTCCCGAGACGATCCGATGATTATGGAGACGATAGCTCGGCACCTTGCCGGGCAGGTACAGCATACCCGTGCCCGAGCGGAAATTCTCTCGTTCAAACGCGTGAGCGAAAGGCTTGATGCCTGGCTCGTTCTCAATGCTGGTAAGCTTCCAGCTAAAGGCGATTGGCATGCCCTCGCTGATGAACTCCGCGTGTCAGCCGAGGCCCTTTATCGCGAATTAGCGCGAAGAAGGACGCTCTAAATGAGCCGACGCAGGTTAACTGATTTTGGCCTTGCCCACATACAGCGGTCTAGATCCGATCATCAAAAGTAACGATTTCTCTCGCCGCATTTTCATCAGTGCTTCTGGCCTCATCAGGGGTACACCGATCTTCGTCACTGAGATCCGTGCCGATTGCGTAATCCCTGTGCCCAGGATCTTCGTTCGATTATCGGTCGTGTAGTTCCCGAGCGCTTCGGAGACATATTGCGCGGTGGCGTTATCGTTGATCGCAACGAACAGCTTCGCGGCACATCCTGCAATCAGTGTCTCGCGGGTTGCTTTCCCGTAGAGCTCGTCAAGCTGGGAAAGGTTTTGCAGGATGATCGCCATTCGGAACCCGTACCCCGCCGAAACCGCGATTTTCGCGGCGAGTGACGTCATCCTTCCCAAGGCAAAGAACTCGTCGAGCATCAGGAGCACCTGATGGGGCTCGTCCTTGCCCGGCAGGTTGCGCATCAGGACGTCGTGAATTTGCTGGAACAGAATACGGATCAGGGGGCGATAGCTCTCGAGATCCGCCAGGGGTGTGCCAATGAAGATAGTCATCCTTACGCGCCGGAGTTCCCGGATGTCAAAGTCGCTCGCTGATGTCGCTTCCGCGATCAGCTCGGATGACCATGGCGCAAAGGCGTTGGCGACGTTGAATAATACCGATCCGCGCGTGCGCTCTGGGATTGCAATGAACTGATTGAAGTCATCGATGACCCATTGCGGGAGGAACTGCCGTTCAGTTGCCACCAGCACCTTGAGGACATCGGCGATATCGTTCCCCGTTGATATTACGTTGACGGCGGTACGGATGGTGCGCGCGTTCTCTTGGAGTGGGCTCGTAAGTACATAACCGAGAAGCGCTGCAACCAGTTTTCTTGCGGCGAGCGACCATTCATTTTCATTCTGAACGACCGTCAGGAACCCGGCGATGTTCTGGCAATCCGTTGCCATCTCCGGGCCGGGACGCACAAAGTCCAATGGGTTGTAACGATGAGTTTTGAGTGAGCCCGGGGCAAACACAAAGATCGTATTTCCTGCCGCCTTCCTCGCCTTCGCGAAGGCATCGTGGTTTTCCATTTTGATGTCGAGCACAACCATGGAGCCGGCCCAGGCATAGCCATTGGGGATCACGAAGGAGATGCCCTTGCCCGAGCGCGTCGGGCCAACGACGAGAATGTGACCGGGATCATTCGACCGGAGGACGTGCCCGCCGAGTTTTCCGAGGATGAGGCCTTCCTTGCCGAGTAGGCGTGCATTTCGGGCATCACGGATCGTCCCGAACCGTGCATCGCCGTGAAGGGTCGAGGGGCGGTTGGCGAGAAATAGGATAGCAATGCCGCCGGCAATAAGCACAAGAACGCCGAACGCGAGACCTGCATTCTCAAAGATCCGCTGGCGATATCGAGGGTCCTGCCCATAGGTCCAGGCATGCCAATACGCCAGCGGAAACCCGTGACGCATCGAAATCGGCGGGGTGTTGGCAAAATCCCATTTCGGGTTCTCGGTCGAGACCCTAACCAGCAGCTCCCATTTCTTGGTGGGGTCGGTATGTCCCGAGCGCAGGCCGGTGATCGCCGCATAAGGAATGACCCAGGCGAGGGCGACCGACACGACAATAAAAATCCCGATGAAGAGAGAGCCGGCCAGGCGCGCCATAATAGATCAGGCTCTCGGGGATCGAGGTATGGCTCTCTTTGCCGATCCATTGCCCTTGGATCCCCTGTTCACGTATCCCCTGCCCCGCTCCTTGTGATTGTTCTCTTGGCGCCACTCCGCCATTTTGGAGAAATAGATCTCGGCCGTTCCGCGCCATCCGCCGATCTTCCTTTGCTGGATGACGATGGGGAGGACGGCTCGGATATAGGCAATGATCTCGTCCTTCCGTAGGCCAAGACCGGATTGCATGACCATGAGGGCCAGCTGTTCGAAGGCGCCGGTGGGGCTATCGGCATGAACTGTGGTGACGGAGCCGGGATGTCCCGTGTTGATGGCTCGGAGGAAGGAATAGGCTTCAGCGCCCCGGATTTCTCCGAGGAAGATGCGGTCGGGTCGGAGACGGAGCGAAGCCTGAAGGAGGCTATCGACCGTGACACGCGCCTGACCCTGATCACCCTTGGATGCCACTAGGGGGAGATAGTTGGGCTGGTGGGGCTTTAGCTCCCGTGTATCCTCGATCGAGAGGATACGCTCCTCGACGGGAACCTCCTTTAGGACGGCATTGAGGAAGGTCGTCTTGCCCGAGGAGGTGCCGCCGGAGACAAGCATCGAGATCCGGCTTTGTGCCGCAAGACGGATGAAGGCCTCGATCTCGTTCCCCTCAAGAAGTGTGCACAGTTCCCGGTCGAGATCCGTGAGGTCTGTTTCACCGCTGGCCCGGACGCGATCAAAAGACCCGATACGGCGATAGTCTTCGAGGCGCATGTCCTTGATGACCTGTTTACGGATGGCGAAGGCGCCACCCTCCGTGGTCGCCGGTGGCAGGACGCCCTGAAACCGTTCGCCCGAGGGAAGCGCCGCCGAGAGCAGTGGGTGCTCTTCATTGATCGATTGTCCGGAATGCCCGGCGATGCGCTCCGCGATATGGCGCAGAGCATGGTGCGTGAGTTCGGGCAACGCATGCCGGACCATGGCCGGAGCCCCGATGATCTCGACCCAGATCTCCCCCGGACGATTGGCGCAGATTTCGACAACGTTGGGATCATCAAGCCAGGGCCGGAGTGGCTGCAAGGCGGTCTCGATAAAGACCGTCTCGTGCGTCGCTGCGGCCTTCGTCATCGCCCGAACGCTCATTTCACAATTCGGCTGCTGGATGCGGCTGCGGGAGCGGAGATCGAAGGAGCCGGTTCTCGATTCATCTCTGCCTTGATCTCCGAAAGCGCCTCGCGGATCGGGTCCGGATAGAACAGCGAGAAATCGAGATCGCGCCGCACGAAGACCGTGATCGGTGTCCCCTGGTTCACGTGGACCGTCGGCGGAATGTTGATCGAGTTCTTCAAGGCCTCGTTGGCGAGATTGGTGAGGGTCTGGGAGACCTGCTGGGCTCCGATCTGGCGGGCATTCCCGAGCGTGCCATCGGGCTGAATGGTCGTCGTCGAGGTCTGCCCCGTAACAGGATCGGTCACGGTTATCGCGCGTCCCTGCTGGCTTTGGCTCGACTGACCGAGGCCCGCAATGAACTGGGAGACGCCGCCCACGAGGCTGAGGAGCACGGCAGAACCATAGCGCTCGAGGTAATGGTTATCGACATATCCCGAGCTGCCAGCGCGCCCGAGATTATCGGTGCCGATTGACGCCAACTGGACCGAAACGCCGTCGCTTCGAAGGAGCCGGGTCCAAACGATGAAGACGCGGGTCTGGCCTTGCGCGATGCCGGATTTGTATTCTCCGATGAGGCGCGAGCCTGCAGGGATCAGCACGCGCCGACCATCAAACGACCAGACATTCTCACTTGTTACCGCACGGACCATGCCCGGCAAATCTGACTGGATCGCGGTTTCGAGAATGCCGCGGATGAACGTGCCCTGCGCGATCAGGGCATCGATGCGGTTGTTCTTCGTGGCGGCCGAGACCTCAACGCCCGCACTTCCTGCACTCGCGAGGAACCGGCGATTGGGATCATCTTCGCGATCAGCGGGACTGCGGGCTGAGTTCGCATTGTCACCCCCTGCCCTGACGGGCATGGAGGCATCGGCATTGTCCGCGACGACCTGAGGTGCCCGCAGGCGTTCCCATTTCCGGCGCTCCTCCTCTTCACGCCTCTGCCTTTCGAGTTCAGCCAATCGCCGCGCCTCCCCATCATCGGGTGGCGCGAAGGGAGGCGCCAGGCTGGCAACCGGGGGTGCGATCGGGGGAGGCGGCGGTGGGGGCGGGACAGGTTCCGGAGGAGGTACGGTGAAGCGTCCGGTATCGACTTGCGCCCGAGGCGCTTCGAGGTTCGGCGCCGAGAATTGCGTTGTTCGGAATTCCTCCCGGTCCGCGTTTGTCGTCGGCCCCTTTGCTCCATAAAGGCTCTGGTAAATCATGAAGGCGGCAAGCCCCACTGCGCCGAGCGGGACGCCGACCTTGAGGAAAGCTCCGAAGGTTGTGGCGCCTCGCGCGACGGACGTCGCTGCAGCGTGATCGAGTTCGAGATTGCGATAATCCCTAGGGCTCGGCATCAGCGCGCCTCCGGAGTTACTCTGGCATCAAAACCGATGCGCTGAAGGGCGGGCGAAGCAACGGGCTGATTGTCCGGATCAAGACGGAGATTGAAGAGGCAGGTAACCTCGTCCCCGTGCCGAAGGGTCCATTGGAAATTGACCTTGTCGATGACGAGAAAATTCCCCTCGCGGCGGAAATTGACGAGGCTCTCGTTCCGATCCTTGTCGACGATGAAGATCGCTGGCGTCTCGGTTTCGGGACGGAACTCGATCCAGGTCTTGACACCATCATCGAAGGCGAGGACCGGTTTGATCCGGGTCGAGCCCTTGAAGCCATAGTCCGTATTGCCGTTGGCCCTGTTGAAGTCGCGCATGTTCGGCATCGCTGCCCGTTCCTTCGCCTTGGCGAGGAGGCGTTGATCGAGATCATCCTCGGGATAGCGAAAGCGTATCTTGAAGATCTGGCGCCTCGGATCGCGGAAGGCCGAGCGCAGGATGAAAGAATAGAGTCGCTTGTTCGTGACGACATTCAGGTTCGAATGCGCGTCCTTGTCGACTGGCTTGATGAAGATGATATTCCCGCGCCGATTGGGCTCGACCTTCCAGGCGATCGAATCCCCCAAAGCCAGCGTCTCGATTTTCTCATCCTCGCCAAGGATGATCATGGTCGAGACGCCGTAGCTCGCGTCGACGCCGACCACATTGTCTTTATTGTAGACGACATCGCGGACGCGCGGATCGAGCTGCCCGGCGCGCGGCGAGGATTCGGCACGTGACAGAGCGGGAGCCAAAAGGATCATCGCAGCGGCAAGAAAAGCACGGGTGATCGTCTGGAGCGTCATGGCTTGACCCCCGGAACGGTTCCCGGCGACGGCACCGTTTCCTGATCGCGACGATACTCCGTGACCTGAAACCCGAGGGGGTTCTCGAAGCGGTATTCGTTGCGGATCGGGGTCGAGGTGTAGCGAAAGCGGACGAGCGAGACCCAATGACGGGTCACAATGTTGGTCTGGCTTTTTTCCTCGGTGGAGAAGCGCACGAGAGCAGTGCGGCTATTGGGGAAGGTCACGGATTTGATTGTGGTCGCGACAACGGTGTTGAGACCGAGAACCTTGATCGGGTTTTTCGGGTTCGCCGGCGAATAGATCTCGGTGAGTTCGCGTGCGGCGTCTCCGGTCGCAAGGAGTTGCGCGATCTCGAAATTTTCCTTCAAGGCCTTGGGATCGTAGGTCTCGCGCATCCGGATGTAGCGGACGACATTGAAGGTCGTGACCGCTTCGTCCTGATTGAGCACGCCCTCGGCCATCGGGCGTTTAACCTCGACGAAGCCTGTCGCCTTGTCGACGACCACCATATAGGGCTCATAGGACTTCAATGGCACGAGCAGGACGAGCGCGAGAAGCGCTGTAACCGCAAGGATCGTCATGACGCTCGCGATGACCCAGGCGATGGCGCGGCTGTTCCGGTTGCGCCGCGCGATATCATGCTCCCAGGTCCGGGCTTCGTCATAGTAGCGGGAAGCTGACAGGGGTGGCGGCGGAACGTTTCGCTGTGCTGGCGGCGCATGGTCCGCATTGGGGATGGTCATATCAAGATCTCTGAAAATTCGTTCGGGGAGTGAAGGCGCGTTGGATTGCTTGCGCCGTCAGATCGGTTGCCTCAGCTGGTTTGCGAGGCGGTTCTGATCAGGGTTTTCACGGGCTCGCCCAAGCGGAGCCGGCATCCCCGTTTCGCGATAGCCTGCGACGGTATTCTGCATCCGCGCCGAGCGGCGCGCCGCAATACGCTCATTGATCGAGAGCATGTTCGTGCCCGGGATTCGGGCATTGCCTGCCGCGTTGAAGAAGCGTCCGAGGCGGGTATAACCCATGGGAATCCCGCCAGCGATGGAGGCTGCGACAGCGTTCAACTGGTGGAGCAGAAGGATGCCGATGATGGCGATGAGAATGACGGGCGCGACATCCGCGAATGTCGTCGTGTAGCTGTTATTTGCCGTGTTGAGACGATCGAAAAACTGATGGGTCAGGCCGACATAGAAGGCGATGAACGCGTAGACCATGACCTGCACAATGAAATACTGCACCAGCGTCGCGAACCAGCCGGAGAAGAAGCGCGAGGTCACCCCAAACAGAAGCAACACGATGAAGATCGGAGCGAGGCCAAGAAGCAGCCACATGAAGACCTTCGAGAGGATGATCAGGAAGAGCCCGAAGCCGATCAGGATGGCCATGGCGATCAGCAGAGCCGTCGCGATGAAATAGGGGCCGGGATTGGTGATGCCCGCGTTCTTGACGAAGGCCGCGACCGCATTTCCCGTCGTATCCCAGAGGTTCTGGAGCGCGGTCTGGACGGCATTGACCGAGGTCAGGTTGATCGATAGCCCCGTATTGTTCATGGAGCCGACCGTGTTGAGGAGCGAGTTACCGATCGCAGCGGGCCCATCATTCATGGCCGTGTAGACGAGGCTCTGGAAACTGCCCCACTCGGTCGCGAGCGTGTAGATCAGGAAGGCCCGGAAGAGCCGGAAGGCGTGATCGGCAGGGCCACCGCTGGCTGTTCCCTGCCAGATCCCGATCCCCCAGAAAATGACGTAGAGCGTCAACATCAGGCCGCCGACCGAGACGGGTCCGCCATCCGTCAGGGCCTGAGCCAGCGCGCCATAGGCATTGGCGACGTAGGTGTTCCCTGCACGGTCCACGTTGCTGAGGAGATCGGTGACGAGTGACATCGGGCGACAGGTCCAATCAGAGCGGGCGCAAAGGGCCGCATTCCGCGGCCGGAAGAAGCGCCGCAAGGGGCTCGGGCAAGATCGACATGACGAATGACGAGAGCGGCTGGGCATCACCGGGCTCACAGGGCGCCTTGAGTGGCCTGTGCCCACAGGCGCTGAGCAGAACCGCAAGGCCTATCACTTTAAAAAGCTTCCCGATCATCGCGCAGCACCATCTGGCGTATTGGTCGCGTTGAAAGGGCGATAGGTCATGGCATTGGCGGCGGCAGAAGCGGCAGCGAGACGGTCGAGATTGGCCTGATTGGTCGCGGTCACCGCTGTGTTCACGACACCGGTCAGTTCGTTCACGGTCTGCCCGGTTTGGATCTGCACTTGGGTGTTCTGGTCGATCGATCCTTTGAGATCGGGAGCCGAGCCGATCTGGTTTCCGCCCTGCATGAAAGCCGAGCTCCTTTGCTGAACGGCGCCCTGCGTCGCCGAGACGAGACCGGTGATGGTCGCCGCGACATTGACCGAGTTCTGGTAGGCCTGATCCGTCGGACGTGACGAACCATTGATGAGGCCCGTGATCGAGCGGACGAGCTGCAGCCCGTTGATGAGGTTCGAGACGATTCCCTGGGCATCCGAACCCATCCCACCAAAAGCGAGCGTGCCGCCGGAGATCACGGAACCAAGGGAGGGCGCGCTGGCCATCGTGAACCCGCCGCCAAGAGCCATCTGGGCGAGCGACCCTTGCGCGACAGAGGAGCGATCGCCGGTGATCGCCTGCAAGGTCCGCTGTGTGTTCGTCAGGATCTCCCGGTCCGTCTCGAGGATCTGTCGCGTGGAGGAGGCGATCTCCTGCGCTTTGGCGAGATTGGCAGCATCATTCACAGGGACCTGCGCCAGGGCGGTTCCGCAACCAAGGCAAAGGAGGAGACCACCCAGGGCCGTGGAAATGCTCGAATGACGCATGGGAGTTCCTTCAGTTTTGACCGACAGCGCGCGCGCGGCTCGCAGCGAGTGCTTCAACGAGATCGGCTTCGGTGATCGTTCTGGTGTTGGGCTGCCTCGGTGCTGCAACCGGGGTGTCGAGCACGCGTCGGGAGGCAAATTCGAGATAGGTCAGGACATTGCCGTGGCTGTCGGTGTAGCGCCTGACGATGCAGGCGGGATCAACCGGGGTGCCTGAGGGCGTCGTCGAACATTGGGAAGGGCGGCAGGGATCTGCATTCGTCCCGGAGCCGGTCATCCCTGCCGGGCAGGTTCGCCCTGGCAAAACAGGTGGTTGTGGCCCGACAAATACCCTCGCGCCTTGGCTGGAGTCACTCTGGTTCGCCAGATTGAGCGCATTCAGGGCCTGAACGAGGAGGTTTGCCGTGGCGATGGTCTGGTTCCAGCTCATCCCGTTCTGGACGCGGATTGAGGTGTTCTGGTCGAAGGCTTCCATGACGGTTTTCGTGGAGCCGACCTCACCAGTGCGGGCTCGGTAGGCCCCTTGTGTTGCTTGAACCGTGCCTTGCGCCGCCTCGACGCCGGAGATGACCTTCCCGGTTTCTGATCCGAGTTGCTGTTCGCTGAGCGTGCCGCCCGTAGTACCGGGCTGTGGCGCTGCCGGCATGCCGGGCGTGTAACCCTGCACGGCGTTCGATCCCGTCGCGGGATTGGTCTGGCTCTCCGGATTCTTCACATTGCCACGGCCGCCTTTGGTCACTGCGCAGTTGATCCCCTCGCGTTTTCTTTTGTGATCGAGAAGGATCGTTTTCAGCTCGGTCTTGTGCCCGCTTTCCTGCGCTTTTCGCTCAAGGATCGCGGAATCGCGGACAGGCACATTCGCGTAAGCCGTGCCGGCGCCGATGAACATCCAGCCGACTACGCCGAGGAAGGGGACAGAGCGAAGCTGCTTCATGCCGGGTTTCCTCCCGATGCTGAGGCGCGTCCCATGAATATAGGCAGCCAGATTGAGGGGTCGGTTCCGACCGTCCCCATCAGGAGTTCGAGCTCGGCGACGGTTTCCGTCCGGCCCGAGAGGACCTTGATGAGATCGCTCATGCCGGAAAGGTTGAGTTTGGCGATGACACTGTCCTGCCCGTGCTTGATCAGGAAGGAGCGCTGCTCCGGTACGGAAGTCCGGATCCATTCGACCTCACGCGCCGAGAGCCTGAAGGCCTTCCGGTAGCTCTCGTCATCCGCCTTGGGGTTCGGGAAAAAGATATTGGTAGAGGTCTGTTCGATCAGGGTGTTGGCTGATTTCGAACGGACGATATCGGCTGCGGATTGAGTTCCAAACCCGATGATCCCGTTCTGCTTCCTGATCGTCTTGAGCTTGTCCTTGATGAAGGAAGCGAAGACCTCATCGTCGAGAAGCCGCCAGCCCTCGTCGAGGAAGATCATGACGGGATCGCCATTCAGCAGCTCGTTCGTCCGGTGGAAGATATACATCAGCGCAGCTGTGCGAATGACCGGGTCATCCAGCACCCGGGTCATGTCGAAGCCGTAGATTGAACCAAGCGAAAATTTGTCTGTCTCGTTATTGAAGAGCCAGCCGCGCTGATCCGGCTTCAGCCAGGTCTCGAGACGCCCGAGAAGATCGCCCTCGCTCGCGCGAATGCGACCGCGGAGGAGAGTGGCGAAGGCGGGAAGTGTCTTGCCTTCGACGGGGCCAGTCAGAACCGCAGCGATCGCGTTGCGGATCACCTGCTCTTCGGATGCTGACATCAGCCGATCATCGACCGGTTTTAACATGTAGGCAAAGAGCTGGAACAGGAACTCGCGGTTTTCGCCATTGTCCGGAAGCGCCAGCGGATTGAAGCCCGTGGGCTCGCCCGGTGAGAGTACTTCATATTGCCCGCCCATGGCGCGGATGAAGATTTCAGCGCCCCGATCCTTGTCGACAAAGAGGAGCTTCGGACGCGGCACAATCCGCTGCGCCTGAGCTGACAGAAACGACAGGAAGACTGTCTTTCCCGAACCTGAGGGCCCGACCACCGTGAAATTCCCGAGATCGCGGATATGGGCATTGAAATAATACGCCGTCTGGGAGCTCGTCTCGAAGACCGAGAGTGCGGGTCCCCAATGGTTCCCCTTGGCTTGTCCCGAGGGGTAATTGTGGAGCGAAGCAAAGCCGGAGAAATTCTTCGAGGAAAGTGTGGCTTTACGCGCGATATAGGCGAAATTCCCGGGGAGCTGCGCCCAGAAGGCCGGCTCGCAATTGAGATCCTCGCGCACCCAGATGACGGAGCGATCCGTAAGCGCTGCGCCAAGCGCGGTAATCGCGGCATTGACCTCGTGGAGATTGCGCCCGAGCGGCATCACCGAGAAATGGTGCTCGCCATAGATTGCTTCAGACGCGAGAAGCTCGTCCCTTGCGATCGCGAGATGGTCAGCGACGACGGATTCTGCTTCATCCGACATATCGACCTGGCGCGTCACGCGATCGATCTGTTTGGCGGCTTCAGGACGATCGATGATCGCAAAACTCTGGGTCAGGATAAACTCGTGCGGGACCTTCAGAAGGAGGTCCAGGGATCCCGGCCCGGAAAAGGCAGGGTATTCCCGGATCGAGAGCATCGCGCCGAAGCGCGTTTCGGCATCGGACGCTCCTCGGATTTCGATGGCATTGCGACCGAAGAAGATGCGCTTCTGGGAGAGCGCTTCATCGAGCGGCATGCGCGGCAGGGGCATGGGACGCGGCACACCGCCATTGACGAGCTGGAGCAGGAACTCGAGCGGCTCGGAATGCCAGATGCCGTCACGGGCTTCAACCGAAAGGCTTCGTGCGCCATAGGCACCGAGGGTTTCGCGAATGGCGGTCGTCACATCACTGAGTTCAGAGAGAGCTTCCGCTTCGTCCGCAGAATGGCCGCCAGCGGTCTTCTTGCCGAGAATGGCTGCAAGGAGACCTTCGAAATTGCCGGCCTGTCCCTGGAGTGGGCGGCGGAGAATCGTCAAGTAGATGTCGTTGACGAACATCCGGCGTTTCCCGAGCGCCTGATGGTAGCGACGGTCGAGCTCGGCACAGAAAGCGTTGTCAAAGGTCGAAGGGATGCCCGGTTCGACCTCCCGGCGGATGATGTGCTGGTAAAGTGCGAAACGGGAATTCCCGAGCATGCGCACGAGATCGTTACGCGCCATCATGCGTGCGTTGATCTCGCTCATATCCGCCGTCTCGAAACAGTAACCCTCGAGCTTGAGCGTCGTCAGGAGGAGGCCCGTCTTAGTCCTGATGGTGCGATCATCGACATGACGGGCATAGGGGATATGGATCCCGAGCGGGCGCTCGCGACTGGCAGCCGTCCCAAAGGTCATTTCCGAGAGAAGTGCCCGCGCAACCATCCCTGCCTCACACGGAATAGCTGTCCGCGCCCCAGAAGGCGCGAGAGCGGGGTGGGCATTTCGTGGAGCGAACGAAGAGAATCTCGAAGATCCTCTCATCGCGCAGGGTCATCACGAACCCGAAGAGATGGAGCGGGATCGCAACGAGCAGCATGGCCAAGTTGTGGCTCGCCAGAAAGATGACGGCGGTCGCGACGCCGTTCATCATAAAATACATGTAGGGAACGCCCATCAGCGTCGGCGCGCGCGTCAGAGCCCTGACGAGCGGGACGATCAGGGGCTTTTCGAGATCGTTCTCGGTCATCGGCCCACAGCCGACTGGAAGAACTGGACGATCTGCGCGGAGCCAAAGACCAGTACGATCCCGAAGATGACTGAGCCGGCGATGCCCCAGGTCAACCGGCCAGTGAAGGCAAGGAAGCCGCAGGCGATGACCGCGAGAATGGCAAGCGAAGTCGCGATCGGTCCGGTCAGAGCCTGAACAAGGGTCTGGAGCGTCGATTGCACCGGCTGGAGCGTGCCTTGCGCGAAGGCCTCACCAGCGAAAACGAGGAATGCGAGGGCAATCCCTGCGAAGCGACCGGCTAGGCATGGGGCAGAGTGCCCAGTGAAACGTGCGGTCAAACGTTGAAACGCAAAGGTCATGATCATTTACTCGAGGTTGAAGACAAAGCCCGAGACCCAGCGGGGATCGGAGTTACTGGTTTGGGGGGTGCGATTGGCGGCGGCTTGCGGCGCAGCCACAGCTGGTGGCGCTCCCGCTTTTCTGGTGCTCTGTGGCCGATTAGCTGCCGCGAGTTCGCCCGGAGGCGTCGCAAGCTCGTTCAGCGCTGTCACGATGAACCGCAGGGTCTCCGAGCGCTCGGGAATTCCCCCGCTCGTGAGGAAGGCTTCCTCACCCTCGCGATAGGCTGTGAGGTGGTGAACCGACGCTGGGTAGAGCTGACGCATGCGTGCGAGATGCGCGACAGCCTTGCGAATGGCGCCTTCCTGATCGGCGCAGGATCCCTCCGCAGACCCCTGTTTGAGCATCGCAGCGCCTGTTGCGGATGTATCAGGACCCACAAGGCCTTCTGCGCGGATCACGGCGACAACCAGATCTTGCGACAGCCCGATCCGCTCCGCCTCCGCCTCCGCGATCTTTCGGATCTCGGCCGGCCGCATGCGGCGCCCGGATGTGCATTCCCTCCCTGGATGCACCGCGTCGACATTCACAGCGGCCAAGGGAACAACACGCCCATGCGCGTCGAGAATGGCGTTTGGCTGCGGCGCGGGCGCCTCGCGAAGCGACACGCGCGTCGGCGGCAGTCGCGCCTCGACCTTTGCCGACATGTGGGCAGGCGATCCGGCGGGATTTTGCGCGTTCTGCGCCATCACGGCTCCTGATCCGGCGACAAGAAGGGCGAGGCCGGCGCTAAAAATTCGAATCATGGGGATCACCGTTCTGGGGTTGCGGTGATCTCTTTCAAGCGATATGCAATAAACAATGTATTAAAGTCAACGCAACAAATGCTCCTTTTTGGGGCGGGTCGAGTCTCCACATGTTTCTGGTATTTCTGCTGCGTCGATATGCGATTGCAGGCGCCACCGGCGCGATCCTGGCAGTGATGCCTTCTCTACCTGCACGCGCGCAGGATGCCTCTTTCGGCTGCAAGGTTCTGCTCTGCGCTGCTGCTTCGAACCCGTCCTGGTCCGGCATTCCCTACTGCGTGCCGGTGATGACGCAGCTTTTCCGGATGCTCGCTCGTGGTCGTCCCTGGCCAACTTGCCCGGAAGGCAATGCTGGCGGCCTCGGTTATGATCCTTATCTCCCCTGCCTGGCGCCTATGATCGCCTATTCCGGGGGGCGCCCGACGGGCGGTGACAATGGTCCCGAGCCCTTGCGGCCCGATCCCAATGGCGACCAATGCGCGGATCCGGCGCGGCTCGAACGCGCCTGCCCGAGCCGTGGTGACAATGGGCCGGTCTGTGATCCGGCCGACCTCCCAATCCCAAGGCCCCAACGAGATAACCCGCATTACGTCGACATCACCTCCGGCGGTCAGACCACGCGGTTCTATTTTTCGCTTCGGGGCTATTGAGCGATGGCCCGATCAAGCCTGTTGTTGGTCGCGGGTGTGTTCGTGGCGTTGTTCCCTGCGGCAGCCCAAACATCGCCTTGGGCTGCCATCCCCGAGAATGCAGTTTTTGATACCGGTGATAGCTGGAACGTCGGGGGACAGCGTTTCAGGCTCTATGGCGTGCAAGCCTGCTTGCGAGGCACATCCTTCACCAATGCATCGGGCCAGAAGCGGGACTGCGGCGAAGCGAGCCTCGCCATGCTGATCAGCCTGATCCGGGATTATCGGCCACTCTGTGCGCCCGTCCTTGAAGGCGCACCCAACGGTATCCGCTACGTGACTTGTGTTGCGGCATCCAAGGGAAGCCCATCGTCAGGATCTCGGATCGACCTTGGGACCGCGCTTATTGCCTCAGGTTTCGCATTCGCCGCTCTGCAGCCTGACGGCAAGCCGGTTCACCTGCCCTATTTCGTGGCGGAGCTTGATGCGAAGCGGGCGAAGGCAGGCCTTTGGGCCTTTGCCGATTTACCAGAGCCTGGGCCGATCATCCTCAAGACGCTCCGCGCGGTTCAACCCGCTGCAACAGGAGCGCCGCGATGACGCCATGGCTTTTGATATGCTCTCTGGCGGTGAGCATGCTAGGGAATGCCCCGACTACGTCGAGGGCTGAAAGCAAGGTGCATCCGGCAAAGGCCTGGCAGACCCTGACAATGGTCGATCTTCGCCTCATCGGACCGACCCAGTTGCCCACGGCACGGCTTTGGCATGACCGGCTCGCAGTTTCTTCCAGGTCTAAGAGTGCCCCGTTCAGTTCGTCTGTAGGCGGCCAAGCGGCGATGGCCGCCAATATCGTGATCCGCTCTCCCGACACAGTGGTCATGCTCTCGATCCTGCAGGTCGAAGGGGCATGTGAGCCTCGGCCCGTCGCGCCGCAGGTCTTGATTTGTCCAATGCGTCTCGTGCGCTTCGATCCCAACGGGACGACGATCCGCGAGGGCAAGGCCTGTTTCGTGGGTGCTTCCGCAGGCGGTGCGGCGCCGCGCGCCTATGCATCATATGACCCCAGATCCCGCGCGATCCGCCTCGGTGTTGTGGTGGGAGGAGAGGCCGTGGAGGGCTGTTCGCAATCGGTCCCCGTGAGAGGAGAGTGAGAGATGAGACCTGTCGGATTTGGCCTCGTGATTGGCGTGCTTCTCGGCGCGACCACTGGCACTGCCTTCGCCCAGAACACCGAGTGGAAGGCGATGGAGTTCCGCGATCTCCGCGAGAAATCCTCAACAGATATTCTGCAGACCACGATCTGGTCGAATGAGATCCGCTCGCAGAATGACTTCATCGAAAAGGAACTCAAGCGCGCTCTTGGTGGGCGCAACGCCTGGATCAATGCGCTCGTGTCGACATTCACGCTCGGCGAGCAGCGCCTCGTGGTATCAGTCCTGACATCCCAAAAATGCGACAATGGTGCAAACCATAATGCCAGCGGACGAGAAGCTTCGGTTTGTCCGCTGAAGATCGCGTTGGTATCCGGGGGGAATGTCCAGATCGCGATAGAGGATACCGGCTGCCTTGTTGAGCCGCCTGAGCAAGGGGCACCTCTGGTCAACCAGCATGATAGCGTGCAGGTGCAGTTCGACCTCGAGAGGCGTATCATTCGGATGCGCGCGCTAGTCGGTGGCCAATGGGCTCCTCGCTGCTCCCGTGAGTTTCGGGTGCCGTGATGTTGTGCCTCCAGAAACGGAAGCCGGGCCAACTCTCCCTTGCCATGACGCTAGCTATGGTCGCCTTCATGATGCCGTTCTCGGCTGTCGCCCAGCGCCAGCAATACTGCGAGCGAACCAACTATTCCGCGCAGGAAATCACGAATGCGGTGAACGCCTCGCCTCTGCGCGATGAGCTCAAGGCGACATCCTGTTCCCTGGGGGGGCTCGGCCGGTTTGAATCGGGTGGAAACAAGGGCGTCTACAATGGGAGCTGCTGCACCGGCATCTTCCAGCTCAACAATCGGAATGTCCGAGACTATGCCGGTGTCGATCGAGAAACCTTCGGCTGCATGAGTTTGCAGGAGCAGGTTGACGCGTGGGCGCGCCTGACCAATGACGGATATAGAACCGGTGTCATCCGTCGCTTGACGGAAATGGGCGTATTCGATGGGCGACGCGTGGATGCGAGCTTTATCGCTGCCTGCATCCAGCTCGGTGTTGGCAATTGCCAGACCATGGTGAATTCCGGGCGCTGCTCGGGTTTTGCGGATTCGAACGGCACAACCATCTGCGATATGGCGCGTGCTGCTCAAGCCAATGCCGACCCGAATTGCCAGAACAATCCCAACACGCCCGCCTGCGAGCAGGGACCTGGGGACTTTCCACCTGGCCAACCTGTTGCTGCCGTGCCGCCGGCGCCGGCCGCAACGGATATCATGGTGGGTTTGGGAGAGGTTTGATTCACAGGCCAAGCGCTGCCTTCCAATACGGCACGTTAGACATGGTGCTTGACAATCTTTGCACTTATTTCATTTGTAGCACTTAATGCATTTAAGAGTGCGCAAGCACCGTCAGAGAGAGTGTCATGTCCCGCGCCACCACCGCACACCGTGCTCCGCCGCCCAACCAGGCTGAAATTACGCTTGCCCGCTCCTCGGCTCAGCGCCTGGGTTCGCTTGTCCGCAGAAGCGAGCCCTTGCGTGTCCGTGTGATTGATCGCGGACAGGAGGCGCCGATCGAGCTTCCTGCCGTCGCCGTCGACCTCTTGCTGGATATCCTTGGCGCGATGGCTGCCGGCCAAGGCGTGACCATCATCCCTGAGAATGCCGAACTCACGACCGTGCAGGCTGCCGGGGTTCTCAATGTCTCGCGACCGTTTTTGATCAAGCTCCTTGAGGATAATGCCATTCCGCACCGGAAAGTCGGGAAGCACCGCCGGGTCAGAATGGAAGACGTCATGGCTTATAAGGCGCGGATCGACCGTGACCGGGAAGCCGTGCTCGACGCTCTTGTCGCCGACGCTCAGGAGCAGGGCATGGGATACTGAGCGGGGATGACCTACACCGCGCTCCTCGACGCCAATGTGCTCTATCCCGCTGTCACGCGGGATATTCTCATGCGCCTTGCTGTCACCGACATCTACAAGGCGCGCTGGAGTAACGACATTCACCGGGAATGGATCGAAAATCTCATCGATAATGAGCCAAAACGCGAGCGCGCCAAACTGGAGCGCACGCGTGAACTCATGGACCTCAATGTCCGGGATGCGCTGGTTACAGGATACGAGCCGCTCATTCCTGGGATTGTCGGCTTGCCCGACCCGGATGATCGGCATGTCCTTGCGGCCGCAATCGTCGGCCGCTGCGATGTGATCGTGACCGCGAACTTGCGAGATTTCCCGGAGGCAGCGATCGCACCTTATGGGATCGAGGCGATCCACCCCGATGAGTTCCTGGGCTCCCATCTCAGTCTTGCCCCGGGTCTCTTCTGTGGCTGCGTGAAGCGCATTCGGGCTCAGCTCAAGAACCCTCCCATGAGCGTCGAGGACTATCTCGGAAAGCTGGTCGCATGTGGATTGGTCGCGACCGCAAAGGCGCTCGAGCAATATGCCGAATTAATCTGAGCGGTCTCTCGATTTGCCGTGTTTTCAAGCACCTAGTCCCGGCGGCGCGTCTTTGCCGATTGCCCCGTGGATTTCTTTTTGAACTCGACGCGCTGGCTTTCGAGTTGCGCGAGCGCCTCGACGCGTGCCCGACTGGAAGCCTTGATGGCCTCGAGATCAATGTCCCTGGCATCCAGCGCTTTCTTCACAACGCCATCGTTGAGCCCGAGGAGTTCCCAGACCGAAAGGCCAAGTCCCTTGGCAATGAGTTCGAGGGTATCGAGCGTCGGGTTGGCGTCGCCCTTGACGAGGAGGTAGTAGGTCCCCGGTGAAATCCCGACCTTCGCCAGAAAGCTTGCCAGATCCTCGTGGTCAGCCGCAAGCTGTTCGAGCCTGATGCCGAGTACCGATGCCAATGTCTTTTCCGCGGTTCTGCCGCGCCCCGCTTTGGGAGCCATCTGCCTGCCCGATCCATGATCCAATGATTGGCTGCAGCGTGCATACATTTTCTACGATACGCAATAGATCGCACAACCAGAGACCTTCCGCTGGATGACTGTTCCCATTGGGTCGGGTGGAAGGGAATTCCGTTCTATTGGTTCACCGGCGCCAGTTTGGCCAATCGGTCAATCGCTTCGGCGAGAAGTGATGCGTGCAGAGCTTTGCCGGAATAGGCGATCTGGACCGTCGCCCAGTAGAGAACCTCGTTCGGATCGTTGTAAAACACGCCGGTCGCGAGATTGCGGGCAATCAGCTCTTTCACATTGGCTTCGGGGCGTGTCAGCAGATAGGAGAGCAGCGTATCGATCGGCGCACGCTCTGGTATCGTCGGCATCTTCAGGCTTTCCGGCATCTCTCTCCCCTTTGATTGCCGTGGGCGGAAAGCGCGGAGCCATGCCATAGACTTTTGTATAATACAATCTGCAATATATTAGATCATGTATTGACTGTTTTTCGTGAAACTGTCGAGGTTTACCGCCATCTGGTCGTGGTTGGAGCAAGAGGTGATTTCGGGCCGTTTGTGACGGTTTGAGAGGGGAAGAGAGAGGTTCTGCCCCGACCGTCGTGGAGATGACGGACATGACCCAGACGGATTCCAGCACTGTTACTCACCGGCCCATAGTTGGTGCCCTCGCCGCCCCTCGCGAGGTTCCCCTTTCCCAGCTCGTCTCTTCTGCTGCCAATGTCCGGAAGGTTCGAGCCTTCATGAGCATTGACGATCTCGCGGAGGACATCGCGCGTCGGGGGCTCCTGCAGTCGCTCTCTGTCCGTCCCGTGATAAATGATGCTGGCGTCGAGACGGGGCAGTTCGCTGTTCAAGCCGGAGGGCGACGCCTCGCCGCCCTTCAGAAGCTTCAAGCAGAAGGCCGCATCAGCCCTGATCATCCGATCCCCTGCCTCGTCAAATCCACCGGCATCGAGGTCGAGGATTCGCTTGCTGAGAATGTGATGCGCTCCGGTCTTCATCCGCTCGACCAGTTCCGGGCCTTCAAGGCTCTGGCCGACGATGAAGGGCTCTCGGTCGATGAGATCGCGGCACGGTTTTTCGTCTCGCCGCAGGTCGTTCGCCAACGCCTGAAGCTCGCCTCTGCAAGCCTGACCCTGCTTGCGGCCTATGCCGAGGACGAGATGACGCTCGATCAACTCATGGCGTTCTGCGTGACGGCGGAGCATGCCCGCCAGGAAGGGGTCTGGGAGCAGATCCGGCATGGCTACAACAAGGAGCCCTACCTGATCCGGCGCCTTCTCATGGAAGGTGCGGTCAAGGGCAATGATCGGCGCGTCCTTTTCGTGGGAGCTGCCTCCTACGAAGCCGCTGGCGGTGTGATCCTGCGCGATCTCTTCTCGGAGGATGGCGGGGGCTGGTTTCAGGCTGGTGCGCTGCTCGACCGTCTCGCCATGGAGAAGCTGGCCGAGGAAGCCAAGGGCATCGCCACCGAGGGCTGGAAATGGGTCAAAACGGCCCTCACCTTCCCCTATGGCCATCTCAACGGCCTGACACGGCTCTCATCGACACCGGTGCCGGTCTCGGCTGATGAGCATGCGCGTTATGACGCCACCCTTGCCGAGTACAATGCGCTGTCAGAGGAATTCGAGGGCGTCGAGGAACTTCCCGAGGAGATCGACCAGCGCATGGGCGAGCTCGAAGACATCCTCGCGAGGGTCGATGAACGCCCCGAGATCTTCAATCCAGAGGAAATCGCCAATGCCGGGGTTTTCGTCAGCATCGAGCACGATGGTCGTCTGCGCGTCGAAGCTGGCTATGTCTGCCCAGAAGATCGCGTTGCAATTGCACCTCGTCAGTCGTCGAGCAGTCCGACCACAGGCGATGATTCTGCTTTGTCCTGCCAGACTGGAGGCGTTGGACCGAAAACGTCAGAGGATGCCGATGACGTCGAAACGGAGACCACGGCCCGCCTCTCCGACCGCCTCGTCGCCGAACTCACGGCCTATCGGACGCTCGCCTTGCGGGAAGCCATGGCTGATGATCCCGATACCGCGCTCCTCACCTTGACGCATGCCCTAGTGCTCAAGAGCTTCTACCGCTTCGCTGGTTCGGAGACCTGCCTCGAGCTCGATATCCGGTCCTCCTCGTTGGAGGCGTATGCACCTGACCTCGGCGAAAGCGATGTCGCCAATCGGATGAGCGCCCGCCAGGCGCGCTGGGCTGGGATGCTGCCGAAAAATCCCGGTGATCTCTGGGATGCGCTTGTCGCCTTTGATGCGGATTCGCTCGCAGCCCTCTTCGCGTGGTGCGTCTCGACAGGCGTCAATGCACTGCAACTCCCGCACATACGCCGCACCCGTGAACTCGATCATGCCGACCGGCTCGCGGATCATGTCGATCTCGATATGCGCCGCCATTGGTCTGCGACCTCGAAAAGCTTCTTCGGGAAGGTCACGAAATCCCAGATCCTCGTGACGGTGCGCGAGGTGAAGGGCGAGGCGGCAGCCCAAATGATCGATCACCTCAAGAAGTCTGACATGGCAACTGAGGCAGAGCGCCTTGTCGCCGGCGCAAACTGGTTGCCGGCTCCCTTGCGATCGATCCATGAGATGGGCTTGCACGCGCTTGTCGCCCCATCTGCAACGACGGTCGAAGCTCCCACACAGCCCGCGAGCGAAGGGAGTGAGGATGCCGATTCAGAGGCTGTTACGCTCCCAGCCTTCCTGACTGAGGGCCTGGCAACGGCGTCAACTTATCCCATCGCCGCCGAATAGCCCTTCCTTGCCTCATCGATCCCCTGCCCGGCCGAGCCTGTCTCGTGTCGGGCTTTTTCATTCTGGAGTGCTCCACGGGCCGGGGTGATTTCGATTGAGCCTTTCTTTAGCTTGTGCGGCCAAGCCAGTGAATGGAGACTTGGCGCCTCAATTGCGGTCTTCCAAGCGGATGTCATGTGATTCCGGAATCGGACCGTCCGTTTTTGAACAGCCGATGACCAGTTTCGAAAGTCCGCGTCCCTTGTGGGCGCCAAGTCAGTCGCTGAAATCGTTGCCGTTGGCATCTGTTGCGCCAGGCTCGAACCTGGCAACGCCGCGTGGGCATGGGCCTGCGCGGCGTTCTTGCTTTGGCGCCAGGTCAGGCAGGTTCGCCAGACGCGCAGGGTAGGTCCGTGGGGGCCCATCCGAGGTTCCGCTCAAACGGCATCGTGCCTGTTCCTCAGGGAACAGCGCCCGGGCGCGGGGGGCTCTAGGGTCATCACATCGGCGGAACGAACCGCCCCCCAGCCAGATGGAGACACAACATGACCCGCAAGTTCGCTCTCGCCGCCCTCGCCGTCGCCGCTCTGGCTGCCGGCCCGATTTTCACCACCCAAGCCGAGGCCAAGAATGGCCGCCAGGGCGCCGGCATCGCCCTCGGTGTCGCCGCGGGCATCGGCGGCCTGATCATCGGCTCGGCCATCGCCAACGCCCGTTCCCCCGGCTACGGCGAGACCCGCTATCACGCGGAGCCCCGCCATCGTGGCCATGGCTATGGCTTCCGGACCGTCAATGCCTACGCGGTCGATGAAGAGGATTGCTTCCAGAAGCCGATCCGCCGCTTCGATCCCTATTCCGGCCGGGTTGTCGTCGTCGGCAGCAAGGTGGTCTGCCGCTGAGGCAGGCCATCAGAACCGGGGGCAAAAGGCGCAAAGATTGCAACTTGGGCTAGTCGGCTTCGCGCCCCCAATGCGGTCACTGAGGGGAAGCTTCAGTTAACCCGGAAGCGGCCGATCGGAGCGGCTTGTTTGGCACCAGTTACAGCGATGCCTGCAACTCAGTCAGTTTGATCATCAGCGTTCGCGGCTGGGCGGGCGCAGCTTCCAGCCCTACCGCTCGACAATATGCTGCTGCCTCGTTGGAAATGGCGTGAATGAGCAGACATCGAATGCTGATGGTGTCCGCTGCGATCTTGAGGTGTGGCGTGGTCACTCTACCACTGGAGAGGCGGCTACTCACGTTCCCGGTTGTCCACTTACCCACAGCAAGCCTTGGCGGATAAGGTGGGACCGCCACAGGGTTTGGCCTCATTCTGAGTTTCAAGCGGCGTACCACTCGCCGGGCGGGCAGACAGTTAAACCTGAACCCTGACGTTGATGAGATCGGGCGTGATGGGCCCGAAAGAGCTGCATCGGACGCACGCTGCCGTTGACTTCCAAAGTCGACTTTGCCGCCTGCTTGAGTATTTCACGTTCAGAGACTTTCCGCACGATCGCGGCGAGCTTGCCCGAGCGCACGTGCTGTGGGGAGCTTGTCAGTCCGCCGAACCACAAAGGCCACTGCCGTAATTTGCAGAAAAAACTCTTGTCTATGAATTGTCAGAAAAAACATTAGAGATATTGACATTGTCAGTTTTTGTCTCCATGTTTTGACGCATGGAGGGTGCCATGACCGATGGTCCGTTCAAAAATTTAAAACTCGGGAACTGCTGGAAGCGGTTGGTCGACGCCGTGCAAAACGACGCGGCATCGTCCGAGGAATGTCGCGCCGTCGCGTCAGATGCGCTAGCCCGCCACCTCGTTACGAAAGAGCATATCAAGGCAATTAACGAGCTCGACGCACATCTTAGTAAGGGTCAGCTAGAGCTCGATCCGGTGGGGTCGATCGACGCCATCTTCGACCGCTGCGGGAAGACGCCGTTCCTCGACGCGCTTCAGAAAGAACTGGCGTATCGGACGGCCAATGACACGCCGCTCAGCGATGCCGTTGCACCCGCGCTCGACGCCGCCATCGCTTTGCAGATCGGCGAAACGCAGAGCCGGTTCCATGAGGAATGCATCCGCGCATACGAAGACGGTGAGATCAGCCGGAGTGCATCAGACAACGCGCGTAGAAAAGTGGATGTCGCCTTCGACGCCCTAGACTACGGGAAGGTCCGCACCGCACTGATTGAAGGTCGAAAGGACGCCTTCGAGAGCGACTTCGGCAAGAGCGACGGTGTCGATGATGGGATGGTCCGATTGTGAATACCCAAGTGACTAGTCCCGAGCACTATGGCCTGAGATTGTGCGTCGTCGAGGCAGGACGACGGCAGGTGCGATCCCAGCATCGATCAACGATCATCGCTGAAATCGGCCGGGAGATCACCTTTGTCCCGGATGCGCTGGATACCTACACCTATGACGGATGGAAACCGATCCACCACGATCTTCTGGTCATAAGCGCAGCGGTTGAATATTCGGATCGCCGCACGGCAAGGCGGATCAGCCAGTGGGCGCGCGATTTTGACATCACGGTGCCCGTTGTCGAATGGGCTACGTGGCAACAACCCGAGGTGCAGGCGAGCCTTCGTGCTGCGTTGCGGCATCTGACCGGCGACGAGTGGCACTTCACCTTTGTTCCCTGGCAGGGAGCAAGCGTTCTCGGCGCGCGGCAGCGGTTGCTCCCGTTTGGGACGGAAAAAAGCTTCGTCATCGCCTACAGCGACGGACTGGATTCGCGCTGTGTCTCCAAGGTGTCTGGGATAGGGCGCGATGCCGTTTGCGTCCGCGTTACCAAACATCGTCATGCCCATAAGGCGGGTGATGAGCCGTTCGACCAGATCCCCTTCCGTGTCGATGTCCCCTCCGCCCGGGAAAGCAGTGTGCGATCGCGCGGATTCAAGTTTGCCGCCGTGACGGCTATTGCCGCGCATCTAACGGGACTGACTAGAATTGTCGTTCCTGAGAGCGGTCAGGGTGCACTGGGTCCGGTGCTACTGCCCTTGCACAACGTCTATGCCGACTATCGCAATCATCCGACCTTTTTTCGCAAAATGGAGCGGTTCATCAGGGCGTTGCTCGGCCATCAAGTCCGCTATGAGCAACCGCGCCTCTGGAACACGAAAGGCGAGACGATTTCTGCCTTTCGGCTTGCAACGAATAAGGCAGTCGAGGAACTCTTCGATACTCGCTCGTGCTGGCAGCAGCGCTGGAACGCGAAGGTGGACGGCAAGCTGCGGCAGTGCGGCCTTTGCGCCGCTTGTCTGCTTCGCCGGATGAGTATGCACGCGGCAAGGATAGACGAGCCGAAAGACACCTATGTCATCGCCGATCTGACGGTTCCGTCGTTTCAGGATGCGCTGCCGGGCAGGAAAAAGGTCCGACTCAGCCGGTCGATGGCCGAGTATGGCAGCGTCGGCGCGCGGCACCTCCAGCAATTGGCTGACTTGGCGGACCGGTCCGACGGAGATCTGAAGGTTCACGCATTCGAGATCGCGCGCGCGATGGGGGAGCCACCGGACGACGTGTTGAAGAAACTCAGGACCATGTTGCTGACGCACGCGAAGGAATGGCGCGGCTTCATGGCCGCTCAAGGAGAAAAAAGCTTCCTCAGAAGCTGGACGAAGGGAGGGCGTCATGGCCGATCTGAATGAGTTGAGCGCACAGGAAATAGGTCGGCGCCTGCGTCTGGCTCGAGAGAATGCGGGCATTCGCCAGGATGAGGCGGCCGACGTAATTGGCATGTCACGCCCGACACTGGTCTCCATCGAAAAGGGCACGCGGCGCGTTCGCATACAGGAGCTACAATTACTAGCGCGGCACTACGGGGTCTCCGTCAACGCGCTTCTGCGTCGAGAAGCCGTTCATACCGATCTGGTGCCGCGGTTTCGCAAGATGCGGGAGACGGAAGACGACCATACGCTGGAAGCCATCGAGCTTCTCAATGACCTGGTGAAGGCTGAAGTGGAACTCGAAAACGTCCTCGGCGTCGAGCGGAGGCGCCACTATCCGCCCGAGAAAGGGATCAACGACGGCGACGCTATAGAGCTAGCAGAGAAGCATGCGCAGGAGCTGCGTGATTGGCTCGGCCTGGGTGGAGGGCCGATTGCCGACATCTTTGCCGTCATCGAACTCGATCTCGGCGTTCGCCTGTACCAGCGACGCCTGTCCTCGACGTCAAAAGTCGCAGGCTTGTTCGCGTATGACGAGGTCGTCGGCGCATGCATTCTTCTCAACGCGAATCATCCGCTGGAACGGCGCATCCAGTCTGCTGCCCATGAAATCGGGCATTTCGTCGGAACGCGCCGAGTGCCCGAAGTTCTGGAAGATGACGAGCAGTTCTTCTCGCGGGACGAGCGGTATGCGAATGCTTTCGGCCGCGCCTTCGTGACGCCTCGAAAGAGCTTCTCGGAGTGCTTCAAACAGCTGACGGCTGGCGCGGACATGCTTACCCGTCGGCATGTCATTCTGCTGGCCCACCAGTACAACATCTCCCGCGAGGCATGCGTCCGTCGACTCGAAGAGCTGGAGCTTTTAAAGAAGGGCACGTGGGAATGGCTCAAGACGAAGGGCGGGATCAAGGACCATCACGCGCGTGAAGTACTAGGAGACGCCGCCGTTCGTCTCGACATGGCCAAGACAGATGCCAACCGACCAATCTCCCACAGAATGAGCCTCATGGCGCATGCGGCGTGGAAGCGTAGCATCATGTCGGAAGGGCAGCTGGCGGAGCTACTGAGGATGCGGCGCGTTGAGGTGCGCGAGCTGATCGACCAGATCGAGCTTGAGGAAAACGTGACGGATGACCTTCTCAAGCTCCCTGGCTGATGACCACAGGCCGCTGGTACTCGACACGAGCGTTCTGGTGAACCTGCACGCCTGCACATACGGTGAGCGGGTGCTGTCGGCAATTCAAAATGAAATCGTAGTTGCTGACATCGTCGCCGGCGAATTGGAGCACGAGACGAGCCGGAGGAACGGGGAACTCAGCTTCCTCCATGACATGATTAGACGCGGCAAGGTCACCATCATCGGCATGACCGAAGCGGAGGGCAACCTGTTTGCGAGGCTTTCCGGTGGCCCCTCCTCTCTGGATGACGGCGAAGCGGCCACGGTTGCCATCGCCACCCATCGCGGCTTCCGCACCGTCATCGATGAACGAAAGGGCCGCGCCCGCGCCGTGGCGATGATGAACGGCGACGCGCCCGCCTGGTCCCTTGATCTGCTACGACACATCAGCGTCATAAAGAGCCTCGGCGAGAAACTGGCCGCAGACGTCGTCTATCTGGCACTTCGATACGGGCGGATGCGCATCCCATCGGAGTGCGGCGATGATGTCGTGGCTCTGATCGGACGCGACCGCGCCCTTGAATGCACCTGCCTGCCGAACTTCAAAAGCCTGTTGCAGGAGGCGCGGTCGAGCAATGAAATGGAAGCGGCACCGAGTTCTCGGAATCGGCGATAAGACGCCGATCAATCCACATAATGAAAGACGAAGTTCGCCATATTGTGGCAACATTTAGTTGTGGAGGCACAAATTGACTCGTATACGCGCGGTTGAGATCAAGCACTTCAGAGGGATAAAGGATCTCGTCTGGTATCCATCTCCCGGCATTAACTGCTTGATAGGTCCTGGCGACAGTGGGAAATCATCAATTCTCGATGCCATCGACTTCTGTTTGGGTGCGCGTCGAAACATCCAGTTCACTGACGCGGACTTCCATCAGCTACACGTAGAGACGCCGGTCACGATCACAGTGACGCTGGGCGAACTTGAGGATGGACTCAAGAACATCGACACCTACGGAATGTTCGTCCGTGGTTTCGACCCAGCGACCAAGAAAATCGAGGATGAACCAGAGAAAGACGCCGAAACGGTCTTAAGCCTGCGGCTGACGGTCGCCAGCGATCTAGAGCCGAGCTGGACGCTGGTGTCGGAGAGGGCGGAAGCGCAAGGCCTTGGCCGAAATCTCAGTTGGGGAGACCGCATCAGGCTGGCGCCGACGAGGATCGGTGCGCTGGCCGATTACCATTTAGGTTGGCGGCGCGGCTCGGTTCTGAACCGTGTATCGGAAGAGCGTGCGGATACTTCGGCCGCACTTGCGAAGGCAGCAAGGGATGCCCGGGCGGCCTTCGGCGAAGAGGCCCAAGGGCAACTTGGTGATACGCTGATGATCGTAGCGGCAACCGCCAAGGAACTAGGCATCCCGATAGGTGAGAATATCAAAGCGATGCTGGACACCCACTCCGTATCGTTCAGCGGCGGGACGATTTCGCTGCATGATGAGGGGGGTATACCGCTTAGGGGATTGGGCATCGGGTCTACCCGACTGCTGATCGCTGGGCTTCAGCGAAAGGCGGCCTCTCAGTCGACAGTGATCCTTATCGACGAGCTGGAACATGGGCTCGAACCGCACCGCATTATCCGCCTTCTAGGGTCACTCGGTGCCAAGGAAAAGACGCCGCCACTCCAAGTTTTCATGACGACACACTCACCCGTCGCGTTGCGCGAGCTCTCCGGCAGCCAGTTGTTCGTGGCACGACGGTCTGGTGACCGCCAAGACGTATTGAGCGTCGGCACCGCCGACGGTGTCCAGAGCACGATCCGGCTCTATCCAGATGCTTTCCTCGCGCCTTCGGTGATCGTCTGCGAAGGCGCAAGCGAGGTCGGTCTTGTGCGAGGGCTGGATCAATACAGGACAGCGCAAGGTAAGGAAGCCATCACAGCGCGGGGAGTCGCGTTAGTCGATTGCGGTGGCGGCGATTCTGACCGGCCTTTCGAAAGAGGAGGAGCTTTCCAAGGCCTTGGATACAAGGTTGCCGTCGTTCGCGACGATGACAAGAAGCCGACACCTGATATTGAAAGCAAATTTATCGCCGAAGGCGGCGAAGTAATTGCTTGGCGTGACGGCCGCGCATTGGAAGACGAGCTCTTCTTAAGCCTGTCTGAAGATGGGGTCAGAAAACTTGTGGCTCGTGCGATCGATCTTCATGGCCACGATCTGGTGAACGAGCACATCAAATCAGCCAGCAAGAATGCAAAGGACCTTGGGGCGATCCTGACCGAGACAGAAGCAGGAGAAGTCACCACGGAAAGTAGAGCGGCGCTTGGCACAGCGGCGCGCACAAAACGCGCCGGGTGGTTCAAGTCGGTCACTTGGATGGAGGACGTGGCGCGAGACATTATTGGCCCGGACTTGCCAAAAGCGGATGCCAGCTTCCGCGACCTTGTTGAGAGCATCTTCGCGTGGAGCGCTAATGCCGATGCCTGAGATCGACTTGCTCGCGGTCGACCGGGGGACAGTGACAGCGCCGGCCGGGTGCGGCAAGACACACATGATCGCTGAGGCACTGACGCGGCACAGCGGTGACAAACCCATCCTCGTTTTGACTCACACCAATGCTGGCGTCGTCGCCTTGAGAGGCCGCCTCGACAAAGCGGGCGTACCGTCGCAGGCATATCGGCTCTTGACGATCGACGGCTGGGCAATGCGGCTCATCTCGACGTTCCCTAAACGCAGCGGACACGATCCAAATCTTCTCAAGCTAGCCAGCCCGGGTACGGATTATCCGAACATCAGGGTTGCTGCCTCAAAGTTGTTGAAGGCAGGCCACGTCGCTGACGTGCTCAAGGCGAGCTATGCGCGGCTCATTGTTGACGAGTATCAGGACTGTTCGATCCGCCAACACGCTGTTGTCGGCTTTGCGGCACAAACGTTGCCGACCTGTGTGCTCGGCGATCCCATGCAGGCGATCTTCGGGTTCGGTGGCGATGACTTAGCAAAGTGGAACGAGCAAGTCTGCAACTACTTCCCGCTAGTAGGGGAACTCACGACGCCATGGCGGTGGATTAACGCGGGAGCTGAACCGCTTGGGCGTTGGCTTCTGGAGGTCCGCGGCAGACTCTTGCGAGGAGACCCGATTGATCTCGGGACTGCGCCCGCGGGAGTGACGTGGGTCCATCTCGATGGAACGAATGACCATAAGAAACGCCTTGAAGCAGCAAGGGTCCGGTCACCCTGCGTCGACGGTCGCGTGCTGATCATCGGTGAGAGCACGAGCCCTGACAGTCAGCGACGGTTCGCGAGCCAGACTCCGGGAGCAGTGACGGTAGAAGCGGTCGATCTGAAAGACCTTGTTGCCTTCGCCAAAAGATTCGATCCGGTGTCGCCACAAGCCCTTCAACTACTCGCTGAGTTTGCGCAAAGTGTAATGCGAAACGTTGGCGCGGCGGATCTCCTCCAGCGCGTCACTTCGCTCCAGCGTGGCACGGCGAGAAGCGAAGCGACCGAGGTCGAGGGGATGGCGCTTGCGTTTCTTCGTGACCCATCGCATCGACGAGCCGTCGATGTTCTTGTCGAGATCGGGAAACAAGGCGGTGTCACACCACACCGTCCTGCTGTTCTACGCGCCTGCATCAAGGCACTTCATCTCTGCTACGGAACGGAAGGCTTAACTTTCCAAGAGGCAGCTATTCGCATGCGGGAACAGAATCGCCTTGTGGGCCGGCCTCTCCCCAAAAGGGCAGTTGGCAGCACCCTCCTCCTGAAGGGGCTTGAGGCAGAGGTTGCTGTTATTTTGAATGCGAATGCTTTGGACGCACCTAACCTCTACGTAGCAATGACACGCGGATCTAAGCAACTAATCGTTTGTTCGAGGTCGCCAATATTGACCCTTAGCAGGGCTGTTGTTTCCCAATAACTTGCTTTGAGCTGGCAGAACTCAGACCAATCAAAGTCCGGTTGGGCCAGCTGCAATAACGCCAGCCGCCAGTCCGCTTCCGGCCCCAATGCGGCCGTTGAGCATGACTGAGTTTCATCAAGTGAAGTAAGGGGTCGTCCCTGGGTTTTTGAAGCCCGGGAGGTGAAGAGAGAGTTTTCCGGGCTGGTTCCTGCCAATCCGGAGACTTGTAATGACCCCTCCTGCTGCCGTGGCGCTTGCTGCGCCGATTCCGTCTGACCTCCTAGTCCGTCCCGGTCAAATTGCTGCCCTGCTGGCGGCTACTCAGACCCTATTCAGAGCCCTTTCAACCGGCCGAAAAGTCGATTCCGGCCTGATGCGCGGCGCAATGGAACAAGCTTTTGGCGGTTCGGACGCCGAAGGTTTGTGGTCCTGGAAGGATGCCTATGAGGCGGTCGAGGCGGCCCAGGTCCTGTTCTTGCGCCAGTACGGTACCTCTATTGGCGGAAACGGGCGCTCCCCTGCCGAAACCCTCTCGATCTTGGAGCGTCTTGGTGCCCTCCTTCCGACCGAAACCCGCCGCTCGGAAACTTCGCAGGCGCTGCAGCAGTTTTCGACGCCGGTGGAGTTGGCGTTTGTTGCGGCGCTTGCCGCGAGGCTCTCCGCCGATGATCTGGTGCTCGAGCCTTCGGCCGGAACGGGGATGCTCGCGGTTCAGGCGGAAACCCTAGGCGCGAAGCTTTTGCTCAACGAGTGGGCCGAAGATCGGCATGCGCTGCTGAAGGGTTTGTTTCCGAAGGTTTCGGTCACCAGGCTTGATGGCGCGCAGATCCACGATCGGCTCGATCCAGCGTTGCGCCCGAGTGTTGTCCTGATGAACCCGCCATTCTCGGCATCGCCGCTCATCGCGGGCAGACATGCTGCAGCGACGTTCGAGCATATCCGCTCCGCCCTTGCGCGCCTCGAGCCGAATGGTCGGCTCGTTGCGATCACGGGCGAGAGTTTTTCTCCCTACAGCCGAAGCTGGCGAGCGGCCTTTGAGAAGCTGCAGCAAACGTCCACGCTGTGGGCGACCGTCGCGTTGCAACGCGGGTTCTTCCGGCGCCATGGCACGGATGTCGAGAGCCGGTTGACAGTGATTGACAAGGTGCCGGCGTCAAACCCTACGAAATTCCCGGTGCCACTTCCGCCGGCTGCAAATCTGCGAGAACTTCTCGCCTTCGTCGAAGAGCATGTTCCGGCGCGCGCGCCGTCGACGGAAATGCCGTCCCCGGTTCCGCTTGTGGCTTCGCCCGTAGAGGTACTGGCGCCGCGTTCCTCATCTCGCCTTAGCGCTTTCGGCCGGAAGGCCCGTAGGCCCGAGGGGCGTCCGGCCGTTAGACCAACCTCCCCTATCTCCGCTGGACACTCGGTTCCTCCTCTTGATTTGGCTCCGATCGTGCCAGCAGCCGAGGATCCATCTGGAAATATCGGCTCGACACTCCCCTCCCCTCATGGCTCGTCAGCTGTAGGGACTGTTTCGCCCCCTGCGGTCGATGCTGGGCTACAGTCCGAGGCCGCACCATCCGAGATCTTCGAGCTCGACTATTCACCCAGGGAAGAGGTGGCTTCGCCCGGGGAGCAAATCGAAGCTGGGCTTTACGAGCCCTACGCTGTCCAATCGATTGTGATCGAGGGCGCCAGGCCGCATCCCACGGTGCTGGTGCAATCCGCCGCTATGGCATCGGTGGCGCTTCCCCAGCCCTCCTACCGCCCACATTTGCCCAAAACAGTCATTTCCGACGGGTTGCTCTCGGATGCCCAGCTTGAGACGGTTGTTTATGCGGGAGAGGCACATGGCCAGCATCTTGGGGGGTACTGGCGCGTGAATGAGACCATGGACGATTTGGAAGCTGCAGCGGCAGACGATGAGAAGGCCGTGCAGTTCCGACGCGGCTTCTACCTCGGTGATGGCACAGGGGCCGGCAAAGGACGCCAGGTGGCGGGCATTGTGCTCGACAATTGGTTAAAGGGCCGGCGAAAGGCCCTCTGGATCTCGAAATCCGACAAGCTTCTCGAAGATGCCCAGCGCGACTGGTCCGCCCTCGGGCAGGAGAAGCTGCAGATCGTCCCACTGTCCCGGTTCAAGCAGGGCACGCCAATTGCTCTTCCCGAGGGGATCCTGTTCACGACCTATGCCACGTTGCGTTCGGACGAACGGCAGGGCCCGGATGGCACGATCAAGGCGTCCCGCCTTCGGCAGGTCATCGATTGGCTGGGCTCAAGCTTCGATGGCGTCATCGTCTTCGATGAGGCCCATGCGATGGCGAATGCTGCGGCTGAAAAAGGTGAGCGAGGCGATAAGGCGGCATCGCAACAGGGGCGTGCCGGCGTGCGGCTCCAGAATGTGCTGCCCCAGGCCCGTGTGCTCTACGTCTCGGCGACGGGCGCGACGACGGTTTCGAACCTCGCCTATGCCGCTCGCCTTGGGCTCTGGGGCTCAACAGATATGCCGTTTGCCACCCGCGAGGCTTTTGTCGAGGCGATGGAAGCCGGTGGGATCGCGGCCATGGAGGTGCTGGCGCGGGATCTGAAGGCCCTCGGGCTCTACACCGCCCGCGCCCTCTCCTATGCCGGCGTCGAGGTCGAAATGCTGGAGCATCCGCTCTCGTCAGAGCAGATCCGGATCTACGATGCCTATGCCTCGGCTTTCGAGATCATCCATAACAATCTCAATGCCGCGCTTGAGGCGTCGAACATTACCGGCGAAGGCGGCAAATCCTACAACAAGAACGCGAAGTCCGCCGCGCGCTCGGCGTTCGAGTCGAACAAGCAGCGGTTCTTCGCCCACCTTATCACGGCGATGAAGTCACCCAGCCTCATCAAGGCGATCGAGGCCGACATGGAAGCGGGGCACTCCTCGGTCATCCAGATTGTCTCGACCAACGAGGCCTTGCTCGAACGCCGCCTGGCCGAGATCCCGACAGCGGAATGGAATGATCTCTCGGTCGATATCACGCCTCGGGAATATGTCCTCGATTACCTCGCCCATTCCTTCCCGACGCAACTCTTCGAGGTCTATTCGGATGAGGATGGGAACCTTCAGTCCCGACCTGCCCTTGATGAGGACGGTAACCCCATCCAATCGCGTGAGGCCCTCGAACGGCGTGATCGGCTGATCGAGCACCTCGCGTCGCTCCCTGCCGTTCAGGGTGCGCTTGATCAGATCATTCAGCGCTTCGGGACGGATATGGTCGCGGAGGTGACGGGGCGCTCGCGGCGGATCGTCGCCAAGACCAATCCTGATGGATCCCGGCGGCTCTGCGTCGAAACACGGGCCGCATCCGCCAATCTCGGGGAGACCCGGGCGTTTCAGGGGGATCAGAAACGGATCCTCGTGTTCTCTGATGCCGGTGGCACTGGCCGTAGTTATCACGCCGAGCGCTCCGCTAGGAACCAGCGCTTGCGCGTCCATTACCTGCTGGAACCCGGCTGGAAGGCCGATAACGCGATTCAGGGGCTTGGGCGCACCAACCGGACCAATCAGGCACAGCCGCCGCTTTTCCGGCCCGTGGCGAGTGATGTGAAGGGCGAGAAGCGGTTTCTCTCGACCATTGCCCGACGTCTCGACACGCTTGGGGCGATTACGCGCGGACAGCGCCAGACCGGCGGCCAGGGCATGTTCCGGGCCGAGGACAATCTCGAATCCGTCTATGGCCGCCTTGCGCTCCGTCAACTCTATCAGTTGATCTATGCCGGCAAGGTCGAGGCCTGCTCGCTTGCGCGATTCGAGGCTGCAACGGGGCTCAATCTCACAGATCGGGATGGAAGCTTGCTGGAAGAGCTTCCGCCCATCACGACCTTCCTCAATCGCATCCTCGCCTTGCCGATCGCGCTCCAGAACCAGCTTTTCGACGTCTTCGAGAGCCTGATGGAGGCAGCGATCGAGGGTGCCATGCAATCCGGCACTTTCGATATCGGGGTCGAGACCGTTCGTGCCGAGAGCCTCATGGTTCAGGAAGAGAAGGTCATTGCGACCCATCAGGCGAGTGGTGCCACGACGTCACTTATGACGCTTCTCCGCAAGGACCGTACTGAGATCACGACGAGCGAAGAAGTCCTCGCCCAGCGCGATGGCAACCCGAGAGCGCGGCTAATGCTCAACCGGCAATCCGGACGGGCCGCGCTCGTAATCCCGACGACGAGCCTGATGCAGGATGACGGCTCTGTGATGCGTCGCTTCAGACTGATCCGTCCTAATGCGCGGGAGGTCATGCCGATCGAGGCGCTCGAGAAGTCTCAATGGCGGGAGACTGACGAGGTCAACTTCCGTTCAGCCTGGGAAACCGAAGTCAGCGAGATCCCGCCCTTCACCGAGACACGCTTCCATATGGTTGTCGGGTTGCTCCTTCCGGTCTGGAAGCAGTTTCCGGCGGAGAACACGCGGGTCTATCGGTTGCAGACCGATTGCGGCCAGCGACTGATCGGGAGGCTCGTCTCGCCTGCGAGTGCTGCGGCATTAAAGGAAACGCTTCTGTCCGAGGCCCCTGCCCTTTCAGCACCGGAGGCTGCAGATACGATCATCCGAGACAATACCGGTCTCATCCTTCGGGATGGCCTGACTCTCAAGCGCTCGCTGGTGATGGGGCGGCACAGGATCGAGTTCGTGGGGTTCTCGGATCTCGACGTCCAGCGCCTGAAATCCCTTGGCCTGATCTCCGAGATCATCGCGTGGAAGCTCCGGCTCTTTGTGCCCGTGGGCGATGATGCGGCCAAAATCCTCGGCCGCCTTTTCGACCTCTACCCCCTCCGCCGCATCGTGCCTTCGGCACGTGTCAACGCTGCCTGAGGTGAATGCGATGTCACGACAACATTCCAGCGCTGGGTCTCCCGCGCGCGACCTCGCCATCCAATTGGCGCAGTGCGCGGTGGAATTCTGCCGATACTACCTCTCGAATGGACACAGGTCCGGGGGATATTGGATCGTCGGTGATACGGGAAACAACCGAGGGCGTTCGCTCTTCGTCAGGCTCACCGGACCGCCGCACGGCAGAGGCGCGCGGGGCAAATGGCAGGACGCCGCGACCGGCGAGCATGGCGATCTTCTGGACCTCCTTGCTGCAAGGGAGGGACATCGCGGCCTTGCCGAAACGCTGGCCGAGGCCAGGCGGTTTCTTGGAAAACCAGATGTCACCGCCAGAGATGGCTACGCCCGCGGAACTCCGTTCATCAAGCGAGTGGACACAGCCGTGATCGCGAGGCGCATCTGGGACGAAGGCAGGCCGCTGTCCGGCACATTGGCCGAGACCTACCTCAGCCTTCGGCAATTGCCCCTACCCTACCCCGCTGATCTCCGATTTCACCCGACTCTGGAGTATCGCAACCATATGACCGGCGAGATTACCTTCCACCCTGCCCTGCTCGCAGCCGTCAGGGATGCTTCAGGAGGGGCCAGAGGCATTCAGCGCTGTTGGCTGGCCTCCAATGGCCGGAAGGCCGTCCTTGACGATCCCAGGCGCTCTCTGGGGCATATCCATGGCCACGGTGTCTGGCTCCGCCATGATGATCCAGAACGCCCGACCAAGGCGCTCCTGATTGGTGAGGGGGTCGAAACCGTGCTCTCGCTCGCCGCCATGTTGCCTTCGACCGGAATGGTCGCCGCGCTCTCGGCCTCTCATCTCGCCGGGTTCATACTGCCGGGATGGGTAAGATCTCTGCTCATTGCCCGCGACAATGACCCAGCTGGTATCAGCGCAGCCCGGAAGCTTGCGAGCCGTGCAGACGAGCGCGGGATTGCGGTCACGATCCTCCGACCGGTGCTGAAGGACTTCAACGCTGACCTGCGTCTCCTCGGCAAGGATGCGCCCGCGGCAAACCTCCGGAGGCAATGGCCAGAGCTACTGGTGGCATGAGAGCGTTAACACTTTGTTAACCTCTTGCCGTCTCCCGTCCGTCCTGCTCTCCTTCTCCGCTCTTCGGTACCAAAGCCCCGCATCCCGGGCCTTGGAGAGACGGTCGATCGGGCCACAAGGTTCAGGTCGGTGCAACAGCTGGCGCTGTCCTTCTCTTCGTTGCGGTCCCTGCGGGGCATGAGGCCCCTGGGGATGCACCGCCCTGCTCCTCGCGTCCGTTTATCGCCCGTCAAGGCCCTGCATGGATGCGGGGGCAATCTCACGAAAGGCGCGACGATGTTGGATGATCAGGAATTCAGAGACGACAGGGCAGATGTCACCATGGCTTCGCCCTCGGCCCACCTGCTCGATGAGCTTCAGCTCCATGGCTATCGGCCACTGGAGGAAGAGGGCGATCCGAGCCCCCTCCCCTCACCTGAGGCCGCTGAACTCGCGCTGGCGACGATCTTCGAAGCGGCAACCGGTCTCTTTGCCGAAACGCGCCTTGAGCCGGATCTGCCCGATCTTCTCTGGAGCCTCGTCAATCTCTTCCACCGCCAGACTGAGCGCATGGGTCGCCTGCTCGATGACAACGAGATCGCCCAGAGAAATTCACAAGCCCAGCAGGATGGCTCGGAGGTACGCTCCGTCGAGCTGGAGCGCCTCACAGCTCTCGGTCTCTCGCTCATCGAACGTCGTAATGCCTTCGAGTATTTTCGGGACTGCGCTGCCAATCTCTTCGCTGTCGAAACCGGCTCGACGTGGCGCCCCCGCACCGGCTCTATGGTCAATCATCGCGCCTTGACGTCAGCCATGATCGACAGCCGTGATTTCATCAACGCACGGAAGGTCGCTGAGACAACCGTGCTTGTCCCTGCGGGCCATCGGATCGGCTTTGCCGGCGGGGCCGACTATAATGATCACTGCCGGATCTGGGATATTCTCGACAAGACTCGCGTCAAGCACGTGAACATGGTGCTGCTCCATGGGGGCGGAACGCGTGGAGCCGAACGGATCGCCGCCTGCTGGGCCGAGAGCCGGAAAGTGCCGCAGGTGATCTTCAAGCCCGATTGGGCAAAGCACCGCAATGCGGCGCCTTTTAAGCGGAACGATCAGTTGCTCGAAGCTATGCCGATCGGCCTGATTCTGTTCCCAGGCTCGGGCATCGTCGAGAACCTCGGCGACAAGGCGCGCAAGCTCGGTATCCCGGTCTGGAAGTGCGGGGCAGGCGGCGCTTAGCGCTGCCGTCTTCTCAATCGCTGCCTGTCGCATTGAGTGAGGGCGGAAGCGCGCTCTCGTGAGTGCACTCCTATCCTTCCTTGCGCATGTGTTTAAGCTGCGGTCTAGCCCATCGGCAAATACCCTAAAGGCACCGCCATCCCGGACGTACACGGGAGCGAAAATCTGATGCGCTCGACGCTGAGGCCTCGAAATCCAACGGAACGAGCCCGCCCATCGTGATCGGCGAGCAGATCTTCACCGGTCAATATGCTGGTCTGCTGACGATGTGAGTTGGCCCGATAAGGGCGAAGGCCGTTTGCGAATACCTCGCTTGATTGGGTCCAGCAGGGCAGGGGTGGCTGGTGCGGATCGGTCCCTAATGCTGGATCTGCCGGCGTCTCGTTGGATCATGGCTCAGGCTGGTATTCTCACTGCCGTGACACACAGTCGGTTGGTCGGGCCGCTGCTTCCTCTTCGTTTCGCCACAGCGACCCCAGATGCCTGAGGGCAGGGGGGGAATGCACTCGGAGAGTTCAAGTCCTTGGCAGGGAAGGCGAGCCTCAGGCGCCATGTTGTTTGACCACCTGTCCCGAGATGCTGGCACAGTCCCTCTCGTCCGTGATGGGCGGATCTGACCGGAGGCCGGCTGCTGCGCATCCTCGCTTCGACCAGGCAACGGGCCATCCGAAGAAATTTCCGCCGGCAGGCAAGCCCGCCTTTGCATCGCGAAACAAATTTCTCCGTCTTTCCCGTCCTCCACTGTGTTTCGGCCCGGTGGGTGCCGGTCGCTTCGCCACCGGTCTCTCGATCGCCATCAGGAACGCGATGGATGCGAGCCTGAAGCTCAAGACAGATGGAGAATTCACATGGCGACGATCGGCACCTTCTCTCTGGCCAAGGACGGCTTCCTCCAGGGCGCAATCAAGACCCTGACCCTCGACACTCAGGCGACCTTCGAGCCGGTCGAAAGCGAGAGCAAGGGCGCACCCTCCTTCCGCCTCTACGCCGGCGATATCGAACTCGGCGCCGCATGGCCCAAGACCGCCCGCGAAAGCGGCCGCGAATACCATCAGGTCCGTATCGATGACCCGAGCCTGCCGAAGCCCATCTTCGCCAATCTGGTGGTCAATCGCGATGGAGGTTTCGACCTCCTTTGGAACCGTCCGCGCAGCACGGCGAAGCGCTCTCGCCACTGAGGTGAGAGATCGGGCCGCCCGCCGCAAGGTGGGCGGCCTTTGTTGTCTGCGGACAACATGCCAATCATTGTGGAATTCGGGTAAGAATTCGTTAACCCTTATTCTCTTGCAAAATCGAAGGAATCAGGTCTTTTTCTAAAACGGTATTTCGCCGTCTGACGGCAAATAACCGTTTGAGGAGAGACTAGGTGGGCGCGCAAGCTTCGGTGCAGCGGAAAAAAGGTGAGACGCTTGCGCGGATTTCGCGGCAGGCTCAGGTTCTTTCTGCGCAACTGACAGCGTTGAATGAGTCTCTTTTTCCGCCGACAGCAAAAAAACGCCTGCGCTCATTTTCATCAGGGGAAGTGGCAAAGATCGTTGGAGTGTCGGACGGCTACCTTCGGCAGCTTTCGCTGGACGGATTGGGGCCAATGCCTGCAACAGGTCATGGCGGCAGACGTTCTTATTCTGCCGATCAAGTCATGGCGCTCCGGCAATATCTCTCCGAGGCACGGCCGCGTGAAGCGTTGGACTTTCTTCCAGCCCGCCGGTCCAACGACAAGCTTCAGGTCATCGCTGTCGCAAATTTCAAAGGTGGTTCAGCCAAGACCACAACCGCTTTGTATCTTGCGCAATTTCTAGCGCTCAAGGGGCACCGGGTCCTAGCGATCGACCTTGATCCGCAAGCGTCGCTCTCTGCAATGTTTGGATATCAGCCCGAGCTTGAGATCGGGGAGGGGCAGACCCTCTACGGTGCGCTGCGTTATGATCAGGATCGGCGCCCGATGTCCGAGGTGATCCGTCCCACCTACTTCCATGGCATCTCGCTTGTTCCCGGAAATCTCGAGCTCATGGAGTTCGAACACAACACCCCGCAAGCGATGATCGAGGGAAAGCTGCGCGGGGGCGATATCTTCTTCCGCCGCGTCGACGCCTGTATCCGGCAGGTTGAGGATCAGTTTGATGTCGTGGTCATCGATTGTCCGCCTCAGCTTGGTTACCTGACCATGGGCGCGCTCAATGCAGCGACGTCGCTGCTGGTCACTATTCACCCCCAGATGGTGGACGTCGCATCGATGTCCCAGTTTCTCCTTATGACTTCTGACCTGATGTCGGTGATCGAGGACGCCGGTGGTGCGCTGAATTATGATTTCATCCGCTATGTCGTGACACGTCACGACCCGAACGATGTGCCGGAGACCCAGATTGTAGCGCTTCTCCGAAACCTATTTGGCGATGACGTTTTGCGTGCCACAGCTTGGAAGTCGACCGCGATCGCGAATGCGGGTCTCACCAAGCAATCTCTTTATGAGCTTGAGAAGGGTCTCGTGGGGCGTGGTGCTTATGACCGCGCTTTAGAATCGGTGGATGCCGTCAACAGCGAAATTCTTGATCTGATCCGAAAGGTCTGGGGTCGATGAACAAGCGTACCGACCATATCCGTAGTCTTTTTGCACGGCCTGTCGGAGGCATGTTGTCTGCTGACAACGTCGCGGCTGACAGTACGCGTGTGGCCTCTGGCTCGGTCAAGGCTGTGAAAGACGCGTTATCCGGAATTGAGCGCGAGAACGAAGAGTTGCGGCGGCAGTTGATAGGGCAGGGCGCAGTCGTCGAGTTAGACACAGCGCTTATTGATCCCTCTCCCGTCATTGACCGCTTTATCTCCGAAAATGATGTTGCTTACCAAGCGCTGCGGCAATCAATCCAGACGCAAGGTCAGGAGGTGCCGGTTCTCGTCCGGCCACATCCGGATCATACCGGCCGCTACCAAATCGCTTACGGTCATCGTCGTGTACGAGCTGCGCGCGAACTTGGCGTGTCTGTTAAAGCTACTATCCGCTCGCTCACTGACGAACAATTAGTGGTCGCTCAAGGGCTCGAAAACTCTGCGCGTGAAGATCTGAGTTTTATCGAACGGGCGCTGTTTGCAGCTCGCCTGGAAGCGGGTGGCTACAGCCGCACCGTGGTTCAACAAGCACTGACCATCGATCGAGCGGAAGCGTCGAAATTGATCGCGGTCGCTACGGCTATTCCCGAACGCGTATCCGAAGCGATTGGAAAAGCACCCAAGATCGGGCGCGGGCGATGGCTCCAATTCGTGGAAGCCTTGAAAGGCGAGGGAGCCTCGCAACGTGTTGCGGCTCAAATCAAGCGAGCAGAATTTCAAAGGCTTCCGTCTGACGATCGTTTTTCAGTGCTGCTCGAAGCAGCTTTGCCAAAAACCGTGATTGAGGAAGCCTCGACAATCAAGACTCGCGAAGGAGAGGTTGTCGCTTCGGTGAAAGAAACGCGGCGCGGCATCTCTCTGACGATCGATGCAAGCCAAACTGGAGGGTTCGGTGCGTTCCTGAAGTCGCGCCTCCCGGAACTATTCGAAACCTATAAGGCGCAAGGCGGGCAGGGCAGTTAATGCCTAACCTCCGTCTGGACGGCTGATTTCCCACAACCCGAGCAGAAAGGACAATTCGACAAAAGAAAAAGGCCCCCGACGTTTCCACCGGAAGCCCTTCTCTAAGTTCGCACCTTGAGAATCCCACTTCCGCGAATCGCTGTCAAGAGTCCTCAGCGGACAACTGCCATTTCGGCGGGCGTAATTCTTTTGCCTAATTGAGGCAAATACCATGACGCAACAGGGATTGGTTACGACGCCCTTCGGGCGGCGAACGCTTTCGCTTGGCCTGATCGCCACGCAGAAGCAGGCGAGGGCGGTTGAACCAGAAAAGACCGTCCACAAATGGAAGGTCTTTCAGGCAATCACGGAGGCGAAGGACAAGCTCTGCCTGCCGGACCGGGCGATCGCCGTGCTCCACGCGCTGTTGTCGTTCCATCAGGAGACGACGCTGACGGCAGGCGATCCGCTGATCGTCTTCCCGTCGAACGAGAAACTCTGCAGTCGCGCCCATGGCATCGCGCCGGCGACGCTCCGGCGGCATCTCGTGGCTCTGGTTGAGGCGGGCATCGTGATCCGCCGCGATAGCCCCAACGGCAAGCGCTACGCCCGGCGAGGCATGGGTGGCGAAGTGAGCCTCGCCTTCGGGTTTGAGCTCACGCCGCTGGTGGCGCGCGCCGAGGAATTCGAGGCGCTCGCGGCCGAGGTTCAGGCGGAGCGCCGTGCGCTGAGGCTCGCCCGGGAGCGCATCACGCTCGCGCGCCGCGACATTACCAAGATGATCCTGCTCGGCATGGAGGAGGCGCTTCCCGGCGATTGGCAGGGCCTGCACGGGCACTATCTCGCGCTTGTGGGCAGCCTCAAGCGCTCCGCCAGCCACGCCGATCTGGAGACGATTGCCGCCGATCTCGAAGGCTTTGCGGCGGAGATCCTGAAGCATCTGGAACTCTTCACAAAATCATCGGATTCAAGCACCAATGAGTCCCATTTTGAGCGGCACAAACAGAATTCAAAACCAGACTTTTACGAATCTGAACCTGCTTTCAAAAAAGCAAGGAACAACGAGCGGCAGCCTGATCCGGAAACCCTTGGCTCTGCTCAAGCCTGGCAGGAGAGGGATTGGGAGGAGGCCGCAATCGAGACAGGCCGCCCGAGCCTCGGCACGCCGTTGCCGATGGTGCTCGAGGCCTGCCCGGATATCGTCGATTACATCACGGGCCGAGAAGGGCAGGGGAGTTCCCCGCCGAGCTGGGCCGAATTCCTGAAGGCGGCGGAACTGGTGCGGGCCATGCTCGGGATTTCGCCGGACGCCTGGCGCGATGCGGTGGAAACCATGGGGCAGGCCGATGCCTCGATCGTCGTCGCCGCGATCCTGCAGAAGGGCGACGACGTGCGCTTCCCCGGTGGCTATCTCCGGGCGCTGACCGAGAAGAAGCGTGAGGGACAATTCTCCGTTGGGCCCATCCTCATGGCGCTGATCGGCACGAAGCTTAAGGCGATGAAGGGCGGGAAGGGGATTCTGCTATGACAGTATTGGGGCCGGGGAGCTGACTAGCTGCAACTGGCACTACTCAACACTTAGCTGCGGATCGTTATCCGCTGATCGAGATCGCTTGCGAGCCGACCATTCAAACTCAGTCTCACGGTGCAAATCTCGCACTTTACCGAGAGCAACCCTCGGGGAAATAGGTGGACAACTCCTCTGCAGCCCGCGGCGGGCATTCCCGCCTCTCTCGTGGTCAAATTTGCCCCGCCTGGCTCATTGTCGAGCGCCAAATAGATCGTATGGCAAGCCTCAATTTGTTTTGAGGCCGTGCCTTCTCTGGACGCTAATTGCGAATTCAGCGATCCTACTCAGGGAGGGGGGGAACCATGCGAATCAAGACCATCCGAATCCAGAAATTCCGGTCGTTCAAAGATCTCTCCGTGGCATTGGAGAACTTCACGTCCCTCGTCGGGCCAAACGGAGCGGGAAAGTCAACAATCCTATGTGCTCTGAACATCTTCTTCAGGGAGATTGATGGAACCTCGACCAGTACTACCGACCTTGACGAAGAAGATTTCCACAATCGGGATACCTCTCAGCCGATTGAGATCACTGTTGCGTTTTGTGACTTAAAACCGGAAGCTCAGACGGAGTTTTCTGAGTATTACCGTCAGGGCGAGCTCATAATTACTGCCAAGGCAACTTTTGATGCAATCACGGGGTCGGCGATTGTCCGTCAGTACGGTCAGCGTCGAGCCATGGAAGCGTTCAAGAGCTACTTTGAAGCCTACAACGGTGGCAGGTCCGCGGCTGACTGCAAGGCTGAGTTCGATAAGATTCGGGCGGCAGTTCCAGGGGTGACAGGGGCGGCAAGCAAGGATGCGATGCGCGACGCACTGCGCGCTTATGAAGAAGCGCACCCAGCAGAGTGCGTTCTTATTCCCAGCGAAGATCAGTTTTACGGGTTTAGCAAAGGGGCTAACCGCCTCGCGAAGCATGTGCAGTGGGTATATGTTCCTGCTGTTAAGGATGCCACGAAGGAAAATGTGGAAGGCAAGAACACTGCGCTGGGGAAGATCCTCGCCCGCACGGTCCGGGCCAAGGTGAAGTTTGACGAGGAGATCAAGAAGCTCAAGGACGAGACACTTGCCCGGTATCGTGATCTTCTCAAAGATCAGCAGGGCGCGCTGGACGATATCTCCAAGGCTTTAAGCAGACGCCTAGGGGAATGGGCCCACCCGGAGGCCACAGCCCGTCTCTCGTGGGCTGAAGATGTGAAGAAGTCTGTTCAAGTTGAGGAGCCGATTGCGAGATTGTTGGCGGGGGAAGGCGCCTTTGAGGGCGAGCTAGCGCGGTTCGGCCACGGGCTCCAGCGCTCATATCTACTCGCCTTGCTTCAGGAGTTGGCGGCCGCAGACGATCCTGATGCACCCCGCCTGCTTCTTGGGTGTGAAGAGCCAGAACTCTACCAACACCCGCCTCAGGCCAAGCACCTTGCCACTGTGCTGCAGACGCTTGCCGACGGCAATGCTCAGGTCGTCGTCTCGACCCACAGTCCATATTTCGTCAGTGGCCGCTATTTTGAAAGCGTCAGGATGGTGCGCCGAGATGCCGGCAAGAAATACTCAAACGTCTCAGCAGTGTCTTTCGACGACCTAGCTGCAAAGCTATCCAGCATCCTAGGAGAGGGAGTGCTCAAAGCGGATGCGCAGATGGCCAAGTTGCACCAGGCGATGCAGCCCCACCTAAATGAAATGTTCTTCGCGCCCAAGCTCATTTTCGTGGAAGGTCTGGAAGATCTCGCATACATCAATGCATGGATGATGCTATCCGGCCGATGGGAAGACTACCGGCGTTACGGCGCTCAGATCGTTCCCACCAATGGAAAGGGTTATATCATTGAGCCGCTCGTCATTGCGGATATGATGGGTATTCCTAGGCTTCGTGGACAAAGGGTAGCCAGAGTTTGACTGCGGCAATGGCGACGAATCCGAGGTAAGATTCCTTGCTCTTGTCGTAGCGTGTGGCGACGCGCCGCCAGTTCTTGAGCTTGCTGAACAGACGCTCGATCAGA